>LOEX01000027.1 GCA_001516125.1 Sphingomonadales bacterium BRH_c42
AGCACCAGCGCCGCGCGACCGCCGCCATGTAAAGCCCGCCGAAACGGTTCAGCGCCGCCAGCAGCGGCCCGGCATCGGCCAGCAGACGCAGCGCCACCGCCAGCTGTCCGCAGTTCCAGTGCAGCGCCTCGGGCTGTCGGCCAAAGGCGTAGAGGCCTCCCTGATCGAAATAGGCAGCGGTAAAGCCCGCATCCCAATGGGGCAGCCAGCGCCATGGGCCGTAGTCGAAGCTTTCGCCGGTCACGTTCATGTTATCGGTATTGAGAACGCCGTGGACGAAGCCGGCGACCATCCAACCGGCGGCGAGATCGGCCAGCCGCTCTACCACCTGGTGCATCAGGATCACTGCTGGCTCATCGCGCCCCGGCGCGTCATCAGGGGGCGGCGGACCGGGAAAACGCGCGAGGCAATAATCGGCCAGTTGTTCCATGTTGTCGCGCTCGTCCAGCGCCAGCAGCCGCTGAAAGGTGCCGATGCGGATGTGGCCGTGGCTCAGCCGCACCAGAACCGCCGAGCGGGTCGGCGAAGGTTCGTCGTTGCGCCACAGCGCTTCGCCGGTTTCGATCACCGAAAAGGTCTTCGAGGTATCGACTCCCAGCGCTTCGAGCATTTCAGTGGCGAGAATCTCGCGCACTGCGCCCTTTAGCGTCAGCCGCCCGTCTGCGGTGCGGCTGTAGGGCGTCAAGCCCGAACCCTTCGTGCCCAGATCGAGCAGGCGGCCCTCGCCGTCACGCATTTGCGCATAGAGAAAACCACGTCCGTCGCCGATTTCAGTGTTGTACACGCGGAACTGATGGCCGTGATATCTGAGCGCGAGCGGATGCGGCAGGTTGCCCTCCAGCGGCTCGAAGCGGCCGAAATGCTCCTGCCACGCCTTGTCGTCCAGATGGTCCAGCCCCACGGTGCGCGCCCAGCGATCATTGCGGAAGCGGATCGCCGTCTGCGGGAAATTCGCCGGACTTACCTGGTCGCCCAGCCATCCTGCCAGTTCCATCAGAGCGGGATCGGGCCGGTAGGCCGCTGCTTGAGGTTCGGTGTGCACCAGCTTCCAATGGGGTTGCCAAAGGCAATGCGCAAGCGGCATAGCGGCGCTGTCCAACAGGGGGAATGCAACCGGATGACCACGGCATATCAGGATCGTTACTGGATGAGCGCGGATGGGCTCAGGCTGCATTTCCGCGATTATCCGGGGCGCGATGACCGCCCCCCTGTGCTGTGCCTGCATGGCCTGACCCGCAATGCCCGCGATTTTGGCGGGCTGGCGCAGCACCTGGCAGGCGGCTGGCGTGTGATCGTTCCCGAAACGCGCGGACGCGGCGAGAGCGAATACGCCCGCGACTGGTCGACCTATGTTCCCGCCACCTACGTCGCCGACCTCGAATTGCTGCTGGCCGAACAAGGAATTACCCGCTTCGTTGCGATCGGCACTTCAATGGGCGGGTTGATGACGATGATGATGGCGGCGCGTGATGCCAGTCGCCTGGCCGGCGTCGTGCTCAACGACATCGGGCCGGAAGTGAATCCGGCAGGTCTGGCGCGGATTGGCGGCTATGTCGGGCAGGGGCGCAGCTTTCCCACCTGGCTGCACGCGGCTCGCAGCCTGCAGGAAGTGCAGGGCACCGCCTTTCCCGACTACGACATCGACATGTGGCTGGAAATGGCCCGGCGCAACATGGTCCTGGGCCAGAATGGCCGGATCAGTTTCGATTACGACATGACGATCGCCGAACCGTTCCGCGATGTTTCGACAGCGGTCCCGCCCGATTTATGGCCCGCGATCGACGCGCTGGCGGGCGTGCCTTTGACGCTGCTGCGCGGCGAACTGTCCGATCTCTTGAGCGCGGAAACGGTGGCGAAGATGCGCGAACGGCATCCCGGCATGCGGGCCGTCACCATCCCGCGCGTCGGCCATGCGCCGACCCTTGACGAGCCGGAGGCGCGCGCCGCGATCGACGATCTGCTTTCCCGCGTTGCCTGACCAGCGCCTGGTGGCAAGACCGCGCATCCTTCATTGCCTGGCGCATGATGGCGGCGCGGCGGCGGCAACGGTCGCGGCGCTGGCAAAGGAACTGGCGGGAGAAGCCGAGCACTCGGTTACGTTTGCCGAGCCATCGCGCGGCGGGTCTTCATTGGCCGGAACGGTGGCGACGGTTGCGACAGGGTTTCGCGCGCTTTCCGGTGCGCCCTCACCCGGCAAGCTGCTCAGGCTGGCGCAAATGCTGGCGCCGTATGATCTGGTGCTGACGCATGACTACGGCGCGCTGGGCGCGGCCATGGCACATACCGCCTTCAGCCAGATGTTGCGCTTGCCGCCGCTGATTCATCACGAATACGGTTTTGGCGAAGACCACATTCGCGAGCTCGCCGCGCGCCGCACCTGGTACCGGCGGATCGCGTTGGGCCGGGCAGCGCGGCTCGTCGTCCCGACCGAGTATCTGGAGGAACTGGCGCTCACCCGATGGCATCAACCGATCGGGCGGGTAACGCAGATCTGGCCCGGCGTCGATCTTGGCCGGTTCGTTGGCCTAACCCGGCCTGATGCACTTCGCGGTATCGTCAAGCACGAGGGTGAGAGCTGGATCGGTACTATCGGCGGCATGGAAAGCGATGGCGAGTTGCTCGCGCTGGTCCGCGCAATATCCCGATTGGCCGATGGCTGGCACCTGGTGATCGGCGGTGAGGGACCGGCGCGCGAGGCCGTCCGGCGCGAGGCCGAGCGTCTGGAACTGAGCCACAGGGTCCATCTGCCGGGCCGGATCGATGACCGTGCCGCCTTTATGCGGCTGCTCGACATTTACGCCCTGACGGACGGGCGCGCAGGCTTTCCCGCAGCCATCCCCGAGGCAATGGCGGCAGGTTTGCCGATCGTCGCGCCCGACCTGCACGCGCAGAGCGCGGTGGTGGGCGAGGAGAACGCACGGTTCATTGTCAGTCCGCGGGCCGGTGAGGCAGGCCTTGCTGGCGCAATCTCGGAACTGGCAGGCGACATGACGCTCCGCCTTCACGCCGGGCGGCAGAACCGCATGCTGGCCGAGGCAAGGTTTGACCGGTCCACGATGATCGAACGTTTCCGTGCGCTCTATTCCAGCGTGCTGGGGCGCGAAATGAGGGCGTGAATGCCCGCGCCGCTTAACCCGGGGTTCAAGTGGTGGGTAACAGGGTCGCACATGCCATTGCGGTTATCGTTCGCCGTCCCTAAAAGCGGCGCGCATTGTCCAGCAATCAAGAGGAAAGAGCCTGAAGGTGGCGTCAAGACCAGATAACGAAAAGCCGGAGGCCGACAAGGAGGCAAAGCGTCAGATCGCGCAGGAAGAAGTCCTGATGCGCGAGATCGACGAAGCCGTGCGCCAGGACGACCTGGCACGCTTTGCACGGGCCTACGGGCGCCCCCTGCTGGCGGTGCTGATCGCCGGTGTGCTGGCTTTCGGCGGCTATCTGCTTTGGCAATCGCGCGAAGAGGCCGCGATGGAGGCGCAATCGGAAAAGCTGGTTGCCACGCTCGACAAGTTGCAATCTGGCGATGTCACCGGTGCGCAGGCGCTTGCCGCAACTCTCGCCGCAGAGGGCGATGGCGCAGCGGCAACCTCGGCCCTGATGCTTCAGGCCGGTCTGGCGATGGAGCAGGGCAAGCGCGCTGAAGCCGCCCAATTGTTTGCCCGGATTTCCGCCGACGAGAATGCGCCGCCCGCCATGCGCGATTTCGCCACGATTCGCGGGGTGTCGGCAACATTCGACACGCTCAAACCCGATGATGTGATCGCCCGCCTGAAGCCGCTGGCCGTGCCCGGCAATCCGTGGTTCGGCAGTGCGGGCGAGCTTGTTGCGATGGCACATCTCGAACTCGGCCAACGCGATCAGGCCGGAGTGCTGTTCGGTGAAATCGCCCGGTCGGAGGAAGTGCCCGAAACGATCCGTACACGCGCGCGCCAGATGGCCGGGCTGCTTGGGGTCGATGCGGTCGAGGACGTGGAGGCGCTGCTCGAATCGCAGGGTGTGCCAACGACCGCAAGCAACGGGGCCGCCGCGGCCCGATGACATTATAACAGGATCAGATTTGATGATGGTTTCCAATTCACCGCGCGTACTGCTGACGCTGGTAGCCCTGTCGGTGGCGCTGACCGGATGTGGCGGCGGAAACAAGAAAACGACGCCCACCGTGGGTGTGCGCGTGCCGGTGCTCTCGCGGATCGAAACCGGCGCACAGGTCGATCCCGCACTGGCGAGTATCTCGGTGGTGCTGCCGTCCGCGCAGGCCAATCCCGCATGGGCGCAGGCAGGCGGCACCGCGTCGAAGTCCTACGGACATCTGGCCTTGGCGGAGAACCCCTCGCGGGCGTGGACCGCGACCATAGCCGGTTCGACCAACAGCAGGCGGCTGGCGGCGGCCCCCGTGGTAGGCGATGGCAGGCTGGTTGCGGTTGGCACCGACGGTGTGATCCACTGCTTCGACGCCAAGACCGGCGCGCGCGTGTGGACTCACCGGATGGAGATGGACAGCAAGCTGTCGGCATCGGCATTCGGCGGCGGTGCCTCGATCGCCGACGGACGGGTCTATGCCACCAACGGTGTGGGCGAAGTGGTCGCGCTCGATGCCGGAACCGGCGCACAGCAATGGAAGGTCCATCCGGCAGGGCCGCTGCGCGGCTCGCCCACCATCGCCTTCGGCCAGGTGTTCGTAATGACGCAGGACAACCAGATCGTTGCGCTGGATGCCGCCAGCGGCGATCTGGTCTGGCAGGAAACCGCATCGGCCACGCAGGCCGGCGTGTTCGGCGTGGCAGCGCCTGCTGCCGGACAGGGAACGGTGATTGCCGGCTATTCCTCGGGCGAGCTGAGCGCCTACCGTTACGAGAACGGGCGGACGCTGTGGGCCGATGCGCTTGCACGCACTTCGATTTCGACCGAGGTCGGGGCGTTGACCGACATCGACGCCGATCCGATCATCGATTCGGGACGGGTCTATGCACTGGGGCAAGGTGGGCGCATGGCAGCTTACGACCTCTTGACCGGGCAACGCATCTGGGAACTGAACCTCGCGGGCATATCCACCCCGGCAATCGCCGGCGAATGGATCTTCACGCTCACCGACGATGCGCGGCTGCTGGCGATCGCGCGTTCGACCGGCAAGGTCAGGTGGCTGACCCAGTTGCAGCGTTTCAAGGATGAAGAGGACAAGGAAGGTCCGATCTTCTGGACCGGTCCGGTGCTGGCAGGCGGGCAGCTGTGGGTCGCCAGTTCGCGCGGTCAGGTTTACAAGGTGAGCGTGGGCGAAGGCTCTATCAGCCTCTTTACCGATCTTGGCCAGCCGGTCAGCCTGCCGCCGATCGTTGCCGACAACATGCTCTACATTCTCGACGACGGGGGACGGATCAACGCCTGGCGCTGATCCACCCTCTCCCCCCGGGGGGTCAGAAACTGTGTTCGTAAATGCGGGTGATGTCGCCGCCCCATTCGCCGTGATACTGGTCGAGCAGCCGCTGCGCAGGCACTTTGCCTGACGCGACGATCTCGTCGAGCGGTTCGAGAAAGCCCGTTTCATTGTCGCCGCTGCTGTTGAGCCTGCCGCGCGCGGCCAGACCTGAGCGGGCAATGGCGAGCACTTCGCCGGCGATATCGCGCAAGGCGCCGCCTCGCGGCAGCGGGGCATCGAGCGCCAGACGGGGCACCGCGCTGCGCAATGTCTCGCGCTCGTCCATCGACCAGTCCTTGACCAGGTCCCACGCCGCATCGAGCGCGCCCTGATCGTAGAGCAAGCCGACCCAGAAGGCAGGCAGCGCGCATATCCGGTTCCACGGGCCGCCATCGGCCCCGCGCATTTCGAGGAAGCTCTTGAGCCGCACTTCGGGAAAGGCGGTGGAAAGATGATCGATCCAGTCGCTTTCCCGCGGCAATTCGCCCGGTAGAACCGATAGCTTGCCCTTAAGGAAATCGCGGAAGCTCAGGCCCGCCGCATCGATATATCTGCCATCGCGAAACACGAAATACATCGGCACATCGAGCATGTATTCGACGTAGCGTTCATAGCCGAATCCATCCTCGAACACGAACGGCAGCATACCGGTGCGGTGCGGATCGGTGTCGCTCCAGATATGGCTGCGGTACGAGAGATAGCCGTTGGGCTTGCCCTCGGTGAACGGCGAATTGGCGAACAGTGCGGTGGCGAGCGGTTGCAGCGCCAGGCCGACACGGAACTTCTTCACCATGTCGGCTTCGCTCGAATAATCGAGATTGACCTGGATAGTGCAGGTCCGAAGCATCATGTCGAGGCCCAGGTTGCCCACGCGCGGCATGTGCCGCAGCATGATCTCGTACCTGCCCTTGGGCATGATCGGCAGTTCATCGCGGCGCTTGTCAGGCCACATGCCAAGGCCGAGGAAGCCGACCCCGCAGCGCTCGCCCATTTCCTTCACCTGTTCCAGATGACGGCCGGTTTCGGCACAGGTCTGATGCAGGTTTTCGAGCGGCGCACCCGATAGCTCGAGCTGCCCGGCCGGCTCGAGGCTGACGGCCCCATCGCTGCCGCGCAGCGCGATCACATGGCCGCCCTCTTCCACCGGCTCCCAGCCAAACCGCTGCAAGTTCAGCAGGATATCGCGGATACCGCAAGGTTCTTCGTAAGAAGGTGCGCGCAGGGTCTTGCGGCAGAACACCAGCTTTTCATGCTCGGTTCCCATGCGCCAGCGATCCTTGGGCTTCTCGCCCTCGGCCATTGGGGCCACCAGTTGATCGCGATGTTCGATGATGGGATCGTCCGATCCGCTGGACTCACGGGTGCTCATATCGGTTGCCTTACGCAACTGGGTGCAGCGAGGAAAGCGCAATCTGCGAGCCGGTTCAACCAGCCCAGTCACCGCGCGTACTCATCCACACGGCCAGCCCGGCGATGGCCGCCGTTTCGCCGCGCAGGATGCGCGGACCGAGCGAGATCGCGCGAGCCCTGGGGTGGGCGATGAGAAGTTCGCGCTCGGCAGGATCGATCCCGCCTTCGGGACCGATCAGCAATGCCGCGGGGCCGTTCTGGCGGGCGAATGCGACTGACGCAGGTTCGCCGCCATTCTCGTCGGCAAAGAAGATCACGCGATCGTCCGGCCAATCGCGCAGCAGCGATTCGAAGCGCATGGGTTCCGCCATCCGGGGCAGCGCGGTGCGCGCGCACTGCTCGGCTGCCTCGGTCGTGATCGCCCGCGCGCGGTCAAGATTGAGCCTGTCGGCCACGCAGCGCCGCATGATTACCGGCCTGATTTGCGCCGCGCCCAGTTCGGTCGCCTTTTCCAGCACCAGATCGAAGCGATCCTTCTTGAGCAGTGCCGGGCATAGCCAGAAATCGGGAACCTCCTCGCGCGGGCGCATCTGCGCGGCTACCTCCAGCATGACTTCGCGCTTGCCGGTCGTTTCGACCCGCGCCGCCCACTCGCCAGTCGCATCGTCGCACAGCACCACGCCGTCGCCAGCGGCGACTCGCATCACGCGCGCCAGGTAATGCGCCTGATTGCCTTCGATCACGACCCGCGCACCCTGTTCGAGCACCTGCTCGACAAACAAGCGCGGCGCGCTGCGCGGGGGCCAGGCGGGCTGACGCGGATGATGTCCGGGTGCCATGCCTTTCCACTAGTCGCAGGCGACGCTAGGGAGCAAGCATGACCGAAAGCATCGTCCCCGACAGCCAGCATCGCGGAATTG
>LOEX01000028.1 GCA_001516125.1 Sphingomonadales bacterium BRH_c42
TAACCGCTCCGCGCCTCTCGGCCTGCGGGGCAGGTGCAGCTTCGAGCAGGCCCTGCTGCTGCGCGGCATCGACAACCCTGGCCACGGCGGCCTCAACCTCCTGCTCGCGCATGGCCAGCGCGCGCGACGAATTGGCCAGCGGCGAATTGTAGAAGCGCTCAAGATTGGCGGCAAAGCGCTGATTGCTGCCATCCATGCTCAACGCCATCTTGAAATAGCGTTCGGCCAGGTCCGCCCGGCCAAGCCTGGCGTAGGCGACCCCCAGACCGTTATAGGCCTCCGCCGCAGAGTCGGGATTGAGCGCAGCCATGCGAAACTGCTGGATTGCATTGGCCGGATAACCCGCGCGCAGCGCCACGCGGCCCTTCTCAAGCTCCTCGTCCCCGAAAACCGGCACGGATGCCTCCGCACGCTTGGGGCCATCCTTCGGCCCGAAGCCGAGCGCCGAGACGAAGCTCTGGCAGCCCGAAAGCGAAATTGCCACGGCAATGCAGCTTGCGGCACGAAGCAGTGATCTTGCAGTCATGATTCAACCTCCTGTAAGTGCAGGAACGACCTGGCGAATTGCCAGAATGATTGCGGGAAGGGTGAGCACGCCGATCATCGCCGGCAGCATGAAAACAACCAGGGGGATCGAGATCAGCACCGGCAGGCGGTGCGCCTTTTCCTCGGCGCGCAGGCGGCGGGCCTCGCGCATTTCGGACGCATAGACCCTGAGCGTGGTAGCAAGGCTGGTTCCCAGCTTGTCCGACTGGATCAGCAGGGTTGTGAACGATCGGATTTCATCGACGCTGGCCCGGTCGGCGAGCTTGCGCATGGCATCCTCGCGGTTGGCACCGGCGCGCATCAGCAGCGTCGTCTCGGTCAGCAGCGTAGCAATTCGCGGATGCGACAGCGCCATCTCGCGGCCAACGCGGTCGAGCGCGGATTCAAGACCAAGCCCCGCCTCGACGCAGACGAGCATCAGGTCCAGGCAATCGGGAAAGCCGTTGATGATTTCCTGTCGCCGCCTGTCGGCCTTGGCGCGGACGAACAGGTTGGGCCCATACAGCCCCAGCACCGCCAGGATCGCACAGACGAAATAGAGCCTTCCCATCGAGGGCATTTCGGGCTGCGAAAGTGCCAGCAGGATGTAAAGCCCGGGGAACGCGAAGATCAGGATCAGCCGGACCAGTGTGTAAACCCGTGGGGCCGTTGCCGACATGTAGCCAGCCGATCGCATCAGCTTGGCGATCTCGCTCTCGGCGGTGTCGCCAAGATCGAGCCCGCCGGCCTCGATCCGATTGACCATCTTGGCCCAAACGCCTTCGGTGCGTTGCCGGGTCAGCGTTTCGGCGGTTTTGCCATCGACTTCGCCGCCCAGCCGCGCAAGCTCGCGGCCCACGCGCAGCCGCCGCGTTGCCGTGTTGCTCACCGCGAACACGATCAGCGCCACCAATGCGAAGATGCCGACCAGGATCAGCGCACGGACGACCCAGTTGGAGAGCGCAAGTTCGATCATCCTACACCTTCAGGTCCACCAGGCGGCGGATGACCCACACGCCGATGCAATACATCACCGCCAGACTGATCGCGCTGTAGATGAAGATCGGGTCTTCGGCGCTGTCGAGATAGTAGCTGGGGGTTGAGGCGAAGATCGAAACGAAGGTCAGCACCGGCAATACGGTCAGCATCCAGCCCGTCATCCGCCCTTCCGAGGAGAGCGCGCGGACCTTCAGGAACATCTGGTGCCGGTCACGAATGACCTTGGAGATATTTTCGAGAATTTCGGCGAGGTTGCCGCCGGTCTGGCTCTGCACGCTGAGCGAGACGACGAACATGCGCATGTCCTCAAGGTCCCAACGCTCGGCCAGGTGTTCGAGCGCGCCGATCAGGTTCGCGCCATAGGCGACCTCGTCGCTGATCAGGCCGAATTCGGAGCCGATCGGATCCTCCATCTCCTTGGTCAGCAGGTCGATCGCAGATGCGATCGGATGGCCCGAACGCAGCGCCCGCACGAAGATGTCGAGCGCCACGGGGAACTGGTGCTCCATCTTCTTGCGCCGGGATTGCGCCATGCGGCTGATGACCAGCAGCGGCAGGCCGACGGCGCCCGCAATGCTGAACAGGGCGACAAGGAAGAATGTCCCGAAGTTGAGGCCCGAACCGGTGAACGCGAGAGCCAGAAGCGTGATCAGGAACAGCGCCACGCTGCCCAGCGCCATGAAGACCATGATCTGCCAGAACGAGAAGGGCAGGTTGGCGGCGAAGATCGTCTTTTCGAAACGGGCGCCCGCGGCAGAAAGCCAGTCGGGCAGTTCGCCGCTGCCGCGCGGACGGTTCTTGATCAGCTTGCCAATCACCACCTCGCGGTCGTGCCCGGCAGCGATCAGTCGCAAGCGGCGGTTGATCGCGCCGCGGTGGCTCTGGCGCCGGGCGACGCTGCTGCCCGTCACCTGGACGAGCAGGAACACCGCCCCGAAGATCGCCAAAAGAATGAATATGCGGACGATCTCTACGGTCATGATCTATCCGATCCGCACGTCGGGCCGGAACAGCTCGGCGGGAAGCCTGACCCCGTGCGCCTCGGCATCGAGCAGGAACTTGGGGCGGATACCTGTAGCCTCGAACTGGCCGATGACCTGCTGGTGTTCGTCCACCCCGGACTGCTTGAAGCGGAAGATTTCCTGCATGGTGATGGTTTCGCCCTCCATACCGGTGATTTCCGACAGGCTGGTGACCTTGCGGCGCCCGTCGCTGAGGCGCGAGACCTGGAGCACGACGTTGATCGCCGAGGCGATCTGCGCGCGCGCCGCGCGCTGCGGCATGTCGATCCCGCTCATCCCGATCATCTGTTCGATACGCGAGAGCGAATCGCGCGAGGAATTTGCGTGTACCGTAGTCATCGATCCATCATGGCCGGTGTTCATCGCCTGGAGCATGTCGAACGCCTCGCCGGCGCGAACCTCACCCACGATGATGCGGTCAGGCCGCATGCGCAGCGCGTTCTTGACCAGATCACGCTGGCTCACCTCGCCGCGCCCTTCGATGTTGGGCGGGCGCGTTTCGAGCCGGGCGACGTGCGTCTGCTGCAATTGCAGTTCGGCCGAATCCTCGATCGTGACGATCCGTTCGCGCTCGTCGATGAACGACGATAGCGCATTGAGCATGGTGGTCTTGCCCGAGCCCGTGCCGCCCGAGATCAGCACGTTGCGGCGTGAACGCACGATCGCCTGGAGCACTTCGGCCATCGCCTCGGGGACCGAACCCAGATCGATCAGCTTCTGCATGCTGATCGGCACTTTGGCGAACTTGCGGATCGAGAGCAGCGACCCGTCGAGCGCCAGCGGCGCGACGATGGCGTTGACGCGCGAACCGTCGGCCAGGCGCGCATCGACGAAAGGCGAGCTTTCGTCGATCCGGCGGCCCACCGCACTGACGATCTTCTGGATGATCCGCATCAGATGCCGTTCGTCCTGGAAGCGGGTGCTCACGCGTTCGAGCACGCCGCCGCGTTCGACAAAAACGGTGTTGCAGCCATTGACCAGGATGTCGGTGATAGATTCGTCCTTGAGCAGGGGCTCGAGCGGGCCAAGGCCCAGCAATTCGTTCATCACCTCGGTGACGAGGTTGGCACGTTCCTCGCGGTTGAGCGGTTGGTCGAAACTGGCCAGCAGTTCGGGAAGGATGCCGGTGATTTCAGCGCGGATCTGCTCTTCCGGCAGCTTGTCGAGCATCGACAGGTTGATCTTGTCGAGCAAGGCCTGGTGGATCGCCATGCGCAGTTGCAGCAGCTTTTCCTCGCGCTGCGAGATGTGGGGATGGAGCGAGGCTATGATGCTTGCCTCGTCCTCGCGGATCACGGCGTGGGCCGGCGGCGCGGCTTCCTCCGGTACTGGCTCGGCTTCGGGGCGCTTGATCTTCCACATCTCAGCGGGTCTCCTCCAGCCTTGCGGCCAGCGATTCCGACAGAACGGCGATCTCCTTCACGAACCTGCACTTGCGCTGGATTTCACCGACCAGCTCGCCTTCGTCCTGGGCATTGTTCAGCAGCTTATAATCGTTGCAGATCGTGGCCAGCACCGGATGCCGAAGCACTCTGGCGGCATCGCCCGCATCGATCGATTTGAACAGCTTCATCTCCACCCGGTTGAGCACGATCTGGATCGCGCTGCGGGCAATGCCCATGGAGAGCATGAAATCGAGCTGGCGCTTGGCATGGCGCAGGCTCGGCAGCGTAAGCGTGCTGACCAGCAGGGTCTGGTCGGCCGCGAACACCGTCGAAAGCGACCAGTTGGTGAAGCTCGCAGGAAGATCGACGACGACCACGTCATAAAGCCGCCGCGCGGCGGTGACGATGCGCATCAGCTGTTCGAAATCGACATCCTCGATCGGCACGATTTCCGCAGGGGCCGCAATCACATCGACACGCTTCTTGCTGTCGCATGCGACCGATCGGATCAGTTCGTCATCCAGCCTGCCGCCCGCATCCATGAGCTCGGTCAGCGTCAGGCGCGGGCTGCACCCCATGTACGAGGCGACATCACCGGTTTGCAGGTCGAGATCGATCACGCAGGCGCGGGCATGATCGCCCATGTCATGCGCCATCTGCGCGGCAAGGTGCGTTGCCACGGTGGTCGCGCCCGAACCGCCGATGGTCTTGAGCACCGCGATGAACGGGGCGAGCCTGGCCTGGGCGGTGACTTCCGAAGCGGTCTGCTCGGCCGTATCGCAGATTGCGGTGACCAACTCGTCGATCGCAAAGGGCAGGGCGACGATGTCGCTTACGCCGCGCCGCAGCAATTGCCGCGAAGTGGCGATATCGACATCGGCGAGCCCGGCAATCACCGGCACTGCCGGGAGCTGGCTGCGCAAGAGGTCAACCCGCTCGAGCGAGTTGCGCGAATGCGGATCGACCTCGATCACCACGATCGAGGCACCCGAAAGCTCGCCCAGAGGCAGCGGGCTCTCGATGCCGCAGGGGATCGCCCTGACGCTGCGGCCGAGCCCGGCAATCGCCTCGAGCGTTTGCGGCCCCGCAACCAGGTGCACGCCCTTTGGCAGGTCGACCGCGCTGTTGTTTTGCGCTCCGGAAATGTTGTCTATCCTTCCCATCATGCCTCGTCTCAAAAGAATGCCTGGTTGCCTTCTGCGTCTTCCGCAGTCAGCGAATAGGCGAAATCGGGGAGTCCGACGCTGGCGCCGAACAGGACCAGCGTTATCGGTGTGAAAGTCATATCGACCAGCCGCACGGTGATGATCGGGGCGATATCCGGGCTGTTGGGATCGCCCGCAAAGCCAAGCCCAGATCCGCGATATTCGACCACGATGTCATCGTCCTCGATCGCGGGCAGCACCCTGCGCATCGTGCCTGCCAACGCGTTGAAGGCGGGTGAATTGAAGGTCGTGCCGGGGCAGGGATTCGCGGTGCAGGTGCACCCCGAGCTGGTGCAGCTCAATACGCCCAGCGCGCCCGCCGGAACGCGGTCACCCTGTGTAATCAGCGTGCCGCCGACGTTGGCATTGACATAACTGGTGCTGGCGATTTCGTCAGCCAGCGGCGCGGTTACCACGGCCCAGCGCGCGCCCATCTGCGTCGCCTTTTCAGCCTGGTTGAGCCGCCAGGCGTAAAGCCCGACATCGATCGTGCCGAGCACGAAAATCAGCAGCAGCGGCAGTACCAGCACGAATTCCGCCGCTGCGCCGCGCTCGTCGCGCAGGAATTGGGAGAGGTTGCTGCGCATGGTCATATCCCCATCACCACGGCCTGCTGCTCGCCCACCAGATTGACGCTGTCGGTGATCACGCCCAGCCCGTTGAACAGCGAATTGTAGGCGGTCGTGGTCGAGACATTGACCTGCGGCGCAGGCTCGCCCGCATCGAAAATGCCGGTCTGTGCCTCGGCGCTGACCGGGCAGGTCGCGGTAACGGTGATGTCCGCCGCATCCCAGCCGGCAACGCGCGGGTTGCCGCCCGAAAGCTGGCCCGTGCGGGTGATTTCCCTGGTTGCGTCGATGACGGAATTGGAGATCGTCGGGCTGCCGCCCCTGCAATTCACATCGTCGAAGCTCTGCCGCGCGGCATAGCGCGCGCCGTCGCGCAGCCCCTTGACCACCTGGTGCTGGGCATACATCCAGTGCCCCGCCTCCAGCGTGGTGAACAGCATCAGCACCGCCAGCGGCAGGATCAGCGCCATCTCGGCGGCGGCGGCACCACTGGTGCAGTTGAGGAAACGGCGCGCCACGGTCATTTCACCAGATAGGGCACATCGCGGCGGATCAGCGGGCCGATCGGCGCGCCCGAGCGCGAGATGTCGGTCTCGCCGATGATCTCGACATAGATCTCGTCCTTGCGCGTATAGGTATTGCCCGGCCCGCGATCGACCGAGGGCTGGACGAGGAAGATATCGACCCAGCGCCGCACCGGCACATCCTTGGAATTGCCTTTGACGTCGTGCTGGTTGCAGTTGATCACCGCCACCGTCATCCGCCGGCGATCGACCGGCGCGCTGGCCGCGTTCCAGCCATATGCCTGCGGACCGCAGACGGGGCGGTTGCGCGTGGTCAGCTGGCTACCAGTGGCCCCGGCAGGGGTGTCTACCAGCGCGGTATTCTGGTTGGCTTCTTCCCAGGTATAGACTTCGTGCCGGGTAAGCGGCGCGCCTGGATTGGGCGCATTCGGGTCCTTCGGGATCACGCCCGGATTGAAGCCGACCGGAAAATGCGTGGCGAAATAGGCGTTGCGGTCCCAATTGCCATCACCGAACGGGTTGTTGCGGCAATTGCCTGGATCACCATCGCGCACCGCATGGCATTTATCGCGCGGATGGCCCATCGAACCGATCGGAGCGGTATAATCGACCGTGGCATCGGTCGGATAATAGGGGTTGGTCGGCGCCTGCCAGCCGGTGTTGTGGATGCTGCAGGAATTGCCCGTGCTGGGCGTCGCATCGACCGCGCGCATCATGTCCTTGCGCGAATTGAGCGCGGGCGAGCAGGTGCCGCCATTCACGCAGCCCTGCGCTTCGTAAATGTCGAAGCGCGTGTTGATCGCCTGCGGGCCGCTGGCGATATTGCCGGTCTGCGTATCGACTTCGGCAGGCTCGTCGGTATCGACGCCCGATTGCGAAAGGCACTGTCCCGGCGGGCCGTCCCACCCCAGCGCCTGGCGCACGCCAACCGCACCATTGGCACCCAGATCGAGATAGCCGTAATTGCCCGGCGTCCACTGGCTGCCGCCGCCCGGCTTGGCCAGCAGGCCGAACCCGACCCGCGATGCGGCATCGAAATCCGGGTTGGCCACGCCCGAATTGGCGGGCGAATCCTCATCGGGATTGCAGATCATCAGCGGGGGAATGCGGCACAGCGCCGAACCGACCCCTGCCACCGCCGATGCCGCGAGTTGGCCCTGCAGGGCGCCCACGATGGGCGTGAACGCATAATTGGCCGCGCGCGTATCCACCGTCACCTGCACGAACCCGGCTTCGGAAAAACGGCCGGTTTCGGTCGAGGCAATCGGGTTGGTCCCGGCCTCGGCATCGGCCTTGGTGTCGTAGAACACGATCTGCACATTGGCATCGGTGATCGCCACGGTGCCGCCCGCGCCATCGTTGGACAGCAGCGTGGAATTGGAAACCAGCCCGCCCTGGATCGCGGCGACGGCCCGCTCCATCGATCCGGCAGAGCGGGTCAGCTGCGTCGCGCCCGCCAGCGCTGCCTGATCGGCGGCGGCCTGCAACTCGCTGTCCATGCCCACTACCCGGGCATAATCGAAGGCGAGGCCCAGGATGGCGACGAGCGGGATGATGGCAAGGGCGTAGGTGGCGGCAACCGCGCCGCTCTGATCGCTCCAGAACCTTCTATCCTTTGCCCGTCGCATGATTGCCCATCCTTGTAAGCTTAATTGTCGCTGATGCTCTCGGTCGTGGTCACCCGTTCGGGCACCTTGACCTTGTCGGTGCGATAACGATCGATCGCCTGCGCCGCGTGCTCCGCGCTCGTGGCGGGGATCGGCGTATCATAGCGCGGATCGGGGTTGATCACCATCGCGGCGAAAGTCGCCCGGTTGGCCTCGCCGAAGCCGGGGTCCTTATAACCGAGGAATTCCTTGTCCTCGATCGTGGTGCAACCACTGGCCACCATGCCAAGCGCAAGAATTGCGGAGATGCGAAGCCTAGTAGTCATAATCGTCTCCCTTTTCCTCACCCTTGTTCGCTGCCCCATCACGGGCGGTGTCGCTTGCCGTGGGGACCGAACCGTTTGGTTCGACCGGATCGGTGCGATAGGCCGTGCCGTTCAGCAGCACATCGGCCTGCACCGGATCGCGCACCCGGTCGGTCGGCAGGCGCACCTGTTCCGGCCGGATCGGCTGCACCAGCCGCGGCGTGACCACGATCAGCAATTCCGTCTCGCCCTTCTGGAAGCTTGACGAGCGGAACAGCGATCCGATGATCGGCAGCGAGCCGAGCAGCGGCACCTGCTGCACCGTGGTCTTGAAATCCTGCTGGATCAGCCCGGCGATGGCAAAGCTTTCACCGTCGCGCAGCTCCAGCACGGTGCTCGCGCGCCGCGTCGAAAGGCCGGGGATGGTGAGGCCACCCACGGTGATCGATGCGGTCGGATCGATCGCGCTCACCTCGGGTTCGACCAGCAGGTTGATCGTGTTGTCGGCCAGCACGGTGGGGGTGAAGCCCAGGCTGACGCCAAACGGCTTGAACTCCACCGTGATCCCGGTGTTGCCGCCGCCCGCCGCGCCCGTTCCCTGCCCGCCATTGCCCTGAAGCACGGGGATCGGGAACTCGCCGCCGGCAAGGAACGAAGCCCGCTCGCCCGAAAGCGCGATCAGCGTCGGTTCGGCCAGCGTCTTGGACATGCCCTTTTCTTCGAGCGTGTCGAGCACGGCATCGATATTGAGGCCCAGCACATCGCCAAAACTGCGGGCGAATATGCCGAAGGAATTGGTGATCGAATCGAGCCCGATCACGCCCGTGCCGTCCACGCCCGGCGTAACCGATGCACCGCTGCCGATCGCGCCCTGGAACCTGCCGCCTTGCGAACTGAAGAACGACGAAACGCCCAGATCCTTGCCCACCTGCCGGTTTACCTCGGCAAAGCGCACTTCCAGCATCACCTGCTGGCTGCCGCCGAGCGAGAGCAGGTTCACCACCTTGTCCCCAGCATAGGCGCGGGCGAGCTGCATCGCGCGGTCCGCCGCGCCGGCATTGCTCACCGATCCGCTCAGCACGATCGATTCGTTGGAAATGCGCGCGTCGATGCGTTCATCGGGCATCAGCACGGCCACCTGTTCGCGCAGGCCGATCACGTCGGGGCCAACCGCCACGTCCATCACCGCCATCACATTGTTGGCCTTGTCATACAGCGTGAGGCTGGTGGTGCCGAACTTCTTGCCCAGCACATAGACCGACCGGTCCGATATCGGGAAGATGTCGGCAATCTCGTCATTGCCGATCATTGCGCGCGAAATCGAACGGTCGGCGGTGATGACCTGGCTCTTGTTGACCGGCACCTCGATCGAACCGGCGTGGATCGATACTTCACCGTCCTGCGCCAGGGCAGGGGCAGCGGCCAGCGGCATCAGCGCAATGGCGGTGGCTGCACCCAGGATTTTCAGGTTGCTGCGCATCTCAATACCCCCCCTTGCGCTTGACTTCGTAGGTTGTCGGTTCGACCCCGCGCACGATCGACATGGTCGGGCCGGATGGCGCGCGGCGCACCGGGGCGCCTGCCGTGTTCACCTGCGGCGGCGCTGCTGCCGAAGCGGCAGTGCGGTCCTTCGCGGGAATATACAGCCCCGCGCCGCCCAGATCGGCCACCGTCACGGTGCGCGTTCCGCCCACCGCCTGGTTTTCGACATTGCGCAGCATCAGGCTCAATGCGCCTACTTCGCGCGCCAGCGCCAGCTTCTGCGCGCCGACGGTATCGGTCTGCACGGTGGCGGTCTGCCCAACCTTGGGCTCTGTCTCGTTCTCGTTCGCCACCTGATCGATGGCGAGGACATAGACGTTTTCGAGCACCACCGTGGTCATCTTGTCTGCTTGTGTCGATCCCTCGCCGGGGATCTGCCGCGTCAGCATTACGTCCACCACGTCGCCCGCGCGCACGAAACCGGCCACGCCGGAAACCTGGTTCACGGGGATGGATACGGCGCGCAGTTCCTCTGGAATGATCGATGCCAGCGTGGCGCGCCCACCTTCACCGCTGACCTTGTCAGCCAGAATGGGTTCGCCCACGGCGATGGGGCGCAGCGCCACGCGCCCGCCCCGCATTGCCTCTTCAACAGAGACGAAGGCGCCCTGCGGCACCGAATTGGTCGGCCAGTTGGCCAGCCGCAGGTTGGTACTGCCCAGCGCGGTGCCGAACTGCATCGGCTGCGTGGCGACCACGATCTGCGCCATCTGCGCCTGCGCGGCCTCCCGGTCCTGCCGTTCCTGCTGGCTGCTGAAATAGTTGTTGGCGAGATAAACGGCCAGAAGGCCGATCAGGACGGCCACCCCGATGATGATGAGATTGCGTTGTTGCATGACCACCCCCTAAGCCCGAATTCAAGAAAACCCCCGTGAAACTGGGTAGAAAGGGGCGCATTGCTGCGCCCCTCCCAATCATTTAGAGATTCCCTGGGTCAGCAGTGCCACCGATTTCAGTGGTTGCAGTATCGATTCTGTCATCGATTGCGTTGCCGAGCGCGACCATGGCAGCAGCAATCGCCGCACCCACGATCGCCAGGATCAGGGCATATTCGGCCGCCGATGCGCCCGCTTCGTCACGAAGAAAGTTTTTGAAAAAAGTCATGTCAATTACCCCATCAAAAATGGCATGGGACTGGTCTAAGTAACCATGCCGTTCGAGAATGGCCCCGGCTTCTATTTCCGTCTGGCCATGTTCCTTAGAGGGGTAAGTATGGAACCGGCGCGACCCCGTTATGTTATGCCGGCGTCACGCCGGTCATCACGCTGATTCCTCTAGGAACGCAGTAAGTCTCGGCCATTAACGTTTACCGGTCAACGCAAAAGCGCCTCCGAAAAAATAACTCGGTAAAATAGCGGTTTATAGCCGCTGAACGATAATAAACGCGGTTAACATGTGGCCTTACAGGCGCACCTGTGGGCACGAATCAAATCCGGCTGCGGGCAGGAGTTGTCGCGTTGATACAAGGCCCGCGCGATAAGCCGCGAATCGGGGGATGCCCCCTCGTCATTCCGAGGAGCGCAGCGACGCGGCAATCCAGAAACAAGCGCCAACAATAACCAGGTCGTCACCCTGAACTTGTTTGACCTTTGGCCAGCTTCGCTTCCAGGGTCCATTTTTCCCCATGCGCGGCGGTTTGCGGAGGCTCGATGGATGCTGAAACGAGTTCAGCATGACGAGGTTTGCAGAAGGGAGAGGGCCTCTCTTCCCATACAGCGTGCGTACCCCCACCGCCGGCCCCTCCCCGCGGGGAGGGGAGAGTGCCGATCAAAGCCCCCTCCTCTTCAGGGGAGGGGGTTGGGGGTGGGGCTCTTGGGCCTCTTCCCTCACGGCGTTGCAGCCCCCCTCTCCAAGCTCCGCTAGCTCCTGACGGAGCAAGCTGCGCTATCCTCTCCCCCGCGGGGGAGAGGGGACTACCCGTCAAACCCCAGCTAACCCGCCGTAAGTCTGTTAATCAGCCCGCCCAGTGTGTGCCGCATTGGGACGTCGGCTGGGCATCTCGCCCGAAAACGCCATAAAAACGCAGTTTTGCGCCGACCGGGCATCGACCCAACATGGTTACCGGGCTTGCAACCAAGGTGATTCACTGTTCTTCTTGGGCTAACAAAGCGCAACGGTGTGAGTCGATTCGCACTAATTGCGAGATAACTACAACGGGCGCATGATGGGGTTAGGGCGGTGCCAGAGTGGTTCCGTTAAAATCGGGCAGTGCGTCCGTTTACCATCCCTGTCGTGTCCAACTGATCGATTTTCGATCCGGAGCCAAGGGGCGGTAAAATGGTAGATTTCGAAGGTGGCAAGCTCGGCGGATTTGACGCCGACAACGGTGCAGTCCAGGAATTCGATGCGGGTTCGGGCCTGATGCAGGACGTGGCCGCGAGGTTTGCGCCCGGCGCGCGAATTCTCAACGTCGATGCCAATGGCGCCGTCACTCTGCCCGCAGGCGTGTCGCCGCAGGACATCACCGTCCAGGGCCGCGATCTGGTGATCAACCTGGCCGATGGCACCGTTCTGGTCATCCCCGATGGCGCGATCATCGTGCCGCAGATCGTGATCGACGGCGTGGCGATCCCGCCCGCAACCGTTGCCGACCTTCTGAACGGCATCGATCCCGAAGCCGGACCGGCGCAGTCCCCCGGCAGCTCGGGCGGCAACTTCCTGGAGGACGAAGGCGCGATCCAGGATCCCTTCGATCTGGGCGACCTGCTTCCCTATACCGAACTCGGCCTGCCGGTCCCCGAGGAAGAAGAGATCATTCCCGATCTGGTGGACGAGGAACCCGAGATCGTCATCATCACTCCCGACAATCCGGTCGGCGTCGAAAACGCCATCGCCACGGTTGACGAGGACGGATTGCCTGAACGCGGCGAGGGCCCGACCGAACCCCCCGGAACGCGCGATGAAACCAATTCCGAAACCACCAGCGGCACGATCGTGTTCCAGACGCCCGACGGGCTTTCCGCGATCCTGATCAACGGGGTGGAGATCACCACAATCGGGCAGGAGTTCGTCTCGCCCTTCGGCACGCTGACAATCACCAGCATCAACCTTGCCACCGGCGAGATCGGCTTCAGCTATACGCTGGCCGACAATACGCTGGGTATCGAGGCCGATGGCTTCTTCGTCGCCACCGTGCGCGATACCGACGGCGACGAGGCGAGCGCGTCGCTCTCCATCATCGTGATCGACGATTCGCCGATTGCCGCCGATGACATCGGCGTGGTTGCGGGCGGCACGTTTGGCCCGATCTTCGGCAATGTGCTCGACAATGACGAATCGGGTGCCGACGATTATCCCGAAGGCGAGGAAGGCCCCGATGCCGTAACCGGCTTCAGCAATGCCGACGGTTCGGCGCTGCCGGGCGAATCGCTCCAGGGCGAATACGGCGTGCTCACGCTCAACGCCGATGGCAGCTACACCTATACCCGCGATTACAACACGCCTGGCGATGTCAGCGATGTGTTCACCTATACGATCATCGATCAGGACGGCAGCACCGACACTGCCACGCTGACGATTGATATCGGCGATGCGCCCAACACCGTCACGCTGCCCGACATCGGTGACGGCACGGTGGTCGACGAAGGCGGCCTGCCGCCGCGTGAAGGCGAGCCCGTGGGCACCGGCGAAGGCGCCGACGCCGATCCGGACAACAATTCGGACACCAGCGAAGCCACCGGTTCGACCATTACCTTCAACTCACCCGATGGCCTGGCCAGCGTCACCATCAACGGCGTTGCGATCGATCCCGACAATCTGCCGCAGACGATCGTTTCTGACGCCACCGGCACGCTGGTGATCACCGGCTTCACCTATGATCCGGTGACCGGCGACGGTTCGATCACCTACGAATACACGCTGGGTGACAACACCTCGGGCGACGACACTTCGGTTTCCTTCGAAGTGGTCGTGACCGATCTCGACGGCGATGAAGCCGCGGACGATCTGGTCATCACCATCGTCGATGACGAGCCCGAAGCGGTGGACGACTTCGCCTCGCAGGACAGCGAGAACGCAGCCGTCACCGTCGATGTCTTCGCCAACGATATCGAGGGCGCGGACGGCGTTGCGGTGGATACCATCGCGCTGGTCGAGGATTCGCTCACCGGTGCGGGCACGCTGGTCAACAATGGCGACGGTACCTTCACCTACACGCCCGCTCCGGGCGAAGAGGGTACGGTGACGTTCAATTACACGATCGAGGACGGCGACGGGGACATCTCCGAAGCCACCGTGACGATCGACCTGCTCGAGGATTCGACGCCCGAGATCTTTGTCGAAGGCGACGATGTGGTGAACGAATCCGGCCTCGACGGGCCGCCTGCCTCGACCTTCGAAGGTACGGACAGCGGTGCGGACAGCGAAGTCGCCACCGGCGTGATCGGCATCAGCACCGGCGGTGACACCATCGCCTCGCTGGTGATCAACGGAACCGATGTAACCGGCGGCGGCACGGTGGCGGGCACCTATGGCACGCTGACGGTGACCTTCGACGGCACCGAATACAGCTACAGCTACGAACTCGACAACAACATTGCCGATCTTGCCGGTGACGAGGTTGACAGCTTTGCGCTGACCGTGACCGACAGCGACGGCGATCCGGCGAACACGACGCTCGACATTACGGTGATCGACGATCTTCCCGACGCGGTCGATGACACCGACAGCCTGACCGAAGGCGGTCCGATCTTCACCAGCGGTAATGTGATCACCGATGCCGAGGCCAATGGCGACAATGGTGCGGACACCACTGGCGCGGATGGCGCGGTTGTCCAGAATGCGGGCGAAATCGCCGGCACCTATGGCACGCTGGTGCTGGGCGCGGGCGGTGGTTACACCTACACGCTGAGCGAGTTTGGTGTGTCGCAGCTTGCGACGCTGGGCGAAGGCGAATTCTTCACCGAGGAGTTCGACTATACGCTGGTGGACGGCGATGGCGACCCTTCGCCTGCGACGCTGACGATCACGCTCAACGGCGCGGACGACGGCGTGACCATCAACGGTCTTGACGGGGCTGCACCCGAAGTGATCCTGGACGAGGACGATCTGGAAAACCCGGGCGATGACCAGGGTTCGGACCAGACCGATCCGCTGTTCCAGAACGGCAGCTTCGGCGTAACTTCGCCCGACGGCCTCGACGATGTCCAGGTCAACGGCGTGGACGTGGTTATCGACGGCGTGTTCCAGGGTTCGACGGTAGTGGCCAATAACGGCGTGTACTCGGTCGAGATCACGGGCTGGACGCCGGTGTTCGCGGCTGATGGGGTGACCGTAATCAGCGCGACCTTCAACTATACCGCGACGCTGCTCGACAACACGCTGGCGCATGACGAGATGGGCCAGGATGACATCATCAACATGCTCACCGTCACGGCTACCGACAGCGACGGATCATTCGATGATGCGGTGCTCGATGTGCAGATCATCGACGATGTTCCGACGGCCAACAATGATGGTTCGTTGCTGGCTCCGATCGCCATTGCCGAAGATACTCCGACGCAGATCGATGTGTTCGCCAACGATGTCGAAGGTGCTGACGGTGTTGCGGATAGCGACATCGCCCTGGAGACGCAGGCGACGAACGGTACGGCGGTTTACAACGGCGACGGCACCTTCACTTACACGCCCGATGCGGGCTTTGAGGGTGCGGACAGCTTCACCTACACGATTACCGACGGCGACGGGGACACCTCGACAGCGACGGTATTCGTCAATGTCGGGGCGGATTCGAAGCCGATACCCAACGATGCGGTTGCGGCGGTCGACGACGACGGGCTGGGCGGCAATGCTGGGGCGGGCGCGGGCGATCTCAACGCCGACCTTGGCGACAGCGGTGCTGGCCTGGGCGACGAGAGCGTGTTCGTGGGCACCTTCACGGCCAACTTTGGCGGCGACGCGCCCGGCACCTTCACGCTTATCGGCATGGACGGCACCAGCGGCATGGTTGGCACCGAAGAGGTTGACTACAGCTGGGATGCCGACACCAACACGCTGACCGCGACGGGTCCGCGCGGGGTATTGTTTACGGTGGCGGTCAACCCGGCCACCGGCCAGTACACGGTGACGCTGGAAGACAATGTGCTGCATGTCGATGATAACACCAACACCGAGAATAATGCGAGCGCAGTGCTGACCTTCACCGCGATCGACAGCGAGGGCGATCCGACCGATGCCACGCTGACGATCACCTTTGACGACGATGTTCCCACAGCCAATGACGACACGTTCAACCAGGCTGACCAGGGCGGCGAGAACACCGCGGTCACCGGCAATGTGTCGGATGACAATGGCAATGGTGCAGATGTCACGGGTGCGGACAGCCCTGTAAGCTATGCGCTCACCGGCGATGTCCTGAATGATGGTGTGGACGTATCTGCCAACCTTTCGTTCAACTCCGATGGCAGCTTCACCTACACGCCGGCTGACGGCGAAGAAGGCAGCGTTACTTTCAGCTATACGCTGACCGATGCCGATGGTGACGAAAGCACCGCCACAGTCACGATCAACCTCGAGGATGACTCGAAGCCGATACCCAACGATGCGGTTGCGGCGGTCGATGACGACGGGCTGGGCGGCAATGCTGGGGCGGGCGCGGGCGATCTCAACGCCGACCTTGGCGACAGCGGTGCTGGCCTGGGCGACGAGAGCGTGTTCGTGGGCACCTTCACGGCCAACTTTGGCGGCGACGCGCCCGGCACCTTCACGCTTATCGGCATGGACGGCACCAGCGGCATGGTTGGCACCGAAGAGGTTGACTACAGCTGGGATGCCGACACCAACACGCTGACCGCGACGGGTCCGCGCGGGGTATTGTTTACGGTGGCGGTCAACCCGGCCACCGGCCAGTACACGGTGACGCTGGAAGACAATGTGCTGCATGTCGATGATAACACCAACACCGAGAATAATGCGAGCGCAGTGCTGACCTTCACCGCGATCGACAGCGAGGGCGATCCGACCGATGCCACGCTGACGATCACCTTTGACGACGATGTTCCCACAGCCAATGACGACACGTTCAACCAGGCTGACCAGGGCGGCGAGAACACCGCGGTCACCGGCAATGTGTCGGATGACAATGGCAATGGTGCAGATGTCACGGGTGCGGACAGCCCTGTAAGCTATGCGCTCACCGGCGATGTCCTGAATGATGGTGTGGACGTATCTGCCAACCTTTCGTTCAACTCCGATGGCAGCTTCACCTACACGCCGGCTGACGGCGAAGAAGGCAGCGTTACTTTCAGCTATACGCTGACCGATGCCGATGGTGACGAAAGCACCGCCACAGTCACGATCAACCTCGAGGATGACTCGAAGCCGATACCCAACGATGCGGTTGCGGCGGTCGATGACGACGGGCTGGGCGGCAATGCTGGGGCGGGCGCGGGCGATCTCAACGCCGACCTTGGCGACAGCGGTGCTGGCCTGGGCGACGAGAGCGTGTTCGTGGGCACCTTCACGGCCAACTTTGGCGGCGACGCGCCCGGCACCTTCACGCTTATCGGCATGGACGGCACCAGCGGCATGGTTGGCACCGAAGAGGTTGACTACAGCTGGGATGCCGACACCAACACGCTGACCGCGACGGGTC
>LOEX01000029.1 GCA_001516125.1 Sphingomonadales bacterium BRH_c42
CTCGTGCCCACGCGTGCGCCCTTCGGGATGGCCTCGATCGAAGGCGCACCCACCAGCACATCGCGCCGGTCCGCGCGCGGCAGAACAGCGGCGATCGCAAAGTTGGCGGGGCGCAGCGTCTCGACATCCTTCATCGAGTGAACGGCAGCATCGATGCGCCCTTCAAGCAGCCATTGGTCAAGCTCCTTGGTCCACAGCGCCTTGCCGCCGATATCCGCCAAGGGGCGATCCTGCACCTTGTCGCCGCTGGCCAGAACACTGACCAGTTCGACCGCATCCTCCGCCCAGCCGTGCGCCGCGCACAGACGTTCGCGCGCTTCCACCGCCTGCGCCATGGCGAGCGGCGATTGCCTGGTTCCGAGGCGAAGCATCACGGGCTGGGGTGCGGAGTGGCTCATGCCCGCTTGCCCTAGCCTCGCAAGTCTCTAAGTGGAAGCATCATGGGCCTGGTGCTGGGAATTGAATCGAGCTGCGACGAAACTGCGGTGGCTCTGGTAGATACCGATCGGGTTATCCACGCGCAGCGGATCGCCTCGCAGGAGGCCGAGCATGCCCCCTACGGCGGGGTGGTGCCCGAAATTGCCGCACGCGCGCATGCCGAGCGGCTGGCCCCGATGATCGAGGCGGTCCTGCGCGATGCCGGAACGGATCTTGACCGATGCGATGCCATCGCCGCCACGGCGGGTCCGGGGCTGATCGGCGGGGTGATGGTGGGGCTGGTCAGCGCCAAGGCGCTGGCCATGGCTTCGGGCAAGCCCCTGCTGGCGATAAACCATCTGGAGGGTCACGCGCTCTCCCCGCGGCTGGCCGATCCGGCGCTCGAATTTCCCTATCTGCTGCTACTGGTTTCGGGCGGGCACTGCCAGATACTGAGCGTCGAGGGCCTTAGCCGCTATCGCCGGCTCGCCACCACGATCGACGATGCGCTGGGCGAAGCCTTTGACAAAACCGCAAAGATCCTGGGGCTGGGCTATCCGGGCGGCCCGGCGGTCGAGCGACTGGCGCTGACGGGCGATCCCCGGGCGGTTCCCCTGCCCCGCCCGCTCAAACGGTCACCGGAACCGCATTTCTCCTTCGCCGGGCTCAAGAGCGCGGTCCTGCGAGCGAAGGAAAGCGGCCAATATCGTGATGCCGATATCGCAGCGAGTTTTCAGCAGGCGGCGATCGAATGCCTGTGCGACCGGCTCCGCCGCGCCATCGAGCATGGCGGCGCCTGGCCCAATCTGGTGGTGGCAGGCGGCGTCGCGGCCAATCGCGCAATCCGCACGGCGCTGGAGAAGCTTGCGCGTGAGCATGCGATGGGGTTTATCGCACCGCCTATGGCCTTGTGCACCGACAATGCGGCGATGATCGCCTGGGCGGGCTGCGAGCGGCTGGCGCTGGGCCAATCGGACAGCCTCGATTTTGCCGCGCGTCCGCGCTGGCCGCTTGATCCCGATGCGCTGCCCGCGCGCGGGGCGGGGGTGAAGGCATGAGCACCCAGGGCAAACCAAGGATCGGTGTGTTGGGCGCAGGCGCATGGGGCACGGCGCTGGCGCAGATGCTCAGCAGCGACGGGCGCGAAGTGTTGATCTGGGCGTTCGAACCCGAACTTGTAGAAGAGATCAACCAGCACCACCGCAACAGTGCCTACCTGCCATCGACGGCGTTGAACCCTGCCATAAGGGTGACCGGCGATCTGGCCGATTTTGGCGGGATCGAAATTCTGCTGGCGGTCACCCCGGCGCAGCATCTGGCGAGCATTCTGGCAGGCTTGGCCCGGCAGCCGCGCGATCTGGTCTTGTGCAGCAAAGGGATCGATGCCGGATCCGGCCATCTGTTGAACGAAGTGGCGGCGGCGGCCTGTCCGCATAGCGATATTGCCGTGCTGTCCGGCCCCACTTTCGCGCACGAGGTGGCAGCAGGAATGCCCACTGCGGTCACGCTCGCCTGCGGCGGCGGACTCGCGCAATGGGAGCGCCTTTCCCCCGCCATAGCCCGGCCCTGGTTCCGTCCCTATTATTCGGACGATGTGATTGGCGCTGAAATCGGCGGCGCGATCAAGAACGTGCTAGCGATCGGCTGCGGTCTGGTTGACGGGCTGGGGCTGGGGCAAAATGCGCGGGCGGCGCTGATCGCGCGCGGCTATGCCGAAATGCTGCGCTTCGGAGAGGCGATGGAGGCGCGCGGCGAAACGCTGGCGGGCCTGTGCGGCCTGGGCGATCTGGTGCTGACCTGTTCGTCAGTCTCCAGCCGCAACTTCTCGCTGGGCAAGGCGCTGGGCGAAGGGGCGAGCGCGAGCGATCTCATGGCTGATCGCAAGACCGTGGCCGAAGGCGCCTATACCGCGCCCGTGCTGATGCGGCTGGCCGAGGCCAAGGGCGTGGCCATGCCGATCGTTGCGGCGGTCAATGCGATCCTTGAAGGCGCAAAGCCCGAAGTGGTGGTGACCCATTTGCTGGCTCGTCCGCTGCGCGCCGAACAGGGCCGCCCGGCGTGAGCACTCCGGCCGCTCCCGTTCCCGATAACCAGGGCGATATTGCCGCGCTGGCCAAGGGCGGGCGGACCAATTTCTTCGGTTTCCTGCTGCGGCTCGCGGCTCGCCTGCCCTTTCTGTTCATCGCCGGGCGGCTCTATGGCCCTGACGCACTGGGGCGGTTCGCCTCGGCGCTGGTGGTGGTCGAGCTGCTCGCGCTGATCTGCTCAATGGGCGAGAAGCGCGGGCTCGCCCAGCGGCTTACCGAAGGCGAGACGGACCAGACGAGCGTGGTGTTTGACGGCATGCTGCTGGCGCTGCTGTTTTCCAGTGCTGCAGCCATGGTGCTGTGGCTTATTCCCGCGCCGATGTTTCCCAGCGGCATTTATTCCCCGCTCGACAAGCTGCTGGTTCTGGCGATCCCCGCCTATGCGCTGACCGAAATCCTGCTGGCGGCGCAGGCCTATCGCTTCGATATCGCAACCACCGTGCGCGCCAGAGCGGTGATCGAACCCTGGACCATATCGATCATGGCCGGGGTGTTCTTCTACAGCGATTGGGCCGAATCGGGGCTGGCGCTGGCCTATCTCACCTCGATTTTCGCCGGGCTGATCGCGGCGCTGGTGCCGTTCCTGCGCAGCTACGGCCTGCCACGCGAGTGGCGCCCGCGTCCCGTCAGGATGGCGCGGATGACCGCGCGCGCGTTGCCGCTGGCCACTGCCGATGCCGTCGAATGGGGCACACGGCGGCTCGACATCTTCATCCTCGGCTTCTTTGCCGCGCCTGCCGCAGTGGGCATCTACTATGTCGCGCAGCAGGTGGCGAGCCTGCCGCAGAAGCTCAAGACCAGTTTCGAGCCGATCCTGGGCCCGGTCATCACGCGCAATCTCAAGGAAGGAAACCTTGCCGCCATCGCCAGCCAGGTACGGCAGGTGGGCTTCTGGATCATCGCCGCGCAGGCGGGAATTGCGCTGGCGCTGGGCATGCCGGGCGAGGCGGTGATGGGGCTGGTCGGGCCCAATTTCGTGGGAGGCAACGGCGCGCTCGCCTTCCTGCTGCTGGCCGAGGTGGTGGCGGCCACCGCCGTCGTGTCCGAGGCCGCGCTGGTCTATGTCGCGCGCAAGCGCAACCTGGCAATCTCGCTCGGCACGATCGCGCTGCAGGGGGCGCTGACCGTGATCGCAGTCACCACCTTCGATCGGTTGGGATACGGCGAATCCTACAAAGCGGCAGGTGCGGCGATCGCACTGATGCTGTCACTCGGCGCCGCCAGCCTGGTCAAGGCATGGCTTCTGTCGCGGATCCTCAAGGCTCCGGTCGGCAATTGGCGCTGGGCGCTGGTCTGGGCGACCGGTCCGGCGGTGGTAATAGGCTTTCTGGCAACGCTGCTGCCAGAATGGATCGAGCTGATCTTCGGCATCCCGGCCATACTGCTCACCTATGGGTACGTCATCTGGCACAAGGGGTTTGGACCTGAGGACCGTATCTTGTTTCGCCGCAACCTTGCGCGCCCGGAAATGAATTAGCGCTTTGCGCCTGCCGGTGGTCCGGTTATGGCCCGCGGCATGCCTATCCGTCCGCAGACCGCCGTGCTTGCCGGGGCGCTCGCGAGCGCCACTTTGGGAATGGGCGCGGCTTCGGCCACCAGCCAGGAATTCGTCCTTGCACTTGATGCGCGGGCCTCAAGTGCAATCGCAGCCAATGGCGCACCTGGGATCGACGCGAGTTTCCGCGACCCCTTCGGCTGGCCGACGCGCCATGTGCTGCTGAGCGGCGGCGAGCGCTATGACGATGCCGTGCGGCACCGCGTGGCCAAATCGATCGCGGCGATCCCCGGAATTGGCGGGGTCTTCTGGGCCGACGGCACTTTCCGCACGCAGGCGGGTGCAACTCAGGTCACGCCGCTCAATTGCCAGGAGGATGTGCAGGCGCTGCTGAGGGTGCGCACGATCCGCTTCAAGGAAGGCTCGAGCCTGATCGATCCGGCGAGCGGCAGGTTGCTCGACGAAGTCACCGCGGCACTGCGCCCATGCCTTGGCGGGATAATCGCGATCACCGGCCATACCGATGACTCGGGACTTGAGCCGGACAATCTCGAGCTGTCCCGTGCGCGGGCCCAGGCCGTGCGCGACGCCCTTGTCCGGCGCGGGATTCCTGCCGACGGCTTGCGTGCACAAGGCGTGGGTTCGCGCAGCCCGGTCGCGGGCCTGAAACCGCAAGATCCAGCCAATCGCCGCATCGAATTTGCGGTCATTGCCACTGCGCCGGTAATGCCCACGCCGATCGATCTGCCAGGGCCAAGGTAGAAGGGACAGCGATAGCCATGCCGATCTGGGCCGAGGTCGTTGTCCTGTGCATGGCAAGCTACGCCGCTGGGCTGGGGGTTGGCTGGGTGCTATGGGGCCGCGAACTGGTAAACCTTGATAGAGACACAACCGATGCCTGAACTCATCATGGCCTATTGGCCATATCTTCTGATCGCATTCGCCATCGGCCTCGCGGTGTCGTGGTTCGTCCTGGTGGCAAGCCGCAGGGCAAAGGTCGTGATCGACCGGCGCGATGTGCTCGACGAAGGGGCTGCACGCGCGCAGCGCAATCAGGCGCTCATCAATGCCGGACGCGGTCACGCCGAACCGGCGGTGGCCGATTTGACAGGCGCACCGGCGACTGGCGGCGATGACCTGACGCGGATCAAGGGGCTCGGCCCGAAAATCGCCGCAATCCTCCACGCGCAGGGCGTGACCACCTACCGGCAGATCGCCGCCTGGGATCAGGCTGAGGTCGCGCGGATCGATGCGCTGCTGGGCCGGTTTTCCGGGCGGATTGGCCGCGATGCCTGGGTCGAGCAGGCGCAAATGCTCGCGGCGGGCGATGAAACCGGATTCTCGGCGAAGTTCGGACGCGAGGGGTAAGGTACTTCCATCCGCTGCGCCCATCGCCTATCGCTTTGCCTGGCGAGAGGAGTTTGATGCATGAGCGAGGCGATCTTCCCGGTTCCGGACGAGTGGGCGGAAACGGCGAAAATTGACAATGCCGGATATCTGGCGCGCTATCAGCGCTCGATCGAGGATCCCGATGGCTTCTGGCGCGACGAGGCGCAGCGGATCGACTGGATCGCGCCCTTCCACACCGTCAAGGACACATCGTTCGACGCGCAGGATTTCCACATCCGCTGGTTCGAGGGCGGCAAGCTGAACCTCGCCGCCAACTGCCTCGATCGCCATCTGGAAGCACGCGGCGATACCGCCGCGATCATCTGGGAGCCGGACGATCCCGCGCAGGCCGGGCGCACGCTGACCTACCGCGAGCTGCACCGCGAGGTCTGCCGCTTTGCCAATGCGCTGAAATCGCGCGGGGTGAAGAAGGGTGACCGGGTGACGCTGTATCTGCCGATGGTGCCCGAGGCGGCAATCGCCATGCTCGCCTGCGCGCGGATAGGCGCGGTGCATTCGGTGGTGTTCGCGGGCTTTTCCCCCGATGCGCTGGCGGGCCGGATCGAGGATTGCAAGTCGCGGGTCGTGGTCACCGCAGACGAAGGCCTGCGCGGCGGCAAGCCGATACCGCTCAAGGCCAATGTCGATGCCGCCTGCACTCAGGTACCGGTCGATACCGTGATCGTGTTCGAACGTACCGGCACCGATGTCCCGATGGTCGAAGGGCGCGATGTGACCTGGGCCGATGCGGTTGCGGGCCAGAGCGAAGATTGCGCGGCGGGAGCGATGGATGCGGAAGACCCGCTGTTCATCCTCTACACCTCGGGATCGACCGGCCAGCCCAAGGGCGTGCTCCACACCACCGGCGGCTACGCCGTGTGGGTCAGCATGACGCATGAATATGTGTTCGACTACCGCCCCGGGCAGATCTTCTGGTGCGCGGCCGATGTCGGCTGGGTCACCGGCCATTCCTATGTCGTTTACGGCCCGCTGATGAACGGGGCGACCACCGTGATGTTCGAAGGGGTGCCCAATTACCCCGATCATTCGCGGTTCTGGCAGGTGATCGACAAGCACCGGGTTGAAATCTTCTACACCGCGCCCACTGCCCTGCGCGCGCTGATGCGCGAAGGCGATGATTTTGTCACCCGCACCAGCCGCGCCTCGCTCAGGCTGCTGGGAACGGTGGGCGAACCGATCAATCCCGAGGCGTGGGAATGGTATCACCGCGTTGTGGGCGAGCGGCGCTGCCCGATCGTCGATACCTGGTGGCAGACCGAAACCGGCGGCGCGATGATCAGCCCGCTGCCCGGCGCGACCGCGCTCAAGCCCGGCAGCGCCACCCGTCCGATGTTCGGGGTAAAGCCTGCGGTGCTCCATCCCGAAAGCGGCAGGCTTCTGGAAGGCGAGACGCAGGGCGCACTGGTCCTTGCCGATAGCTGGCCGGGGCAGATGCGCACCGTCTATGGCGATCACGAACGGTTCTTCCAGACCTATTTCAGCCAGTATCCGGGATATTACTTCACCGGCGATGGCTGCCGCCGCGACGCGGATGGCTATTACTGGATCACCGGGCGGATCGACGATGTGATCAACGTTTCGGGCCACCGCATGGGCACGGCGGAAATCGAAAGCGCGCTGGTCGAACACCCGCTGGTGGCAGAGGCGGCGGTGGTGGGCATGCCGCACGATATCAAGGGGCAGGGCATCTATGCCTATGTCACCACCAATGCCGGGACGGACAATAGCGACGACCTGCGCCGCGATCTGGTGCAATGGGTGCGCAAGGAGATCGGCCCGATCGCCACCCCCGATGTGGTGCAATTCGCGCCCGGCCTGCCCAAGACGCGCAGCGGCAAGATCATGCGGCGCATCCTGCGCAAGATCGCCGAGGACGACACTGCGCATCTGGGCGATACCTCAACGCTGGCCGATCCATCGGTGGTCGATGATCTGCTGGCAAACCGGCCCAAACGCTGAAGGTGCGCTGAAGGCTTGCCGCAAACCTTCAATGCTGCAATTGGGCGGCAGATATAGTTACAGGAGAAACTACCGGTGGCCGAAATGGTTCCTTTCAACTGGGAAGACCCCTTCGATCTCGACAGTCAGCTGAGCGAAGACGAGCGGATGATCCGCGATGCCGCGCGCGGCTTTGCCCAGAGCGAACTCCAGCCGCGCGTGATCCGCGCCTTCAACGAGGAAATGGACGCGCCGGAGCTGTTCCCGCTGATGGGGCAGGCCGGGCTGCTCGGCGCGACCGTGCCCGAGCAATACGGCGGCGCGGGTGCCGGCTATGTCGCCTATGGCCTGATCGCGCGCGAGATCGAGCGGGTAGATTCGGGCTATCGCTCGATGGCCTCGGTCCAGTCGAGCCTGGTGATGTATCCGATCCATGCCTACGGTTCGGAGGAACAGCGACGCAAATATCTCCCCGGCCTTGCCTCGGGCAAATTGATCGGCTGCTTCGGCCTGACCGAACCCGATGCCGGATCGGACCCGGCGCGGATGAAGACCACCGCGCGCAAGGACGGTGACGGCTATGTCCTCAACGGCTCGAAGACCTGGATTTCGAACGCCCCCTTTGCCGATGTCTTCGTGGTCTGGGCCAAGAGCGAGGCGCACGGCGGCGGCATTCGCGGCTTCGTGCTCGAAAAGGGGATGAAGGGGCTGTCCGCACCCAAGATCGAAGGCAAGATTTCGCTGCGCGCCTCGACCACCGGGATGATCGTGATGGACGATGTGCACGTCGGCGCGGACGCACTGCTGCCCGATGTGCAGGGACTGAAGGGCCCGTTCGGCTGCCTCAACCGCGCGCGTTACGGCATCAGCTGGGGCGCAATGGGCGCTGCCGAGTTCTGCCTGCATGCTGCCCGCCAATACGGGCTCGATCGCAAGCAGTTCGGCCGCCCGCTCGCCGCGACGCAGCTCTACCAGAAGAAGCTCGCCGACATGATGACCGACATCGCGCTGGGCCTTCAGGCTTCGCTGCGCGTCGGGCGGCTGATGGACGAGCATCGCTTCGCGCCCGACATGATCTCGATCGTCAAGCGCAACAATGTCGGCAAGGCGCTCGATATTGCGCGGATGGCGCGCGACATGCACGGCGGCAACGGCATCAGCAGCGAATATCAGGTGATCCGCCACATGGTGAACCTCGAAACGGTCAATACCTATGAAGGCACGCATGACGTCCACGCGCTGATCCTGGGGCGCGCGGTAACCGGCATCGCGGCGTTCTGATGAGGAAAATTCGTCATCGCGAGCGACCGCAGGGAGCGTGGCGATCCATGGTCCGATCGGCACCGGAAGCGCAGTCCATGGATTGCCGCGCCTGCTTCGCAGGCTCGCAATGACGGGGAAATGAGTATCATGAAGCTGTTCGCCTATTTTCGCAGCTCGACCTCCTACCGGCTGAGGATCGCGCTCAATCTCAAGGCACTCGATTACGAGGTCGTTCCGGTCGACCTGCGGACCGATGGGCAGAAGGCGCCCGAATTCCTCGCCCGCAATCCCTTCGGCGGGGTGCCGATGCTCGAGGCTGACGGGCGCGACCGCGCGCAGTCGATGGCGGTCCTCGAATGGCTGGACGAGGCCTATCCGCAGCCGCCGCTGCTCCCCGCCGGGATCGAGGACCGTTATACCGTGCGCGAGCTGGCATATGCCATCGCGACCGAAATCCACGCGCTCAACAATCTCCAGGTGCTCCGGCACCTGCGGGGAGCGATGGGGCACACCGAGGCCGAAACCGATGAATGGTACCGCCACTGGCTCGCGCGCACGCTCGATCCGGTGGAGGCGCGGCTGGCGCAGCTTGCCAGCGGCGATTTCCTGTTCGACGCCCCCGGCCTGTTCGAGGTCGTGCTGCTGCCGCAAGTCTATAACGCGCGCAAGTTCGCCTTCGATTTCAGCGACAAGCCGCATATCACCCGGATCGAGGCGGCATGTCTCGCCCTGCCCGCGTTCCAGCGCGCCCACCCCGATAACCAGCCCGACGCCCCATGACCCATTGGCCGGAGTACCAAGCATGAAACTCGCCACGCTCAACGACGGCACCCGCGACGGCAGGCTGGTCGTCGTCTCGAAGGACCTCACCCGCTATTCGGACGCGCAGCACATCGCGCCGACGCTCCAGGCCGCGCTCGACGATTGGGAGCGGGTGGCACCTGAACTGGAAGTGCTCGCCCGCGATGTCGAGCATGAAACCGTGCCGTGCGGGCGCTTCCACGAGCGTGAGGCGATGTCGCCGCTTCCACGCGCCTACCAGTGGGCCGATGGCAGCGCCTACATCAACCACGTCGAACTGGTGCGCAAGGCGCGCGGCGCCGAGGTTCCCGAAAGCTTCTACCGCGATCCGCTGATGTATCAGGGCGGCAGCGACAGCTTCCTCGCCCCGCGAGAGGATATCCCGCTGGGCGACGCCGCCTGGGGCTGCGACATGGAGGGCGAAGTCGCGGCAATCACCGGCGATGTGCCGATGGGCGCCTCGCCCGCCGAGGCCGCAGGCCGCATCAGGCTGCTGATGCTGGTCAACGACGTTTCGCTGCGCGGCCTCATCCCCGATGAACTCGCCAAAGGCTTCGGCTTCTTCCAGTCGAAGCCCGCCAGCGCCTTCTCGCCCGTGGCGATTACGCCCGACGAGCTGGGCGAGGCCTGGCGCGATTGCCTGATCCACCTGCCGCTGATGGTCGATCTCAACGGCCACCCGTTTGGCCGCGCCAATGCCGGGGCGGACGCCACTTTCAACCTGGCGCAGTTGATCGCGCATGCCGCCAAGACGCGCAAGCTGGGCGCGGGCAGCGTGATCGGCACCGGCACCATCAGCAACAAGGGCGCGGACGGCGGGCCGGGCAAACCGGTGGCCGAAGGCGGCGCGGGGTATAGCTGCATCGCCGAAATCCGCATGATCGAGACGATCGAGAGCGGCGCGCCGAAAACACCCTTCATGCAGCCCGGCGACACCGTGCGGATCGAAATGCGCGATGCGGCGGGGCATTCGATCTTCGGCGCAATCGAGCAGGCGGTGGTGCAGGTTAACGCCTGAATCCGGGCATTCCGCACGAAATCACGCCGGGGTCAGCGCCGGTAGCCAAGCGAACGGATGTGAGCGCCGGCGCTTGAGGCAAGACAGGAAAGCGCGTTCATACGGCAGCTCCCTTGATCGTCATTCCCGCGTCCCTTCCCGTCATTCCCGCGAAGGCGGGAATCCAGCGAGACAAGGAATCATCGCAGCCGCACTCCCGCCGACTCTGAGCATGTCGAAGGACAGGCGAGCGCAAGGGCGATTGCCCACCCCCAGCCCCTCCCGCGTGCGGGAGGGGAGCATTGGCGCGAGTGCCCCCCCTCCCGCTTGCGGGAGGGGTAGCGAGGCTTGCGCCTCCGCTCGTCCTGAGCTGGTGTGGCTGCGCCACAGCTTCGCTTCCGAAGGGCGGCGAGGCGCTAGGCGCAGCGGGGTGGGCACATTCGGCGGTGAAGGCGGTGCGGGTATTCATTGCGGTCCTCCTGTGGTGGCAAATGGACCGGGTTATTTATGGCATGTGGGTGTAGGACAGCGCCCGCTCAATTCGTCATTCCCGCGTAGGCGGGAACCCAGCCCACCCGCAACCGCTAGCGCGGTGAGGCATTGACCGAAGAATCACCGATGTGGTAAAGAAAAAAGGACTGGGGGCCGAAGCCCCCAGCACGGGTTAGGTTTATATTATGAGGATCGCTAGTAGGGTCACCAACCCAAGGGCGATCAGTCCCGATGTAAACATAGTCCGTCCTTTCCCCGGGGGACTGAACCGCCCCCGGGTCGGTTACTCGCCGGAGCAAGGTTCACTTCACCACCCGAAAGAGTGGTGAAGCATCGTCTGAGGAAGTTGCTGCTTCCCCGGTTTCTGAGGCCCCGCCGGTTTTGCCGTTCGGGGCCTCATTCTCATCAGCCAAAGCATACGAGCCATCCTCCTCGTTCTTGAGGAGTTCGCCGCGATCCTTTAGCTTATTGAGTACGTTGTAGATTGTAGCGCTGTTGCGCGTCAGGCCCGGCTTGAGTTCAGGGTTTTCGCAAAGCGCATCCTTGATTACGACCGGTTTGCTCCATGGATGGGCCTCAAGAAAGGCCTTGAGTGCTTCCTGCATCGGTGAAGATCGGCGGTCATACCCATCCACTGGCTCACGTTTACCAGCTTCAAGATCGGCTTTGTACTTCTTGAACCCGTCTGGCGTGAACAGGTGGTTATTGTGGCGCACCACATCACCCGACCGGTCAAGCCGCCGCATGGCCCCGTAGAAACTCTTGTGAGAAGGGTCTTCTTCAATCATCGAGGCAAATGGTTCAGGAAGCGCCTCTCGCACATCGTCGTAGCTGATGCCCTCGGGGTTTTTAAGCGCGATAGCCTTAACCTGACCGATCCAAGTAGCATCGCCCGAACCCTTCTTCCGGCGAAAAACTGTTGTACCCGCCCTCTCAACAGCTTCTCCGCTCCATGCTGCGATCAGCCGCTCAAGCTTTGCCTCCTTATCATGGAGATCCGCGATGGCCCCGCGGAGACGCTTCAAATCGGCGCGCCACCTGGCAACATCCTCATCGGTCGGGATGCCACTTAACAAAGAATCGAGTCCATCAGTCATAACGCACCCATAGCCCCATCGCGCTCTCAACGCAAGTGGAGAGACGTGATGTAGTGGATTAGCGGTGGGCCGGTCTTTAGAATAGCTGATGACGTGTACAGAACAAGAACAGCCCTCTCCCGCAAGGGGAGAGGGCTTTGCTTCTCCACTTTCTCCGCGTCTCCGCGTGAAACAGAAGAAAGCTGGATTCCCGCCTACGCGGGAATGACGAGTTGAGGAGCCACCGCGGGAATGACGAGTTGAGGGCCTGCGCCGGGGTGGCGGGAGAGTTTGTGTATATTGTTCTTGGCATTTCCAGTCCTCGGAATTCCCTGGCATTGCGGCCCCGGAGCTCCGGTTCATTTAAGTTGCCAGCATAGTTCCACTGTCCTAAATGGGAAATTGCGCTCGACGTGGCATTTTTCGGGGGGATAACGATGCGCAATTTCTGTTTTGCGAGCGCTTTTGTCGTCATTTTGCTCGCGTTTAATCACACCGCATATGCGCCGGCCTCCGCCCAGGAAACAGCGTTGGTGGTGATAGAGAACGAAGGCAACTGTGCGCCGACGGTCCCGACGTCGTGCCGTATCAGCCTCGTCAATCGTAGTTCTTCCGGGAGAGCAGTAGCGAATATCGAGCGGCGGCAAGTCAGTACTTTCCCGCCGATGATGTATGATCGCAATCTCCAGCGGATTTTCCAAGGGGATACACAGTTTGAAGTGCTGTTGAGCGCGGGGGACCGCGTACCTCTCGTGGCCGCCGTCGCCGTTTCCGAACCCCCTCCGGGTCAAGGTATCTATGTCCGTTATGAATATCGAGTGCTGGGTTCGCACCCGCCGACGCCTGATGACGTAGCCGATGCGGGGTCCCCCAATGTTGCTGACTATTTTCGTCTGGTGGCGGTCAAGACGCCGGTATTTGACGGATCGGACGCGTGCCGTATCGGCGCAATCCAGCATCCTGCCAATGGCCTGAGGATGGCAAACTTTCACCCGACTAAGTCGGTCGTCATCACGCACCGGAACACCGCTCCGCGTTATGGTTCAAACCCACAGTGGCGCGTCGACTATGTGCCGCCAGGCGGTGTCGCACCTCTTCCTGCGGTGGGCTGCGTCACAGATATTGATCCGGGTTACATCCAGATACAGGAAGTGCGTTTCATGTGACCTCAGAACGCTTGAGAGACATCAAGCGTAAGGCGCGAATTCCGGGGACAGTAAACTTATTCCCCCTCTCCCAACCCTCTCCCAACCCTCCCCCGCAAGGGTCCTTCGGAAGCGAAGCTGTGGCGCAGCCACACCGGCTCAGGATGAGCGGGCTTTGTGACTCCGCTTTCTCCGCGTCTCCGCGTGAACCCAAAAACGGATGGATTCCCGCCTATGCGGGAATGACGAGTTGAGGAGCCAACGCGGGGGTGACGGGTAGAGGAGCCTGCGCCGGGGTGACGGGGGGTGGGGTGTGGGTCGTTGGTGCCCCTCCACCACTTCGTGGTCCCTCCTTCGACAGGCTCAGGACAGGCTCTCCCCGACTCGGGGAGGATTATTCCCTCCACCGAGATGGAAGTGCACCCACCCCCAACCCCTCCCTCAAGGGAGGGGAGATATAGGGCAGTCCCCCCTCCCCGTGACGGGGAGGATATGACGCCCCCTCTCGCAACCTTCTCCCGCAAGGGTCCTTCTACAGGCTCAGGATGAGCGGGCTATTCCGCCGCCTCCCTCGCCCGTTCCAGCATCGGTGCGAGGTAAGCGCCGGTGAACGAACGCGGTTCGCGCGCGATCTGTTCGGGCGTGCCTTCGGCCACGATCTCGCCGCCGCGCACGCCGCCTTCGGGGCCGAGGTCGAGTATCCAGTCGGCGGTCTTGATCACGTCGAGGTTGTGCTCGATCACCACCACACTGTTGCCCTGATCGACGAGGCGGTGGAGCACTTCCAGCAGCTTGCGCACATCGTCGAAATGCAGGCCCGTGGTCGGCTCGTCCAGTATGTACAGCGTCTGCCCGGTGCTGCGGCGGCTGAGTTCCTTCGCCAGCTTGACCCGCTGCGCCTCCCCGCCGCTCAGCGTGGTCGCCTGCTGGCCGACCTTGACATAGCCCAGGCCCACCTCGTTCAGCATGTGCATCTTCTCGCGGATCGGGGGCACCGCCTTGAAGAACTGCTCGGCATCCTCGATCGTCATGTCGAGCACGTCGGCGATCGAGTGGCCCTTGAACTTCACCTCCAGCGTTTCGCGGTTGTAACGCCGCCCGTGGCATTCCTCGCAGGTGACATAGACATCGGGGAGGAAGTGCATCTCGATCTTGATCAGGCCGTCGCCCTTGCACACCTCGCAGCGCCCGCCCTTGACGTTGAAGCTGAAGCGCCCCGGCTTGTACCCGCGCGCGCCGCTTTCGGGCAGACCGGCGAACCAGTCGCGGATCTGGGTGAAGGCGCCGGTGTAGGTGGCGGGGTTGGAGCGCGGGGTGCGGCCTATGGGCGACTGGTCGATCTCGATCACCTTGTCGCACAGCTCGAGCCCGGTGATCCGGTCATGCGCGCCCGCGATCACCCGCGCGCCGTTGAGTGCACGCGCCGCCCCGGCATAGAGCGTGTCCACGGTGAGGCTCGACTTGCCGCTGCCCGATACGCCGGTGACGCAGCAGAAGGTGCCGAGCGGGATGGCGGCGGTGACGTTCCTGAGGTTGTTGGCGCGCGCGCCGTGGACGGTGATCGCGTGGCCGTTGCC
>LOEX01000030.1 GCA_001516125.1 Sphingomonadales bacterium BRH_c42
TGCCGCAGCCCGCCGCGTCGTCGAACGCACCGGTGCCCAGCCACCAGCTGTCGAGATGGCAGGCGAGCAGCACGGGCGGCAGCGAGGGATCGCGCCCCACGATCTCGCCCACCACGTTGCCGCTCTGCTGCATCCCCAGATCGCGCGGGGTGAGCGTCAGTTTCATGGTCACCGGCCGATTCCCGGCGCGCGCGAACATCCGCTCGAGATTGGCCGCATCGGGCAGGCTCAGCGCGCCCGCGGGGATCGGCGCAACGCCTTCGGGAAAGGCGGTGCCGCCGGTGTGCGGATTGCGGTGCCAGTCGGTGCCGACCGACTTGATCACTGTCGCAATCGCGCCCTTGCTCGCGGCGATTCCCGCCCCGACCCAGCGTGCCGGACCGGCAAAGCCATACTGGCTGCCATCCTGCGTCGGCGTCATCGCGTGGCTGATATAGGCGATCTTGCCCGCCAGGCTGCCATCGGGCGCAGCGCGCAGATCATCGACCGTGCGGAAGAATGCCACTTCGGCAGTCAACCCATCCGGCCCGGTTGCGGCGCTGCCGCCCAGCGGCGCGACCATCAGCGGTTGGGCAAAAGGGCTGAGCACTTCGGCCTTGCTCAGTTCGCCCGGCACCCAGGTCCGCATCTCGTAGGGCTCGACCGCGACATTTTCGAAGCCTTGCGCTTTCAGCCAGCGCACCGCCCATTCGCGCCCGCGCGCCTCGGCCTCGGTCCCCGCCTGGCGCGGGCCGACCTCGGTGGTGATGCCTTCGACGAAATCCCAGGCAAACGTATCGTGGCTCAGGACTTTGTCGGCCCCTTCCTCCAGCGTCATCGGCGGTGCGGAAAGGGCAGGAAAAGCAAGCGAAAGGGCGACCAGCGCGGCAAATGATTTTTTCATGCGCGGCACTGCTATCCATCGCCCCGCCGCTTGTCCAGCGGCTTGGTTCGCGCGCGCGGCTCAATGCCCCAGATAGCGCCCCGGCTTGTGATAGGCGACCAGTACCAGATTGACCGCCAGCATGCTCAACACCGACCAGCCCAGGCCCTGCGGCGAAAGCGTCAGGCCTGCGGCCAGCAGGATCAGCCCATCGAGCGCGATGTGCAGTTTGCCCACGTTCCAGCCGTGCTTCCTTTGCGCCCACAGCGCCACGATGTTGACCCCGCCCACGCCGGTATTGTGGCGGATCAGTGCCAGTATGCCCACGCCGCTGCAGGTCCCTCCAGCCAGCGCAGCAAACGCCGGGTGCACATATTCGATCCGCAGCGCAGCGCTCGCCAGCGTGGCCAGACCGAAGATCAGCGCCAGCGCGATCACCGTCTTGATCAGGAACGCGCGGCCCAGCACGCCTTTGCCCAGCAGCAGAAAGGGAATGTTGAGCAGGAAGAACAGCGCCCCGATCCCCAGCGGCACCTGGTAGGACAGCAGCAAGGCAACCCCCGCCATGCCCGCCGTGGTGATCCCGCCCGTGCGCATCAGCACCAGCCCCAGCGCGATCATCGTGCAGCCGGTGAACAGCGCATAGGCATCCTCGAGCAGTGTATGCTCGTTCGGATCGCGCAGGGCATCATGCAGGGCATCGCCGCCGTCGTTCATGGCCGAGCGCATAGGGTCGCGCATGCGCCAAGTCCAGCTTGCCCCGCGCGCCTCTTGCCCCTATCTGCGCGGCAATTTCCATCCACGCGCAATTCCCCGAAGGACCATCATGGCCGCCCAATATGCATACGTCATGAAGAACATGACCAAGAGTTTTCCCGGTGCGCAGAAGCCGGTGCTCAGCAACATCAGCCTGCAATTCTACCAGGGTGCCAAGATCGGCATCGTCGGTCCCAATGGCGCGGGCAAATCCACCCTGATGAAGATCATGGCCGGGATCGACAAGGATTTCACCGGCGAGGCGTGGCCGGGCGAATACATCACCGTCGGCTATCTGGCGCAGGAACCCGAGCTTGACCCGACCAAGACCGTGCTCGAAAACGTCAAGGATGGTGCCCGCGAAACGGCCGATCTGATCGAGCGGTTCAACGCGATCTCCGCCGAAATGGCCGATCCCGATGCCGATTTCGACAAGCTTGGCGAGGAGATGAGCGAACTCCAGGCCAGGATCGACGCGGTCGATGGCTGGACGCTCGACAACCAGCTCGAAATCGCAATGGAGGCGCTGCGCTGCCCGCCGGGCGACATGGGCGTGGAAAGCCTGTCAGGCGGCGAGAAGCGCCGCGTCGCGCTCACCCGCCTCTTGATCCAGAAGCCTTCGATCCTGCTGCTCGACGAACCGACCAACCACCTCGACGCCGAAAGCGTCGAATGGCTGGAAAACCATCTCAAGGAATATGCCGGCGCGGTGCTGATGATCACCCATGACCGCTATTTCCTCGATCATGTCGTCGGCTGGATCCTCGAACTCGATCGCGGGACCTATTATCCTTACGAGGGCAATTACTCGACCTATCTGGAAAAGAAGGCCAAGCGGCTGGAGCAGGAAAGCCGCGAGGAATCGGGCAAGCAGAAGGCGCTCCAGCGCGAACTCGAGTGGATCAGGCAGACCCCTGCCGCGCGCCAGACCAAGAGCAAGGCACGTATCCGCAAGTTCGAGGAACTGCAAAACGCGCAGGACAACCGCAGCGTCGGCAAGGCGCAGATCGTGATCCAGGTGCCCGAGCGGCTGGGCGGCAAGGTGATCGAGGCGAAGAACCTCTCGAAGGCCTATGGCGACAAGATCCTGTTCGAAGACCTGAGCTTCACCCTGCCCCCGGGCGGCATCGTGGGCGTGATCGGCCCCAACGGTGCGGGCAAATCCACGCTGTTCAAGATCATCACCGGCAAGGAACAGCCCGATTCCGGCACGATCGAAATCGGTTCGACCGTGCATCTGGGCTATGTCGACCAGAGCCGCGATCACCTCGACCCCAAGCACAACGTCTGGCAGGAAATCTCTGGCGGGCATGACTATATGACCGTCAACAAGCAGGAGATGTCGACCCGCGCCTATGTCGGCGCGTTCAACTTCAAGGGCGCCGACCAGCAGAAGAACGTCGGCAAGCTGTCGGGCGGCGAACGCAACCGCGTGCACATGGCCAAGATGCTGAAAGAGGGCGGCAATGTGCTGCTGCTCGACGAGCCGACCAACGATCTTGACGTGGAAACGCTGGGCGCGCTGGAAGAGGCGATCGAGAACTTCGCCGGCTGCGCGGTGGTGATCAGCCATGACCGCTTCTTCCTCGACCGCCTCGCCACGCATATCCTGGCGTTCGAGGGTAACAGTCACGTTGAGTGGTTCGAGGGCAACTTCGAGGCGTATGAGGAAGACAAGCGCCGCCGCCTCGGCGATGCGGCTGACCGGCCGACAAGGCTGGCGTACAAGAAGCTGACGAGGTGATTTCTATCTCCGTCTGGAGCCAAATTTCTTCTTGGTACGAATTTTGCCTACTGCGTTCTTCAGGACCGCCTCGGCTGCATCGTCTGACCTCCTGTGCTGAACATCTAACCACCGCCTGATCCCCAATCGCCTTATTTCGATAGCTACCCAGGTTGGCAGTTTGACTTCGGTCCACCTTAGCTCCGCAGCTAAAATGCGTTTGAATGCCTCGCGTCGCTGACGGACTCTCTCCTTTTGACAGAATCCGCGCAGTTGATCTGTCTTCGCTCCAGGATGCCTCGCGCGATGCTGCATAGAGTTGGAAGTTGACTTATACATACCCTACGACCTCCAACCGCTTCACGTCCGGCTCCTTGCCGAGCAGCTGTACCTGGGCGAGATCGTAACCCATCTGCATCGCCAGCAGCGTCTGCGCACTAATGCCGAACGCCTTCTCGAAGCGGAGCGCCATCATCGCGCTCATCGCAGCGCGCCCATTGAGCAGGGCGCTCATATTCTGCCGACTGACGCCGACATGCTTAGCAAGCTCCGTCACCGAAATATTGTGCGGCTCAAGGAAGGTGCGCAGCATCCACGGGCCGGGATGCGAAATGATCGAGGGGTGCAGTTCGATACCCATCAGTGATAGTCCTCCAGATCGAGGTCGGCGATGGTTCGCTCGTCGACCTTGGTGAATGTCAATCGCCAGTTCTTCGTTACCGTCATGGCGTAAGCACCCTTCCGGTTGCCGGTAAGTGCGTGGAATCCGTAGTTGGGCGGCGTGTTCAACTCGTCGAAACTCATCGCGAAGCGAAGCAATCCCAGCATGTCGGCAACCCGTTGAGGCTCGATGATCCCCTTCGCCGCACCCGTCTCGACAAACCGCCGCAGAGCCTTGTTCCGGATGCTCGCAATTTCCATTGAGGCGTCATGTATAGCATGACGGATGAATTGTCAAGTGACGCATGACAGGCAATTCAGTGTACGCGTGCCCGCATTGCACCATCGCGCCAAAATCGGTCGGCAATGCGTCCACCAATCCCCTTAGCACGTTAGGTCTCACCACTCCCAAACCTGAACAATAGCCCCTCAGTCCGGTTCAGTTTGAGGTCAGCCCAGCGAACCTAGTTACATGGCATCACCCATTGCCGCGTATGGTGGAGCGGCCATGACAGGAGCCGACTCATGAATATGACCCGCTTGTTCAAAGGCAGCGCGCTTGGCACCCTTGCGGCTGCCGCAGCGCTCGCCTCTTTACCTGCCGCTGCCGAAGCGCAAGGCCGCGAGCCCGAAAGCCGCAGCGACGAACGCTCCAACGACCGCGCGGAAAACCGGCAACAGGCTCGCCAGAGCCGACCTGATCGCCGCGAGGCACGTCAGGACAACCGGCAGGAACGCCGCGCCGAAGTGGCGCAGACGCGCTCTGGCCGCGAATGGAACCAGGGCGAACGCCAAGCCGAAGTTGCGCAGACACGCTCCGGCAGGGAATGGAACCGCGGCGAGGCGCCGCAGCAGCGCACCTCCTATCAGGGCGACCGCAACCGTTCCTACAACGACGGCGACCGCGATCGGACCTATCGTGCCTCGCGAGGCGATGACCGGCGCGACGACCGCTTCGGCGACCGCAACGATGGCCGCTTTGGCGAACGCCGCGACGGCTATCGCGACGACCGGCGCGACTCCTATCGCGAGCGGCGGTACGAGGAGCGCGACGACCGCCGCACCGATTATCGCGAGGGGCGGGATTACAAGCGCTGGGATCGCCACGACTGGCGACGAAACGATCGCTATAACTGGTATGATTACCGGCGCTCGCACCGGCACATCTACCATCTGGGGAACTATTATGCGCCCTACCGCCACCACAGCTATCGCCGGTTAAGCATCGGCTTCTATCTCGATAGCCTGTTCTTCGGCACGCGATTCTGGATCGGCAACCCCTCGTATTATCGCTTACCCCAGGTTTACGGTCCGTATCGCTGGGTGCGCTATTACGACGATGTGCTGCTGGTGAATATCTACAGCGGCGAAGTGGTCGACGTGATCCACGACTTCTTCTGGTGAACACGAGACCTGGTGAAACGGCCCCAAGAGACGACTGGTACTTACCCTCCGCCAGTCGCGACCTCCCCCCACCGGCCCCAAGCCGGTGGGGGTTTTGGTTTATAGTGTTACAGGATCAGCGCGAAACCCACATCCGCGAAAGGCTGGGCACCTTATCGTAAAAGCTGTGCTTGAGCGCGCCCAATATGTGCAGCGCGATCAGCAGCAACAGGATCTCGGCGCCTTCATGGTGCAGGTCCAGAACCGCCTCGCCCGCGTCTTTATCGACGCCCACGGGCAGCGCCGGGACCGTAAACAGGCCGAATATATCGACCGCATTGCCATAGTAGGAAACGCCCAGCCAGCCGCCGATGGGCAGACCGATCAGCATTACATAGAAAACCACATGGGTGACGCGGGCCAGCAGCTTTTCCCATCCGGCCAGGCTTTGCGCCAGCGGCGGCGCCTTGTGCGTAAGACGCCAGCCCAGCCTCAACACAGAAAGTGCCAGGATGGTAATGCCCAGGGCCTTGTGGTTGGCCATGATCGCCATCTTCTCTGCGTCGGTGCCATGCTCGGCAGCCTCGGCGATGCGCCAGTTGACGATCACCGCAATGGCGATCGCCCAATGCAGGATGATGGCACCCAGCGAATAACGGGCCTGCGTAGCGTCGGACATCGCATTCTCCTTAAGGGTCATTTCACGTTTCTCTAACAGCGCGGGCGGCGCGGGCAAGTATCGAAAAGTATCGCCGCGCCGGGACTTGCCTGATTTGCCGCGCGCTTGTTAGGGAAGGAGTGATATGGCCAAAGCCGCACCCATCCCCGATCAGGACGCGCTTCGGCGTCTTGGCACTTCGGTCCGCCAGCGACTGCTGGCCGATCCGCAGGCCTACAAAGTCGATACCGATGTTGCGGAAATCTTCGCTTTCGGCGACTTCCTGAGCATGGCCGAGTGCGCGCGCCTGTTGCTGATGATCGACCAGGTGGCCAAACCCAGCACGCTGCACGAGCAGGATTATTCCAGCGGCTTTCGCACCAGCTATTCGGGCGACCTCGATCGATACGATCCATTCGTAATGGGAATTTCGCGCCGGATCGACGATTTGCTGGGGATCAACCCGATCTGCGGCGAGCCGATCCAGGGGCAGCGTTATCTGCCCGGCCAGCAGTTCCAGCCGCACAACGACTGGTTCTATACCAGCGAGAAATACTGGCAGCTTGAGCGCAAGCGCGGTGGGCAGCGAAGCTGGACCGCTATGGCCTTCCTCAACGAAGTGGAGGAAGGCGGCGAAACCCATTTCACCGAAGTCGGAATCAAGATCGAGCCAAAGCCCGGCGTCCTGATGGTGTGGAACAATGCCTTGCCCGATGGCACGCCCAACGAAGGGACAATGCATGCCGGAACCCCTGTGGTGCGCGGCGCGAAATACGTCATTACCAAGTGGTATCGCACCCGCGAGTGGCGATAGCGCGGCGCCTATCCCCCGGGCTTGCCCGGCTTGCCATGCCCGCCACCGGTCAATTCCGCGGTCATGTGGTCAAGCCGACGCGATAGGCGCAGGATTTCGAGCAGCATTCGCAGATTGACCTCGTAATCGTGCCGCGCGGTGATGCGGTCTTTCTTGGCCTGCCGGTTCTGGCTCATCAGGATGATCGGGGCCTGCACCGCTGCCAGCATGGACAGCATGAGGTTGAGAAAAATATACGGATATTGGTCGAAGGGATGGAAACCGAGATGTTCCAGCATCCGGCTGTTGACCAGCATCCATCCCAGCAGCACAACGCCGAACGCGCCGATAAACCCCCAACTGCCGCCAACCGCAGCGACACGATCCGCCAACCGGTCACCCCTTGTGGCATGCGCCTGCGCCAGTTCGTCGGCATCGCGCCCTGCGTAAGTACCCGCCGCCACGCGGGTCAACACGCGCTGCTCGTCGGACTCAAGTTCATCGAACTCGCGGCCCAGCAGTTCGAGCGCCAGCTTGTGCGGATCGGCGTCACGGGTCATCGTGTACTCCCTAACGTGCCAAGGCCTCCGCGATCAATCTGCGAGTGTTTTCGATCCCGTACAGCGCGATGAAACTGCCCATGCGCGGCCCCTGCTCGCTGCCCAGCAGCGTCTCATAAAGCGCCTTGAACCAGTCGCGCAGGTTCTCGAAGCCGAATTCCTCCGCCTTGCCGATCTCATAGATCTGCGTCTGCAATTCTTCCGCCGACACATCGGGCCCGCAAGCCTCCAGCATGGCATCGAGCGAGCGCAGCGCCGCCGCCTCGCTGGACGTGGGTGCGCGTTTGTGGAGAGTGCGGGCGGCGAAATCGCGATTATAGGCCAGCGCCCTGTCAACGAGCAGAGCAAGCTCAGGATGGTGCGCGGGATCGGCATCATGGATGTAATTGCCCAGGTATGCCCAGACCTGATCGTGGTCTGCCCCGGGCCCCAGCACGCCGACGAGATTGAGCAGCAGGGCGTAAGTCACCGGCAGGCTGTCGCCCGCGCCGGGGGTTTCGCTGGCCGCGCCATTGCCGTTTGCACGCAGCAGGTGCCAGGCGGGGTTGCCGAGCTGCTTGTCGAGCGGTTGATCGGCGAGCGCGGTACGGAACTGCCAGTAATCGTCGACCGCGCGCGGGATCACGCCGGGGTGCAGGCTCTTGGCGCTCTTGGGATTGGGGAAGATGTAGAAGCCCAGGCTGTCCTCGCTGCCATAAGTCAGCCATTCCTCGATCGTCAGGCCATTGCCCTTGGACTTGGAAATTTTCTCGCCCTTCTCGTCGAGAAACAGCTCGTAGATCAGCCCTTCGGGCTTCTTTCCGCCCAGCAGCTCGACAATCTTGCCAGACTGCACCCCGCTGTCGGTCAGGTCCTTGCCGTACATCTCGTAATCGACTCCCAGCGCATACCAGCGCATGGCCCAATCGACCTTCCATTGCAGCTTGGCCCTGCCGCCCAGCGCGCTCTGCTCGATCACGCTGCCATCTTCATCGGTAAAGTGGATCAGCCCGGCCTCGGCATCGATCACTTCGACCGGAACCTGTAGCACGCGGCCGCTCACCGGGCTGACCGGTAGCACCGCCGAATAGGTACGCCGCCGTTCCTCGCGCAGCGTCGGCAGCATGATGTCGAGGATTGCCTGATTGCGGCGCAGAACCTGTTTCAACGCCTCGTCGAACGCGCCCGAATTGTAGCGTTCGCTCGATGCGACGAATTCGTAATCGAAGCCGAACCGGTCGAGAAATTCGCGCAGCATGGCGTTGTTGTGGTGCGCGAAACTTTCGAACTTGCCGAAGGGATCGGGTATTCGTGAAAGCGGCTTGCCCAGATTTTCGGCCAACATCGCCTGGTTCGGCACGTTGTCGGGAACCTTGCGCAGTCCGTCCATATCGTCCGAAAAGGCGACGAGGCGCGTGGGCGCGCCGCCCGTCAGCGCCTCGTAGGCACGGCGCACGAAAGTGGTGCGCAGAACTTCCTGAAATGTGCCGACATGCGGCAGACCCGATGGACCATAGCCGGTTTCGAAAATTACCGGTTCGCCGCCGGGTTTGCCTTCAGGATAGCGCCGGGCAAGCCGCTGCGCCTCCTGAAAGGGCCATGCCTTGGAATTACGGGCGGCATCGATCAGTTCATCGTCGGTCATCGCGCGCAGCCTTCGCCCAAGCGGCGCGATGTTGCAAGCGCGAAGGGAGGGGACGGCATGCAGACCGGCCCCTCCAACCGCGGTTCAGATCAGTCGGACCATTGCATGGTGCCGGTTCCGCTGCCTCCGGTGCCCGACCAGGTGGTCGCGCCGTTCTTGCCTGCATAGCGGCCCGTCTTGCCGTTGAGGCCGCCAACGCAGCCCTGCATCCCGTTTCCATCGGGAATATTGTTGCAACCGAAGATCATCGAATAGCTGCCTGCATCCGAACTGGCATCGCAGGCAAAATGGAAGTCGAACAGCTTGGCATTGGGCGGTTGCGACACACCAATGCAGGTCCACTTCTCGTTGACCTTGGAGCCATCCGAATAGGTCACCACTGACGTGCCTTCCTGATAGCTGCCCTGGTATTCTGCGGTCCCGACCGTCTTTTCGGGGCCCCCTGTGGTGGTGTAGGTTGCAGTGCCGGCATGCGCGATGCCCGGGACGGCGAGGCAGATTGCGAGCGCGCCGATGCGTAGGAAATTGCTCATTGTTATTGTCTCCTGTCGGTTATGCGGCCCGAAGCAGACATTCGCGCATTTTGCCCCTCTCCCCCACGCATCCGAAAAACACGCGGGCAAGCATGCGCTTGGCAACCCTGTCACAATCCGCGGGAAGTCCCACGTTAGCTATTCTTAGTCAAGCACGCTGCTCAGCGCCTAAAACCAGGCGCGCAGACCGATCAGGAAAGTAACGCCATTGGGGTCGTCCCCCGCCGCGCGGGCAAGATCGCCCGTTTCGCCCGGTTTCGCCGCATATTCCAGGCCCAGATAGGGAGCGAACTCGGGCACCACTTCATAGCGCAGCCGCAAGCCTGCCTCGATCGACGTCAAACCCGCGCCGGTGCCGCGCTCGGGAATATCCTGCGCCGCAGCTTCAACCTCGATGCGCGGCTGAAGGATAAGCCGCTGCGTCAGGCGCTGGTCGTATTCCGCCTCCACCCGCGCCATGAGATCGCCCCGGTCGGACAGAAACAGCGCCGCATCGACATGCCACATATAGGGCGCAAGCCCCTCAACCCCCAGCACCAGATGGCTGCGCCCTTCGGGCTCGAAATCCACCCTTGCGCCCGCTTGCAGATCAAAGAACGGCGTGAGGGCGCGGCTGAAAAGCGCCTGCACTTCCGCTTCCTCCAGCCCGCCCGAGAATTCGCCTTCGCCTTCGCTCTTGACCACCAACCGGTTGATATCGCCGCCATACCAGCCTTGCACATCCCATGCATAGCCATCGGCACCCTCACCGGGACGGGCCTCGAGCCGCTCGATCAGGAACGAGCCTGTCCTGAGCCCGCCGTGGGCCGAGACGAGCGCTGCGCGGCTGGCGCGCATCGCCTCCTCACCCCACACAGCGTCGGCGGCATGCAGTGGCCCTTCAAGCGAGCGCGGCGGTGGTTC
>LOEX01000031.1 GCA_001516125.1 Sphingomonadales bacterium BRH_c42
CGGCTCGGCCTTCGCCCGATAGACGCGCTGGCCTAGCGAACCGTCGCGCGAAACCCACAGCGCCACGCCCCCGATAGCTTTCTGCTCGGGCGTGTAGATGCGCAGCGCGGCGGTGATCGCGTCCCGCTCGTCGCTAAGCGGCTCGATGCGGTCGCTGTCTTCGCCTTCGGCCTCGGCAATGGCTTCAATCTCGGTGTCGATTTCGGCCATGCGGGCGGCTTCCGCCTCGGTCGGCTCGCGCTCGCTCTGATAGAGATAGCCCTTGGTGTAGAGGTCGTAAGGCTGATCTAGGGTCGCGCTTACCTCGAACCAACCGGCTGCGCGATACTCGTCCGCAAGGGCGTCTAGCTTCTCTTCCGCCAACTCCTGCACAATCTCGGGCTGATCGGCAAAGCCCTCGTCGCCCTGCGAAAACAGGTCAACGGTGATCGTCCCGCCCTTCGCCTCGTAGGCTTCGCGCCCGACGAACAGGAACGCGCCGCTCTCGGTCGTCACCTTCTCCGTGGTCAGCATCCGCCGGATCGTGTGAGCGTGGCCGTTCGATGCCTTGAACACCTTTAGCTGCTGGTCGTGGTCATCGGTGAGGGTGAGCGCCTTCGCTGCCTCAAGGGTCAACTGATCCTTGGCGAGAATGTCGATCAGGGCAGGATTGAGCGCAGAAAGGCGAAGCATCTTATAGACGAAGCTGACTGCCTGCCCGAAACGCGCCGCGATCTCGTCCACGTCCATGCCGGTATCGCGAAGGGCGGCAAAAGCCCGGATACTGTCGGCGGGGTGCATGTCCTCGCGCTGGAAGTTCTCGGCAAGCGAAAGCTCGACAGCTTCTTCCTTGGTCCGAACCTCGACGGGGAAAGGGTCGCTATTCTTGATCGTCTTGCGCTTCGCCAGTTCCTTGAGACCGCGATAGCGTCGGCCTCCTGCGAACACCCAAAACAGACCGTCTTCCTCATAGGCGACAAGGTTCTGCAACAGGCCGTGTGCGGCGATGTCGTCGGCCATAGACTCGATGGCTGCGGGCTTCACGCGGCGCTGATTGAGCGGCGAAAGGCGAAGCTGCGACAGTTTTGCGGTGATGATAGCCATTGTGAAAACTCCTGAATCTGCGTTGTGGTCGGGGGGATCGGGGGAGGGTCAGCCCTCCAAAGCCGCCAGTTCGTCGAACTCGGCCGATGCTCGCGATGCGCCGTCACCGGCGTAGGTCGTGCCGCTGCGCGGGTAAGAGACGCTTAGCGTATATCTGTGCCCGTTCTATGTCCTGACCCCGGGTTTGGGACGAGGGAAGCCTTGTATAGAGACGATCGAACGGGGAAGCTGAGGGCTAAGCTCGACGCCATACGGTCTGAACTCACTCAAGACCCGAAATACAGGATGGCAGAGGATGAAGAGCGTTTGTGCGCGTTTCTTTCCATGGGAGCATCTCGAAAGGCACGACCCGACAACGACAATCGCGATCTGAATGGGCGCGAGGCCGCATAACGGAGCCACAGGCTGACAGAGGATAGTTTGAATGGGATTTCTGGCGCTCGCTTCGGCTGCAACCTTTGTCTGCACGCCCATTGCCGTCTGGGATGGTGATGGCCCGATCTGGTGCAAAGAGGGGCCGAAGATTCGGATTGCGGGCATCGCAGCCCGTGAAATGGACGGAACCTGCTCGCGAGGGCACCCATGCCCCGCATCCTCTGCTGTGGCGGCCAGGGATGCCTTGGTTCGATTACTCGGTGGGCCGAAGGGCGAGCGCGACACTGGTCATGTTATCGTGCGGGCGCCAGCGATGCGATGTTCAGCGGACGGGCAGAGCTACGGCCGTGTTGTTGCCAGTTGTAGGCTTTCAGATGGTCGAGACCTCGCGCAAGCAATGCTTGCCACAAAGACGGTTCTGCCTTGGCGATAAGTCCTGCGGGATCAGGATCTGAACGTGAAGGGTGCCGAATAAGCACCGGCCTTGTTCCAGAACTTTTCGGATTGTGTGTGGATCTTCTTTAGCGAGGGATTGGCCAGATCTCGCTGATGAAAGGGGATGACGACGTGCGCCTTGGCTCGCGAAATGGCGACGTTGATCAGGCGGCGGCCCTCGATTCCAGCGAAGAACGGGTTGGATGCATCGACTGGGTCCATGATCACCAAGGTCTTTTCGCTGCCCTGGGCGCGGTGGATTGTGCTCACTGCGATCCGAGGATGGTTGCGGCGCAGAAAGTCGCGGAGCATTGCAACCTGAGCACGGAACGGGGTCAGCACAACGATGTCTGCCGGATCTACATATGACCCCGCGAGCTTGTCGAGCGCGTCCACAACGAGCCGAGCTGACTGGAATCGGATAAAACCCCCATACTTCGGTGAGTATGTTGCCGGTTCATCGATCTGATCGAAGCAAATCCGGGGGACCTCACGTCCATCGACGTAAAATGCGCTGCGCTGCCGCTTCCATTCCGGGTCTCTAGCTGCCTTTCTGCATACCCTAAGATCGCCATCGTAGAATGTTGATCCGACGGCGGTGCAGATCGCTTGGGTCATCCGCGACTGCTCATTGAGTTTCGTCGTATGGACATGCCTGAAAACGTCGAAGGCTGTGCTGGTGAGCGTCCGCCTCACGCTCTTGTTGTCTGAACGAGCAATGGGCGACAGCTGATTGGGATCGCCAGCAAAGATCGTCTGATTCCCCAGCGCGGTGATCATCATCGCTGCTGGCCCCAGAACTTGCGAGGCTTCGTCGCAAAGCACAAAAGGGAACGCGGGGTTACGCAGGAACTCATGCCAGCGTATCGCTGTTGCCACTGTCACGCCAACGACCTTCGCATTTGCCGCTGTCTCGCCGATGTCAGCTCCCAAGCTTTTGCGGGCCGCTGTCAACCGATCCTTCCATTTCACATATTCGGCGATTTTGCTTTTCGGCGGCTCGGAAGCTTCCAGCAGCAGATACTCATTGACCCGATCGGCGATACCGTCTGCCAGCAAGTGCGGCCTGCTAGCGTACTTCTTCGGATCGAAATGCGCACCGATCCGCTTCACCTGCGATGCTAGGTCATGCCTGCCAAGGCGCTGCAGCCAGTCGTCGATCGCCAGAATTGCGGTATCGACTGCCACGTTTGTCGGACCGACGACGAGCACTCGGCCCTTCTCGAAGCGGCGGATCAAATAGGAGGTCATTGCTCCTATGGTGTAGCTCTTGCCGGTTCCCGGTGGCCCGATCACGATTGAGCAGCGGTAAGCTGACCCTTGAACCGCCAACACCTGTCGTTCGCGGAGATCGGCGTAGTCGCCGGGGAGCGGCTTGATGGGTTGCAACGGCTCCAGTTCTTCCTTGGATTGCCTCAAGCGCTGGGCGGCCAGCTTGGCCATGGGGCCGTTCCACATATCGATGAGCGGTCCGAGGAAGTCGTTCTGGAACACCCAGACTGTCATCCCCCCGACCGGCATCCGCCCCTCAGAAAGCTGGATTACGAAGCGCTCTTTGTCCGGATCGACCAATTTGATCAGCCCGCCTTGGTCGAGCTCTGTCCCCCAACGAATACGAGCCCCCTCGAGCCCCTCGTCTATCGGCACCTTGGTCCGTGATTTGCCGCGCCTGACGGAGAGCACGATAAGATCCGCCTCCCACCCGGCTTCCAAGACCTCGAATGGTGCGCCTTGCAAGCTCAACCCACGCTCTAAAGTGAGTGCCTCGATGATCTCTGTTCGCGATAAACCCATTTTGCCCTCGCGGAACCTCCAGGTATCCAATCACATGGCTGTTTGGGCGCTCTGCGAAGCCTCCAGGCGAACATAGGTCACATAGAAGCTCTTGAGCATTCGGTGCTCCTGCAGCCTGTCGCCGAGAGAGAACCCATCCGTCTTGATCGGGGCCTGAAAGATGTCGAGACCTCGGTCGAGAACGATCTTCCATCCCGTGTCCGTCACGATGTCGCGGGCGTGTGCCGTTCCTGATGTGTCGAACGCCCAGGTGAACGAAACGCCTGTCCCCGTGCATGCTACCGAGATGGAATCGAGCAGATCGCGTTGGCGTGAGATGTTTCCTTCGTCGGGCCCGGTCACAAGGTGGATGCTGACCTGATCTTCGGGCGGCGTCCGGCGAATGACCATTTCGACGAACTCCATCATGTTCCGGATCTGATAGAAGAACCGGATGTACGGATCGGTGACCACGATGCGTCGGGCGCCCTCAAGGTGGATTCCGAATAGCTTGTCGTAGCTAAGGCCCTTCCGGTTCTCGGTGAACTCGTGGTGCCCCTCGGCAGGTGCCGGAGACACGTCCGGCTTGTGCGGTTGCGGTTGGGAATCCTCCGTCACCGATGCAGCAACCTCTGTTGGCCTGCGCTCTTCATGTTCAGACGCGGAGGCTGTGTCCTGTGCCTTCGGATCGAGCATCGGCCGCAGGTGGTAGAACTGAGGGAATTCCTCCTCCTCCACGGTCGTCACGCGGGTTTTCGTGCCATCGGTGCGCATGTAGTGGAAGTCGACCTCGGGATACGTGCTGTCGATCCGGGCAAGCTGGTCCTTCACGCGTTTGCGGCTTTCCATGGCGAGCCGCAGCAACTCCTCGACCTCGGCTTCGGTTTGGCTGCCGTCGGGGAAGATGACTTTCAACAGCCCTGATAGAGTCTTGTAGATCGCGTCGCGGTCCCGCGTCGAAATCTTCTCGCTGACCTTGAAGAACGGATCGGCCCGGTTCGAGAAGTCCTCCGACCGCAGATGCCTGAGGATCTCGGCGAGGTAGTCGACGATGAACCCATAGCCCTTCGTGAACATCTCACCGCGGATCACGTCGATCTCCCAGCCCGGCAGATAGGCGTGCAGGCGGTCGATGAAGGCGGAATCATGGAACTGGCTTGGCAGGGCCTCGAACAGGTCGCTGTTTTTAAGCATGAAGGGGACATTGTGGTCGGTATTGCCGACAAAGGAGAAGCTGGCCTCAGCTCCCATGGGATTGATCCCGCGAGAGAAGGATTTGTTGGCCATGTAGTTCTTCATGATGTCGACCAGCGCCTTGTTCGCGGTCTTCTCGCGGCCGGCGAACTCGTCGAATGCGACCACGTCCCAGTAGCCCACGAGACCAATCCGACCATTGGAATTGTTTACGAAGAGCTTTGGGATCGAAACTTCACCGCCAGAAATCAGCTGCCCGTGGGGCGAGAATTCCGAGTAGATGTGGGACTTGCCGGTGCCCTTCGGGCCCAACTCGATCAGATTGTAGTTCCGCTCAACGTACGGGATGAGGCGGAGCAGCTGGAGCAGCTTGCTGCGACGGCCAAAGGCTTCAGGCTTGAAGCCGATGCTCTGCATCAGCAGGTCGATCCACTCATCGGTTGTGAAGGCAGACCGCAGGTCCCGATATTGCTCGTAGTCGACCTTGGCGATCTGGATCGGCTTGATGGTCTCGAGGATCCATGGCGAGATCCTCGCATCCTCCGAAAACTCGTACTGCACATCGGCGATGCACCACACGCCGGTGACCAGCAGTTTCGGGTGGGCCTTCACCGTCCCGCTATCGACCGCGACCTTTTTGATCCCGAGGTTGTCGAAGACCGCCTCATAGCTGTCGGTCTTCTCGTTGAGCGAGACGCTGACCTGATCGATGACCTTGTAGCGGCCTTTTTCCTTGATCGTGGACTGGATCAGCCCGGCTTCACTGCGGTGCACATAATGCTTGCGCAGTATGTCTTTGACGGTCTCAATACCCGTTTGGATTGAGGCCTCATCATCGGTTGCGCAGTATTGGCCGAGCAGGTATTCCAGTACGTAGGTGGGCACGATCGCGTTGCCCTTGACCGTCTTCACGAGGTCCTTTCGAACGACGAAGCCTGCAAAATGCTCGTTGATCTTAGCGTCGAGGTCACTCATCCGCGGGCTCCTCAGAAATCAAAATCGCTGGTCATGCCGCGCCGCAGCTGGAAGCGCTGCGTGGCATGATCTTGGTAGACGCTCGTTTTGCCGACCCGTTCGCAAAGCTTCATGATCACGTCCTGATTGTTGAAACGATCTGCTTCGCGAGAGAGCAGGAACTTGAGCGGCATCTCGCGTTCGCGGGCGTTCTCGGACCGGAAATCGAACATCAGCGTGTGCTCTTCCGAAATCAGTGTCCCATCGGACGCGTAGATCCCAGCCACCAGTTCGCGGGGGCGCATTTTCTCGGACACGGGCTGGGTCTGGTATAGCGTCACGGCGGTCTGTCCTGATGAGATCAGATTCCGCCCGCTGACGAAGATCTGCACATCGACCTGGCCGACGTCGGTCTCCCGCTGCTTGCCTACTCGGATTACCGGGATGACGATCTCTTGCAGGCTGGCGCCGCCGTGCACAAAGCGGCTGCCGGCACCCTTCACGCGCATCCGATTGATCGAATTCGGGATGAGCACGTCGAGACCGCCTGAAAGCCCAAGCGCCGCAGCATCGAAGTGTTTCATGCCCGGGGTGGGGGCGAGGCCCCGGCCGATCACGAACCGCCGGTTACGGAACAGGATTTCATCGCCCTGCGGATCGGCGATGGCGAAGTCGCTCTCGTCCAGAGCGCGGTGCTGATAAAGGAAGCCGTGGTCCGCAGTGATCAGGATGTTGGAGAAGTTGGCCGACGTCAGCTTGCGCACGAGCTTGGTCAGGTCCTCGATCGTGTCTTCCGCTGCCTCAGGCAGCTGCTCCTCGGTCTGCAGCTTGTCCCCGATGGCATCGATACGGTTGTGGTACACGTAGAGGATGTGGTGATCACGGAAGAGCGCCTTGCCCTCGTCAGCGCGCATATTCATCACTTCCTCGGCCTTCAGGGCCTTGGCGCTGTCTCCTTCGCGGCCGGCAGCGAGGATCTTCTCACGGGCCGCAAGCCCCTTGGTGTTTGCACCGTCAGAGACGACGTCGCCGCTCCCGTCTTCGGCCAAAGAAAGCGTGCCGTGGGGAAGGAGGGCCGCCATTCCGAGCTGGGTATAGCTCGGCACCGCGCTGATCATTGGCTTCAGCTCAGCATCGAAACGATCAAGGGCACGAATGCGGCGCAGACATTCCTCACCGACCTCGAAGCGGAACGCGTCCGAGATGATCACGGCAACCTTCTGGTCCTTGCGCCGGTATTCAGCCGCTTGGTCGCGATAGAAGTCGGTTTGCGAGGCAAAGCCGGGGATCTTCCATTCGTCGAGCCCGGCAATTTGATCCTGCCAAGCGTCGTTGAGAGCAAGGACGAAGCTGTTGGTATAGCGGTTCTCAACCGAGGCGTAGAGATCAGCGAGCAGGGATGCCTGGCCGCTCTTCTGCATGTGGTAGATGAACTTGCGGTAGAGCTGATCCAAGCGATACCAGCTGCTCACATAGCGCTGCACACCCTCGGAGGGGCTGGTCATGGTCAGGTTGATCTCGGCCAGCGCCTGCTGAAACTCCGTGGCGTAGCCGATCGCCTGATAGATATCCTCGTAGGCCGGATACCAGTGGCTCTGCCGCCGTTCGCGCACCCAGTGCAGCACTTCTGGCGCACTCACTGATTGCGCCGCCATGGCCCGGACGATCTCTCGGATGATCTGCCGGTCGATGTCTTCGAAGTGATCGATGCTCATCAGGGAGCGGAAATCCCTGGTCGAGAGATCCTCGGCGACCTTCAGCAAATCCTGATAGCGTGCTGACAGCGTCTCGAATGCGTCAGCCGACCGGCGGCCATTCTTCCAGCGCCTGAAGACCAGCAGAGCCTCAGCATTCAGCGAACCTTCTTCGCCGAGCGCCCGGGCATAGGCCGAGCGAAACAGCGCGATGGCGAAATCCTCGAAGTCCGGCTCGTCGGAACTGTAGCCATATGCCGCGTTGATCTGGCCCCAAAGAAAGTCGGTGAGGCCAGAACGCTCGATGAGCCTCAAGGCATCATCTGTCCCGCCTGCAAGTTCGCCAAGCATCGCTTCGACGACCATGTCCAACCCGCCTTCGGCGCCTGCGCACACGGCCAGCATCCGCATCCGCATCTGCGTCTGCGTGTCCGATGCTTGCAGTTGGGCTTTCAGCGCTTCGACGCGAGCCTTCGCCCGGAAAAATTCGATATGGCTGCGAACGACATTCTCGAACTGAAGGGGCAGGCCCAGCTCAGCCAACCAGATGGCGGCCTGGTCCGCTTTGAAGACGGCGGAGGCGAGCTGCAGATCAAGGAGCCAGTTGCCCGCCATCTCGGGCTCAGGCGCATCCTTGAACAGCAGGAACTTTGCCTGCGGTTCCTGCTTCAGCATGCGATATTTGAGGCCGAACTCGTTGTTGGCGATCTCAAGCTTCGTGATCCCGGGCAGGTCGATCGCATCGAACTCCGCCCGCATGTCGCGGTCGGCATCATACCAGAACACGAGCCTGTGCTCATCGAACAGCTGCCGCAGACTGGCGGCAATGCGATCACTCATCCGCTGCCTCCAGCCCCTTGATCGGCTTCAGTGCCGCGCCGAACAGCGGGTAGTTCCGCTTCACACCGTCATCGAGGTCGATCTCGATTTTGGCTTGGGCGAGGGGGAAGATGACATCGCGCTCCCATTCCTCAAGCTCGGAAATCTGCTTTGCGACGGTCGCGACGTCCTTCAACGCGCGGGTGCGCTGGGTCTGTGTGGCCGACGGATCGTCGGAGAGCTTTTCAAGCCTTTCCCGCTCACCCTCGAGCTTGCGGATGAACTCGCGCAGGTAGTCATTCAGCAGCACCGAGACGGTGTCGGGCCGATAGCGGTGCATGTAGATCAGCGCCTGGAACGTGCCCTTGGGCGAGCCGAACATCCAGTAGATCGGGCGCTTCTTGTAACGCTTCACGTGGTCATCGTAGAAGCCCTTAGTGAAGTACCGGCGGATATCTCCGATCTGCGCCTCGATGAAGGCGAGGTTCTCGCGGAAATGCTCGTCACCAAAGGTCACGCGCAGGAACTTCCGGAAACGATCGACTATGTCGTCAGCGAACCAGTCGCCATCGAGCACTGGTATGACGTTGTCCTCGTCGGGTAGGAAGCTCGGCTCCGGCACACGGGCGAGGTAATCGGCCAGCGTCTCGCTCTGGTTGGCGAGGATCAGGCCTGGCGCGTCTAGGCTGTAGCGGCCGAACATGCAGCCCACGGCGTAGGACAGGAACTCGGCCATGGTATCGGTGAGGAGGCGCGCCTCGCGCTCTTCCTCGGTGCCCTTTACCCCATATCGATAGGCGGGGTTGCAGGTGAGGGTGATCTCCTCGATCGGCACTTCGGGGGTCAGCTCGTCCTGCAGGCCATAAGCGTCGATGAAGATGCGGTTGTTCTCTTCCTCTAACCGCTGCATTTCGTCCGTCATGCACTGCCAATGGGCGCGCAGGCGGGTATAGCTGGCCTCCAGCGTTTCTGCCCGGTGATCGGGCAAGAGCAGGGGGAGCGCAGTGAAATCCCAGGAGGTTTCGTAGGCGTCCCAGTCTTCTTGACTGATTGCACGCAATTTTGATGCGGAAGAACCTTTCCCGCTAAGGTCGCAAAGAGGAAGGCGAGCAACCACACCGCCATTGAAGTCCAGGGTCGGTGACAAAGCGGCCAGAATGGCCGAGGCAACCGAGGAATTCAAAAGCCCAAGATATGGATATAGATTCCCTTCTCGGGTTGGGAACAGCATCTGTCCTTTTGTGTCGAAAAGAAATCCTGGGCCGTTTGCACGCAGGGAGAATTCATTCGAAGACAAAGATGACCAAGTAAGCCCATCAATAAAATAAAACTCTTGATTCCAGCACTTGGAGTTGTTCGCCGTAATTTTTCCTGACGCTAGATCTGAGGCCTTCTTTGTCTTTATTTCGCGCCCATCATCTTCCCACTTAATCGCATATTCGTTGTTGCCATACCATTTTCGGTAACCACCTCCTTTATTGTGTGGAAACCAGCGGCCGCCTGTAGATTTTGCGCTCTCGCGCGATTTGCATCCTGTCTTGAAGGCTTCGTTAGATACTTCATGCCAGAATCGCAGGAAGCGATCATTGTCTCCGGTCTGGAGGCCAGCGCGGAAGGTTGCTTCGTCTGCGAGAGGTGGTCTTTCGAAATTGGAGACCATCGTCGGCGTCAGCCAATATGCGAACGGTGAACCCGGAACAGACTCGAATTCATTGCCTGATGCAGAAAATACGAGGTCGGTTCGAGCTCCGCTAATAGCCTCTCTGAACAGCATTGCTTTCTCAGCTTCGGACGAGCCATCAACAAGCCTCACGTAGGTGCCAGTAAAGGCGCTGTGTTTCGCGCCTTGAAAGACGAATGCGGTTGTAGACACTACTGCCCCACCAATGGTGTCAAAGCCACGCTCGCCTTGATGCGCCATCGAAAGAAGAGTGGCGCTGCTCAGAAGCTTTACACGAAGTTTTTCGTAAGATGATAAAAACATCCACGATTGCATGTTGATCATCGACATCATGCCCTTTGATGTCGTGAGCACAAGTGCTCGCTCCATGAACATTGCATAGAGATCGGCTTTGCTGTCGGGAAACTCTTTACGGGCAAACGATGCGAGGCTGCTATTCATCCCTTTCCCGCCCATATACGGCGGGTTGGCCACTACTACATGATACTTCGGTGAAAGCGCCTCGGCCATGTGTAGCACCGCGCCGACCCGCTCCTGTACCTCTTTCAGCAGCAGGTCGCCGCCGAAGTCCCGCGCCTGAACCAACCGCAGTGTCTCGGCCGGATCGCGCAGCTTCGGCACGATCAATGAGCCAAAGTTCTTGGCCTGCTCAAACTGCAACAAAGTCTCCCGCAGCTCATCGGTGAACAGGTCGCGTCCTACCACGGCGAGCACGTCCTGCATCTCGGCCGAGGTGAACCTGACGTTCTGTAGCACGACGATGTCAGGCTTCGCCTCGATCCGCAGGAAGCGCCGCCGCCCAAGCTTCGCCGCCGCCTTCATCGCCAGCGCGAAGGCGGCGAGGGCGCCG
>LOEX01000032.1 GCA_001516125.1 Sphingomonadales bacterium BRH_c42
GTTCGCCGGCAATCGCGAAGCTGCCGCCGCCGAGGCAACACAGGCGCTGCGCCGCGGCCTCGGCCATGTCGCCGCGATCAACGATGACCGGCTGCTGCGGCTCTATCATGCACTGATCAAGGCGATCCTGCGCACCAACGCCTTTGCTCCCGCCGGTCACGAAGCGCTGGCCTTCAAGATCGATTCGGCACTGGTGCCGGGCCTGCCCAAGCCGGTGCCGTGGCGCGAGATCTGGGTCTATTCACGCCGGGTCGAGGGCATTCACCTGCGCGCAGGCCCGGTCGCGCGGGGGGGGCTGCGCTGGTCAGACCGGCGCGACGATTTCCGCACCGAAATCCTCGGGCTGATGAAGGCGCAGCGGGTCAAGAACGCGGTAATCGTGCCCACCGGGGCCAAGGGCGGCTTCTATCCCAAGCAGCTCCCCTCGCCCGTGCGTGACCGCGACGGCTGGGCCGCCGAAGGGCAGGCGAGCTATGAACTGTTCATCCGCACGCTGCTGTCACTCACCGACAATATTGTCGATGGCAAGGTCGTGCATCCGCAGGACGTGGTGATCCACGACGGCGAGGACCCCTACTTCGTGGTCGCCGCCGACAAGGGTACAGCGCGCTTTTCCGATGTCGCCAACGGTATCGCGCAAAAGGCCGATTTCTGGCTTGGCGATGCCTTCGCCAGCGGCGGCTCGAACGGCTATGACCACAAGGCCATGGGCATCACCGCGCGCGGGGCATGGCTGTCGGTCCAGCGGCATTTCCTTGAAATGGGCGTCGATGTGCAGAAGGACCCGGTGCGCGTGGCCGGTTGCGGCGACATGTCGGGCGACGTGTTCGGCAACGGGATGTTGCTGTCGAAGTCTCTTCTGCTGGTCGCCGCCTTCGACCATCGCCACATCTTCATCGATCCCGATCCCGATCCGGCGAAGAGCTGGGCCGAACGCAAGCGGCTTTACGATCTGCCGCGTTCGAGCTGGGAGGACTATGATCCATCGCTCATTTCGAAGGGCGGCGGGGTATGGTCGCGCGATGCGAAGACGATCAAGCTCTCGAAGCGCGCCTGCGATGCGCTGGGACTGGACGGGACGGTGCATGAGCCCGATGCCTTGATCAGCGCGATCCTGAAAAGCCCGGTCGACCTGATCTGGTTCGGCGGGATCGGCACCTACATCAAGAGCGAGGCCGAGAACAATGTCCAGGTGGGCGACCCGGCCAACGACGTGCTGCGCGTCAGTGCGGACGAACTGCGCGCCAAGGTGATCGGCGAAGGCGCCAATCTGGGCGTGACGCAGGCGGGCCGGATTGCCTTTGCCCTGCGTGGCGGGCGGGTCAATACCGATTTCATCGACAATTCGGCCGGCGTCGATTGCTCGGACAACGAGGTAAACATCAAGATCGCGCTGGCGGCGGCAACCCGTTCGGGCCAGCTTTCGGAGAAGCGGCGCAGCGCATTGCTGGTCGAAATGACCGATGAGGTTGCCGGAATCGTGCTCGAGGACAACCGTCTCCAGGCGCTCGCACTGTCGATCGCCGAGGCCGGCGGAGCACGGACGGCAGCCGCACACATGCGGCTGATCGAAAAGCTGGAAGAAACCGGGAACCTCGATCGCCGCACAGAAGGGCTGGCCGATCACGAAACCTATGCCCGCCGCGCCAGCGAAGGCCTGGGGCTCACCCGCCCCGAACTCGCCGTGCTGCTGTCTTCGGCCAAGCTGGCACTGCAGGATTCCATCGAGAAGAGCGATCTCGTGCTCGACAGCGCGCTCGAACCGCTGCTGATCGGCGGCTTCCCGCAGCCGATGCGCAAGGCCTTCCACAAGCAGTTGGCCAGCCACCAGCTGCGCGGAGAGATTATCGCCACCAGGCTGGCCAATCGCGTGGTCAACCGGCTGGGGCTGATCCATCCCTTCGAACTGGCCGAGGAAGAGGCGGTGGGACTGGCGCAGATCGCCTCTGCCTACGTCGCCGTCGAACGGCTGCTCGATCTGGAAGACCTGTGGCAGGCGATCGAGAGCACAAGGATGCCCGAAAAGGCGCGCCTGCTCCTGCTCGATCGCGCCGCCGCGGCAATCAGCTCGCACATGGCGGATATCCTGCGTCAGAGCGGCGGAACACTCGCCCCCGGCGATGCGATTGCGACGCTCGCACCCGCCGTGGGCGAGCTTTCGGGTGCGGCCGACAAGCTGCTCTCGGCCCCGGTTCGCGCCCGCTTTGCCCGGCTCGAGGCGCAGTTCGTCGAGGCGGGAGCGCCTGCGGCCCTGGCCGCCAGAGTGGTGCACCTGTTCGAAATCGACGGTTCGATCGGGCTCGCCGGGCTCGCGCGTGAAAGCGGGATGAAGTCCGAACTGATCGCGGCCGCCTTCATCGATCTGGGCGCACGGCTGGGGCTGGACTGGGCGCAGCAGACCGCCGAAGGCATGGCGCCATCCGATCCGTGGGAACGGCTGCTGGTCAACGGTCTGGCACGCGATTTCCAGCACATGCGGATCGAGTTCCTGCGCCGCTGCTGCAACCGCGAGGCGACCTTGATCGCCTCGGTCGAGCAATGGGCCGGTCAGCAAGCGGCGGCTGTGTCGCAGTTTGCTGCGACGATCGCACGGGCACAGGCGCAGACCCCGGCGGCCCCGGCCATGCTGGCGCAGATCGCAATCCAGGCGAGGAACCTGCTCGAACGCTGACCGACTACCGTCAGTCCCGCTCGCTGCGGCGCGACGCGCTTGACGCATGCGCTTTTTGCGGCAACCCATGCGCGCCATGGATAATGCAGATATCGTGATCGTCGGGACAGGCCATGCCGCTGCGCAGGCCGCCATTGCCTTGCGTCAGCTGGGGCACGAAAGCTCGATCATGATGGTGGGCCGCGACAGCGAGCCGCCGTATGAGCGCCCGCCGCTGTCCAAGGAATATCTGGCGGGCGAGAAACCGTTCGAGCGGATTCTGATCCGCCCCGCGCAGTTCTGGGCCGAGCGCAACGTCGATTTGAGGCTGGGCTGCACAGTCTCAGCGCTCGACAGCGAAGCGCACCAGGTCACGCTTACCAGCGGCGAACATGTCACCTATCGCAAGCTGATCTGGGCAGGCGGGGGGGATCCGCGCCGCCTGTCATGCCCCGGCGCAAATCTCGCCGGGGTCCATGCGGTGCGCGACAAGAGCGATGTCGATGCCATCATCGCCGAGCTCGAGCGCGGCGCCAGCAGCGTTGCGGTGATCGGGGGCGGCTATATCGGGCTTGAAGCTGCCGCCGTACTGCGCAAGCTGGGCTGCGAGGTTACGGTAATCGAGGCTCTGCCGCGCGTGCTTGCCCGCGTGGCCGGTGAAGAGCTGTCGTCATTCTATCAGGACGAGCATCGCCGGCACGGGGTCGATATCCGCCTCGATTGCGAAGTCGAAGCGATCGAGGAAGGCAATGGCCGCGCCACCGGCGTGCGGCTGGCCAGTGGCGAGATCATTGCCTGCGACATGGTGATCGTGGGGATCGGCATCATTCCATCGGTGGGTCCGCTGATCGCGGCCGGGGCAGCGGGAAGCAACGGGGTCGATGTCGACATCCACTGCCGCACCACGCTCGACGATATCTATGCCATTGGTGACTGCGCTGTTCACGCCAATCCGTTTGCCGATTCCGCGGTGATCCGGCTCGAATCGGTACAGAACGCCAATGACATGGCCACCGTCGCCGCGCGCGCGATCATGGGCGATTTCCAGCCCTATCACGCGCTGCCGTGGTTCTGGTCGAACCAGTATGACCTGAAGCTACAGACTGCGGGCCTTTCGCTCGGTTACGATGAAACCGTGCTGCGCGGCGATCCGGCCACGCGCAAGTTCACGGTTGTCTATCTCAAGCAGGGGCGGCCGATCGCGTTCGACTGCGTCAACAATGTGAAGGATTACGTCCAGGGCCGCAAGCTGCTCGAACACGGAATCGGTGCGGTTGACCGGGCCTTGCTGGCCGATCCCGAGGCTCCGCTCAAGGATTTGATCTAGGGTCAGGACTCATTAAGCCGCGCCAGCGCCCATCGAGCAGCTTCGGCCACCACCGGATCGGGATCGCTCAAGAGCGCCGCAACCGGCGCTGACAGCCGCGAATCGCCGCTGTTGCCCGCCGCGATCAGGCAGTTGCGGATGAACCGGTCACGCCCGATCCGCTTGACCGGCGAGCCTGCGAAAAGCTGGCGGAACGCCGCATCGTCAAGCATGAGCAAATCGCCCAGCGCTGGCGAAACCAGTTCCGCCCTGGGCAAAAAGTCGCGGTGGCTGGCGGCGGCGGCGGCGAACTTGTTCCACGGGCACACGGCCAGGCAATCGTCGCAACCATAGATGCGGTTGCCGATGCTCTCGCGGAATTCCTCGGGTATCGGGCCCTTGTGCTCGATGGTGAGATAGGAAATGCAGCGCCGCGCATCGAGCCGATACGGCGCGGGGAAGGCATCGGTGGGGCAGGCCCGCTGGCACGCATCGCACGAACCGCAGCGATCGCGGTGCGGCGCATCGGGGGGTAGCGCCAGCGTGGTATAGATCGAGCCGAGGAACAGCCAGCTGCCATGTTCGCGGCTGACCAGATTGGTGTGTTTGCCCTGCCAACCGATTCCCGATGCCTCCCCCAACGGCTTCTCCATGACAGGTGCGGTATCGACGAACAGCTTGAGTTCGGATTCCGGCTCGGCCGCGATCAGCCAGCGTGCCAGCGCCTTGAGCCTTTTCTTCAGCGTATCGTGATAATCCTTGCCCTGCGCATAGACCGAGATGCGTGCCCTTGACGGGTAGCGCCCCAGCGCCCGTGGATCATGCCCGGGCGCATAGCTCATGCCCAGCACGATCACGCTTTGCGCCGCGGGCCAGAGCGATTGCGGGCCGCGCCGCTGGTTCGCGCGCGCCGCCATCCATTCCATCGAACCGTGATGGCCCTCGCCCAGCCATTGCTCCAAACGGCGCGCCCGCAGCGGATCGTCGGCAGCAGAACAGATGCCGAAAGCGACGAAGCCAAGCCGTTCAGCTTCTGCCTTCAGCCTTTCGCGCAGGTGATCGCTTTTTCCGGCATTAACCACGCTTGGGGTTGCTCCCGTTCAGCCATGAGGGTTAATCCCCGGCCATGAACACGGCGCTAGGCGATCCATCGAAGGCAGGCAATCCCGCGGCGGCCCGCGCCTTGGCGATCGAGGCGCGTGGCCTCGTCAAACGGTTCGACGGCACGTTGGCGGTCGATGGGGTCGACATTGCGGTCGAGGAAGGCGCGATTTACGGCATTCTGGGGCCCAATGGCGCGGGCAAGACCACGACCTTGCGCATGCTGCTGGGGATCATCGATCCCGACGAAGGGGTGCGCCGCGTGTTCGGCCATGACCGGCCGCATGAAATTGCCCGGCTGATCGGCTACCTGCCCGAAGAGCGCGGGCTCTATCCGGCGATGAAGGCGATCGAGGCGATTGCCTTCATGGGCGCGCTGCGCGGGCTGCCGCTTGCCGAGGGGCGCAGGCGCGGGCTTGAACTGCTCGAGCAGCATGACCTGGCCTATGCCGCACAGCGCCAGATCAGGCAGCTGTCCAAGGGCATGGCGCAAACCGTGCAATTGCTGGGCACACTGGTGCACAGCCCGCGTCTAGTGGTGCTCGACGAGCCTTTCAGCGGGCTCGACGCGATCAATCAGGGCAAGCTCGAGGCGATGATCCGCCGCCTGGCGCACGAAGGCACCACGGTAATCTTTTCGACCCATGTGATTCACCATGCTGAGCGGCTGTGCGAAAGCGTGGCGATCATCGCCGCAGGCAAGGTTCCCTATGCCGGATCGGTCGGTGCCGCGCGCGACCGTATCCCCGCGCAGGTCAGGCTGGAGACCCGTGCCCGCGAAGGGGCATGGCTGGCCGCGCTGCCGCCCGACGCCCGGCGCGAAGGCGATCTCTTCAT
>LOEX01000033.1 GCA_001516125.1 Sphingomonadales bacterium BRH_c42
GCGCTGGCCAACGTGCGCGGCGGCCGCGGCGAGCTGATCTTCGCTGGCCGTTTCAAGATTGGCAAAGGCATTGCGCGTGGCTTCATCGAGTTGCCCGATGGCGGCGGTCAAGTGCTCGCTGGTCTTTAGGGTCAGCGCCTCGCCACGCCGTTCAAGCTGCACGAGCAGGTCGCTCAAATCGCTCAGCGACCGGGTGCCGACGCCGCTTTTTTCGGCGAGCCGTGCGAAGACCGTGTCGATTTCACTGCTGGCGCTTGCGAGCCCTTCGCTGGTGGTGAGGACGTAGGCGGACAGCGCCTCCCCTCGCTTGCCAGCTTCCTCCATCCGCTCGCCGAGCGCGATGGCGCGCTGCTCGACCGCGGTAAGGCTTTCCACCGTATTTTCGATCGCGCGCGGCAGGTCTTCGCGGCTCTGACGTGCCCCCGACTGAAGGATTTCGAGCAGCCTGACGCTCGAATCGGTCAGCGATGCCAGCGCGCCCTCGGTTTCGCGCAATTGTGCCAGATTGGCTGCAACGTTCTGCGAAAACGCAGCGATGCCCTGATCGAGCTGCTGGCGCGAGCCTTCCGCGCCGGCGGAAACGGTCTCGAACAGGCGGTTCAGTTCTTCTATGCGCGCGGCGACTGCCTCGCCCTGCTGGGCCAGCGCGGCAGTGCGGCTTACCTGCTCGGCACCGCGCTGCGTGGCGGAATTGTCGATTCGCGCCATCTGTTCATCAAGCCGCCCCGCCTCTTCGATCAGTGCAGAAATCCGCTGGCGAGCCGAAGCGACGACCTGCTGGTCGATCGTATCGAGCTTGGTGACCACCTCGGAAATTTCCTCATAGAGCTGTTCCTTTGCCTGCCTCATCCCGGCAAAGGCATCCTCCTCGTTCTGGCGCAGCGTGGCTGCCAGGGTCTCGCTTTCGCCCTTGAGCGTGGCGAGGCGCGAGCCGAGCGCGGCGATGCATTCGTCCTCCTGCTGCGCAAGAGTTTCGCGCAGCGCCTGGATTCCGCCGCGCAATTCGTCTGCGCGGCTGCGCATTGCCGCCAACGATTCGACTTCGCGCCCGTCCATTGCGATGCGGAAGGCCTCGCTATTTTCCTTAAGGCCCTCAAATCGTGCCTCGGCCAGTTCGCCGAAACGGGAAATCTGCTCCTCGAATGTGCCGATCGTGCTTTCGAGCGTCCCCGACAATGCGCTGACCTGGCGCTCGCTGGCGAGGCCGAAGTGGTTGAGCCGGTCAAAGCCTGCAATCAACCGGTCGAGCTGTTCATGCGCAGTGCGGCCTGCATTGCCGATCTGGTTGGAGACATCGCGCGACGAATTGGCGATCACCGGCAGATCGTCGCGCAGTTTCTCCATATTGGTCAGCGCGGTGCTGCTGACGCTGGCGATCGCATCCACTTGTGCGCCATTGTCCCTGATCAGGTCCTGAAGCTGGCTTGCGTTGGTAGCCAGACGCTCGGCAGCGACGCGGCCCAGCGATTCGAGACCACGCGACTGGCTGGCAAGGAACTCGCGTGCCAGGCTGAGTTCGCGATTGACGATCGTAAGCCGGGTTTCGAGGTTGGCAGATTCTCGCGAAAGCATTGCAGCGGAATCGGCGAAGCGGGCCGATTCGCGGCGACTGTTGCGCATCGCGAGCAGCCACAAGCTTATGATCAGAAGGACCGGTATCGACCAGTCGATCGTCCACTCGGCCCATTGCCTGGCCGTTCCGCCAGCAAGGATATCCTCTCGAAAGGTCCAGCCGAAAAAGCCCGTCCATGCCATTGTCGCCAGCGTGGCCAGGACTGGGGCGACCCAGCCGAATCGCATGGTGGGCTCCGGTTCTTCCGGCTCTTCCCACTCCGCTTGACCAGGCTGGTCGTCGGGCGCGCGGCCAGCCCCCGACTCCGGTTCGGCACCCGGCGAAGCGTGCTTCGCATCTTCCTGGCCCACGGCCCTGATATGTTTTCCGCCTGACATTTGCGAAATCTAGCCCAAAGCGCAGGCAGGTTAAACCCTGCTTAACCCTGTTTGCGTATGGATCTGCACATGGCATTCGAAAGTGGAGCACTTGACGCGACAATTGCGGCTGCAGCGGGCGACAACACCGCGCTGATGGCGGAGCTTCGCGCGACCTTTGTGGAGAGCGCGCGGCGCCAGCTTGATCTGCTGCGGCGCTCACGTTGCGATGGCAACTGGTCGGTGGCCGCCATGCGGCTCAAGGGACTTGCCGCCAGCTTCCACGTTGAAGACCTGATGCAGCTGGCGCAGCATGCGCTGGATGGTGTTCCGAGCGATCCGGCAATCCTGCGGCAGATCGATTGCGCCATCCAGAAGCTATCAGGAAGCTGATCACAAGATACTTGGCACGAAGGTTCAGTGCAGCCTAAACCCTGTCGAAAGAGGGGGTTTGAATGGTGCGCACGGCGTTGCTTTCTACCATTGAACGTTGCGAGCCAGATAAACCGGGCGATGAGGGGGCGCCGCGCGCATGGTGTGCACTGGGCGGCCGGCCGGTCATCGAATGGCAGCTCGACCTGGCGCGCGACCTGGGGTGCGAGCGCATCATCTGCCTGGCGGACCAGCCATCGCCGCAACTCGAGCATTTTCGCGACCGGGTAGAGGCTTTCGATCTTGAATTCCAGGCCATCGGCGGACCGCGCCAATTGGCGGGGCTGATTACGGCGGATCAGGATCTGGTGGTGATTGGCGATGGTGTCATCCTCGACCGGGAAGCGCAGCGCGGCGTGCTGAACGAGGGGCGCGGGGTTGCCGTGATCCCGGCCGAAGCGGGAATCGCCGCCGGGTTCGAGCGTGTCGATGCCGCCCATGCCTGGGGCGGCTTGCTGGTCGCACGCGGCCGGATCGTCGAGGGGCTGGCGGAGATGCCGCCTGACAGCGATACCGTGTCGCTGCTGCTGCGACTGGCGCTTCAGGCGCGAACGCCACTGGTCAAGCTGCCCCCCGAATGGCTGGCCGATGGCACCCTGACGCTCGCCACGAATGTCGGGCAGGTCGAATTGCGCGAAGCAGCGCTGCTGGATCGCAGCTCATACGAAATTTCCTGGTTCGGCCCCTTCGATGCCCTGGCGCATCGGCTGGCGCGGCGATTGGCCCCGGGGGCGCTTGTCCATGGGCCAATCGCGGCGACCGGATTGAGTCTCGCCCTGATCGCGGCTGCAATTGCGCTTGCCGCCTACTCGCGCATCACCGGGGCGTTTGTCGCGCTCGCACTGGCGGCGCTCCTGGCCTCGCTTGCGATTGGCCTGAGCGGGCTAAAGGCACGCCTGCTGGGCGCAGTGCATTCGCGCAATATGATGTTTTTATTCAAACTGTTGCTGGATGCATCGGGTGTCCTGATCATGGTTGGGCCATGGGGCGGCGGTTTGCCAAGCGCGCAGATGTCGCTGGGCTTCCTGATTGTCGGGCTTTGGCGGTTGGCTGAACGTGCCGGGCCACGCACGATTGCGCCCTTGTGGCAAGATCGCACCCTGTTCGCCGCGATCCTGGTGGGTGCTAGCTGGCTGCATGCGCTGGCCCCGACATTGCAAGGGCTGTCCCTGATGGTGCTCGCCTATTGTCTGTTTTTTGCCTATCGACCGGGGCTAACGCGGGCTTAACCATGGCCGCGTTATGCTCCCGCGATGAACAGGGCTGTCATGAAGGCTGCGCCACACGGCAACGAGGTTGAGGCGGTCATGCGTCAGGAGCTGGCGCTGGGCGACCGTGCCCTGGCGTCGGTCGCGCCGGTGCTTGGCCACCTGCTTGCCAGCCCCGGCCAATCGCTGGTCAGCGACGATCTTGTGGCGCGGATGCGCGGAATGCTGGCCGATATTGCGCGCCAGTTGCTGGTAGCGCAGGCGCAGGCGACGAGTGTGCGGCAGGTGCCTGCCGCGACGGACCCGCGGATCGACGCATTGACCGGAAAACTTGCAAACAGCTCGACCTTGCTCAGCCATTGCTATGCGCTGGCGATGGAGGGGCTGATCACCCGCCAACTGGAGCAGCAGGCCGGCATTGATCCCGTGCTGTCGCCGCTGATGCAGGAACTCATTGCGTCGAGCGAGGAGGCGACCTCCGAACTGGCGATGACGGTCATGGCCTCGCAGGTAAGGTTCATGCAATCGCACCGCCGGATGAACCTGCCGCTGGCCGATCTTACTGCCGATCTGTTCCACGAGGCGCTCCAGATATGGAGCAGCTTCGCCCGCGCAGACGGTCCTGAGGTCCTGTTCAAGACGGAGGCTCGCCTGCGCAAGGGCTATGACGAAGGGGCAAGCAGACCGGGCCTGCTTTCGCGGTTGGTTGCTACCTTGCGCGGCGATGCCAAGGACATGTTGGCGTTGGAACATGCTGGATTCGCGCTGTTTTCCTCGATCATGGCAAGCGCTACGAGGCGGCCGCGCGAACTGGCCGTACTCGCCTGTCATGAGCGGCAGGTTGCCCGCCTGGCGCTCACCCTGCGCGCCGCAGGGCTGGATGCCGATGACGTCGCTCGGCAGATCATGGTGTTGCATTCCAATGTCAGCCTGCCGGATGGATTTGCGCAGCTCACCGAAGGCCAGGCGCTGGAACTTCTGGGCAGCTCGTCCATGGATCGGCAGGGGTAGCGCCATGGCATCGCGAGAAACAATGCTGGCAGCGCGGGGGCTGACCGACGTAGAGGATCGTTTGATCAGTGCCGACGCGCCGCTCGCCGAATTGCATGAACGGTGCGGCGGTGCGGTTTCAGGGACACTTGCGGTTCCGGAGCTTTTCGAGCTGGTGCGGCAGAGCAGACTGATGGGTTTGCGCCTGGCGCGTGAGTTCTCCGCCTTCGATGGCGAGGACCAAGTGACTGGCTTTGTACGGATCACGCCGCTCGCCGGCGAGGAAGGCGGCGGCTGCGAGGTGCTGGTCGAAAACTGGCGCCGGACAAGCGCCTTGGCCATCGATCCTGACGAAGTTGCGGCAAGGCTGGATGAAATCGACCGCAGCACGGCTGAACTGGTCGCCCGGCTTGACAGCGAACAGCGAGTGCAGACAGTCCACAGCGAGAGCGCCGATCTGCTCAAACTGGTTGCACAAATGCACCAACGGCCTTCACAAAGCTGGACAGGACTGGTTGAACTTGCCGGTATCGCGCACGAGCAGCCGCTGCACTGGCGCTTGCTTGACGGGTGTGCCTGCCGGATCGAAGGATCGCAGCGCAAATGGCGGGCGCGGCTGTTTCCGCTAGGTCCGGTCTCCGATCCACAGGCCTTCGAGTTGCTGCTGATCGCGGACCATCCGCTGCCTGAAGGCAGCGACGGGCCGGGAGATGCGGAAGGGGAAGATCGTACCAGTCTGATCGGTGAGGCGTTAACCCCGGCACTGCGTGAACCGATTGCGCGGATCATCGCCAATGCCGAAACGATCCGCACGCGGCTCGCCGGGCCGCTGCGTCAGGAATACAGCGACTATGCTGCCGATATTTCCTCCGCCGGGCAGCACCTGATGAGCCTGCTCGACGATCTGGGCGACCTCGAACTGGTCGAGGCCCCCGATTTCCAGACCGCGAAGGAGCGTATCGACCTCGCCGATGCAGCGCGGCGCGCAGCAGGGATCATGAGCGGCAAGGCGCATGACAAGGGAATCGCCGTTCTGGTTCCCGAAGCATCCGAGCAGGCCGTTGCCACCGGCGAATATCGCCGGGTGCTGCAAATCCTGCTCAACCTGCTGGGCAATGCGATTGCCTATTCCCCCGCCGAAAGCACGATTGCATTGTCTGTCGGCAGGGACATTGCCAACCGGCCCTGCGTCAGCGTGCTCGATCAGGGGCCGGGCCTCACCGCCGACCAGCAGGAGCGCATCTTTAAGAAGTTCGAGCGGCTCGGCCGCGAGGGCGACGGCGGATCTGGCCTTGGCCTCTATATTTCGCAGCGGCTCGCCGATGCCATGGGCGGCAGGCTCGAAATCACCAGTTCGCAGGGCGAGGGTGCCCGATTTACATTGATCCTGCCCGAAGCGTGACGAAAGCGCCCTTGCGCTATCTCTGCTCGACCGGGACGTAATCGCGCTCGGTGGGGCCGGTATAGAGCTGGCGCGGACGACCGATGACCTGGCCGGGATCGGAGATCATCTCGTTCCACTGCGCCACCCAGCCGACGGTGCGCGCCAACGCGAACAGCGCCGTGAACATGGTGGTGGGAAAGCCGATTGCCGACAGGATGATGCCCGAATAGAAATCGACGTTGGGGAACAGCTTCTTCTCGGCGAAGTAGGGGTCGCTCAGCGCGATCTCCTCAAGCCGCAGTGCCGTCTCGAAAATCGGATCCTTGACGTTGAGCGCGTCGAACACCTCGCGCACTGTCTTCTGCATCACCGTCGCGCGCGGATCGTAGTTCTTGTAAACCCTGTGGCCGAAACCCATCAGGCGGAACGGGTCGTTCTTGTCCTTGGCGCGGTCGATATAATGTCCGATCCGGTCGGGCGTGCCGATTTCACGGAGCATGTTGAGCGCGGCCTCGTTGGCGCCGCCGTGCGCCGGGCCCCACAGACAAGCGATCCCTGCGGCGATGCAGGCAAAAGGATTGGCACCCGATGAACCGGCCAGCCTGACCGTCGATGTCGAGGCGTTCTGTTCATGGTCGGCATGAAGGATGAAGATGCGGTCCATCGCCCGCTCGACCGCTGGAATCACCTCGTATTCCTCGGCGGGCACGCCAAATGTCATCTTCAGGAAATTGCCGGTATAGGAGAGGCGATTGTCTGGGTAGATGAACGGCTGGCCCACCGAATACTTGTACGCCATCGCTGCGATGGTGGGCATCTTTGCGATCAGCCGGTGGCTGGCGATCTTGCGCTGGTGCGGGTCGGAAATGTCGGTGCTGTCATGATAGAACGCCGACAGCGCACCAACCACGCCGCACATCACCGCCATTGGGTGCGCATCGCGGCGGAACCCCCTGTAAAACTGCGCCAATTGCTCGTGCAGCATGGTGTGGCGGGTGATGGTGAATTCGAATTCGTCCAGCACTGCCTTGCTCGGCAATTCGCCATTGAGCAGCAGGTAGGACACCTCCATGAAACTCGAATGTTCGGCCAGCTGGCCGATCGGATATCCGCGATGGAGCAGTACGCCCTCATCGCCGTCGATATAAGTCAGCGCGCTTTCGCAGCTGGCAGTCGATTTGTACCCCGGATCGAAAGTGAACGCGCCGGTCAGGCCATAAAGCTTGCGGATGTCCACGACATCGGGGCCCGTGCTGCCTTCCAGCACCGGAAAATCATAGGTCTGGCCACCCAGTTCAAGCTTCGCGTGCTTATCCGCCAAGGTGCATCTCCTTCAAATTCCTCGTCCGCGCTCAATCCGCCGCAGCGGCCTGCGCATTTATCCGCGCCAACGCTTCCTCTCGTCCCAACAGGACCAGAACATCGAAAATACCGGGCGAGGTTGTCGTCCCGGTAAGTGCCGCGCGCATTGGCTGCGCAAGCTTGCCAAGGCCCAGTTCGAGCTCTTCGGCGATGGCTTTGGTAGTGGCTTCGAGCGCCTCGATTGTCCAGTGCTTTTCCGCCGCCAACCGCGCCGAGATTATCGCCAGAAGCTTGCGTGCATCGGTATCGAGCAGCACGGCAGCCTTTTCGCTCAATTCCAGTGGGCGTTTGACGAACAGGAACCGTGCGCCTTCGGCCAGTTCGCCGATATTGTTGGCCCGCACCTTGAGCACCGGCATGGCGCGTTCGAGCAGCGCCAGGTCGATCTCGCTACCGATCGTGCCCGCGACCAGCCGCGCCAGCCGGGCATCGTCGGCTGCACGGATGTAATGGCCGTTGAGGTTTTCCAGCTTCTTGAGATCGAAGCGCGAGGGGCTCTTGCCAACTGCGTCGAGATCGAACGCGGCGATCGCCTCGTCGCGGGTAAACACTTCCTGATCGCCGTGCCCCCAACCCAGCCGCAGCAGGTAGTTGAACAGCGCCTCCGGCAAAATGCCCAATTCATCGCGATAGGCGTCGACGCCCGTGGCGCCGTGGCGCTTTGACAGCTTGGCCCCGTCCTGCCCGTGGATCAGCGGGATATGCGCATAGACGGGTTCATCCCATCCGCCCTCGATTGCATTCATCGCATGATAGATCGGAAGCTGACGGAAGGCATTGTTGAGGTGGTCGTCACCGCGGATGACATGCGTCACGCCCATGTCGTGATCGTCAACCACCACCGCCAGCATATAGGTGGGCGTGCCGTCGGCGCGCAGAATGATGTAATCGTCCAGCTCTTCATTGCGCACTGTAACCGCGCCCTGAACCCGGTCCTCGATCGTAGTCTCGCCATCGAGCGGCGTCTTGAGCCGGACCACGAAAGGGGCACCCGGCGGCGCTTCGGACGGATCGCGGTGGCGCCAGCGCCCATCATAGCGGATCGGTTGCCTTGCTGCGCGCTGCGCCGCGCGCATCTCCTCGAGTTCTTCCTGAGTGGCGTAACACTTATAGGCATGACCGTGTTCGAGCAGCCTTTCGGCAACCTCGACATGGCGTGAGCCGCGTTCCGACTGGAACACCGGGGCCTCGTCAAAATCCAGCCCCAGCCAGTCCAGCCCGTCGAGAATCGCGTCGATCGCCTCGGTGGTCGAACGCTTCAGATCGGTATCCTCGATCCGCAGCAGAACCTTGCCGCCGTGATGGCGGGCATAAAGCCAGTTGAACAGGGCGGTGCGCGCCCCGCCGATATGGAGGAAACCAGTGGGCGAAGGGGCAAAGCGGGTGACGATCTGGCCGTTCGCAAGGCCACTTTCGCTTGCCATAAGCTATTGTTTCCTTTCCAAGGACCGCATGGCGACGAGCGAAACGCCTTGGGTCCCGACGGGCGATATGCACCCGATTGAGAATGTTGCAGTGCAGCGCAATTGGCGCAGTCTGCGGCACTTGTCCAGCATTGCCGTGCAGATTGATCGAAACCTTGGCGAGACCGGTTTTGATCGTGGGCCGTGGCTGGTGATCGTGTTCGCGGCGGGCATCGCCTGCTGGTTCATGCTGGATACGCCCTGGCAGTGGTGCGCCGCGATCGGTCTGGCGCTGATCGCGGCATTGGGATCGCTGTTCCCGGCGCGAGGGGACGGCGCCGAACTCGCCCATTTGCGCCGTGCAGTGACGATGGCTGCGCTGGCCTTTGCGGCGGGAATTCTGGTCGTCTGGACGCGGTCGGGCATGGTCGGGGCCGAACCGATCGAGCACCCTCGGGTCGAGTTGATCCAGGGATATGTGCTGGAGCGTGAGGACCAGAGCGCGCAGGGCCGGGTCCGTCTCACGCTGGCGGTACGCGATGCCTCCGCGGGGGTTGCGCGCAAGTACCGAATCAATGTTCCGCTCGATCGGGCAAGTCCGGCCATGGTCGAAGGTGCGATGCTGCGCATGCGGGTAAGGCTGATGCCGCCCGCTCCGCCGATGCTGCCCGGTTCGTATGATTTTGCCCGGGCGGCCTGGTTTCAGGGGCTGGCGGCAACGGGAAGCGTACTGGGCGCGATCGAGATCGTGGAGGCCGCCACTGAAGAAACGCGGATTTCGGCGATCCAGCACGCGCTTGCCAATCATGTCCGGGGGCGGGTGGATGGTTCGGCAGGAGGAATCGCCGCGGCGTTTGCCAGCGGGGATCGCGGCGGGATCAGCGAAGCGGACGAGTTGGCAATGCGCGATTCGGGCCTTACCCACTTGCTGTCGATCAGCGGCCTGCACGTCAGCGCGGTGATCGGGGCGGCGTGGCTGCTCGCGATCAAGCTGCTGGCGCTATGGCCATGGTTTGCGCTGCGAGTGCGCTTGCCGGTGGTCGCCGCATCCTGCGGAGCGTTTGCGGGGATCGGATATACCATGCTCACCGGCGCGGAGGTGCCCACGGTGCGCAGCTGCGCGGCGGCCATCCTGGTCCTGATCGCGCTTGCGCTGGGCCGTGATGCGCTGTCGCTCAGGATGGTGGCGGTGGCCGGGTTCTTCGTCCTGCTGCTTTGGCCCGAATCGCTGATGGGGCCGAGCTTCCAGATGAGCTTTGCCGCTGTGCTGGCAATCGTGACCCTGCATACGTCCAGCGGGGTGCGCGCCTTCCTTGCCCCGCGCGAGATGGAGCCGCGCTTTGCCCGGTTTGCGCGCAGCGGGGCAATGCTGCTGGTGACCGGTGTGGTGATCGAGCTCACCTTGATGCCGATCGTCCTGTTCCATTTCCACCGCGCGGGGATTTACGGCGCGCTGGCCAATGTCGTGGCGATCCCGCTGGTGACCTTTGTCTCCATGCCGCTGATCGCACTCGCGCTTATGCTAGATATGATCGGCCTTGGCGCGCCGGCGTGGTGGCTGGTTGAACGATCGCTCGACCTGCTGCTGGCGCTGGCGCATTTTGTCTCCGGGCAACCGGGCGCGGTCAAGCTGATGCCGCAGATGGGCGCGAGCACTTTCGCGCTGTTCATAGCGGGCGGGCTGTGGTTCGCGCTGTGGAGCGGGCGCCATCGCATCTGGGGGCTGGCTGCGGCGATGATTGCCGCGATCGTGCTCATGTTTACTCCGGTTCCCGATGTTCTGATCTCGCGCGACGGGCAGCAGGTTGGCGTCACCACGGGCGATGGGCAGTTGCTGAGCCTGCGCCGGGGCCGGTCCAGCTATGCGGCCGACAATCTGATGGAGCTTGCCGGAGTCGAGAGCCAGCCGATCGCGATGTCCGAATGGCCGGGTGCACGGTGCAGCCGCGACTTTTGCGTTCTCACCATCGAGCGGGGGCAGCGAAGCTGGACGCTGCTGATGGCGCGCAGCCGTGAGCAGGTCGAGGAACGCGCGCTCGGCGCAGCATGCGAGCGGGCCGACATCGTGGTTGCGCCGCGCTGGTTGCCCGCTTCGTGCAGGCCGCGCTGGCTAAAGGCCGATGGCAGGTTGCTCGATCACAGCGGCGGGCTGGCGCTCTATCTCGATCAGGAACGGATCGAC
>LOEX01000034.1 GCA_001516125.1 Sphingomonadales bacterium BRH_c42
CCTTGTTCGGCCTGCCCGGCCGCGCAACCGGCGGGCCGGTTTCGCCCGGTCGCGCCTTTGTCGTGGGCGAAAGGGGCCCCGAAATCTTCGTCCCTGCCAGCGCGGGCCGTGTCGAATCCGGCTTTGGCAGCTCGGGCGGCGGCAGGGATGTGCGTGTGGCGATCCAGCTTGCCGCCCCGCGCGGCATGTCGGCCCCCGCCGCGCTCAAACGATCGTCACGCCAGTTGGCTTCGGCCGTGCGCCGCGCCTTGCAAGACGCCTGAAGGGACTGACGAACATGGCATTCTGGCTGGCAAGCGAACGGCGCGATCAGGAATCGAGTTTCATCCAGCGCTTCGATCCGCGCTTCTGGACCGTCAACTTCCCGCGTCCGGCGATGGCCTCGGTCATCACCACGGGGGCTGACAGCCTGCGGGTGGACTGCGAATTTCATCACCAGGGCGAGCTGGTGGGCCTGATCTGGGATAGCGAGGACAGGCTGGACCATCCGCTGCTCGCTTACGCCGTCAGCCGCGATTATTCGCGCACCACGCTGCACTTCCGCTGGCGCTCGGGCGGGCTGATCGCGCTCGATGCGGCCAATGGCCCAACGCTGACGATCGAGGGGCGCGATGCCGATGGCAATGCGCGCAGCTGGTTCGTGCGGCTGTGGAATTACGCCGTGGGCACGCCCACCGATGCGCAGATCACGCTGCCCTTTTCGTCGCTGGAAGGCGGCTGGTCGCTTCCCGGCGACCCGGTCCATCCGGGTGACATCGACCGGATGTTCATTTCGCTGGTGCCGCCCGGATTTGTCGGGGGAAGCACCCTGCCGCTGGCGGCGCGGGCCAATGGCTTTGCCGAGCTGACCGGGATATCAAGCGACGGCGCCAATGCCATGCTCGAAATCGGCGATGTGATCATGCCGGTCCACGGTGAGCGCATAGCCACCGCCTATGACGACCTGTTCAATCAGACACCTTCACGGCTGCTGCGCAATATCGAGGGGCTGGGTTATCGCGATGAACTGGTCCATTACGCCGGCATGAGCCACTTCATGCGGCTCGGCGATGCGGCAGCGGGTGATCTGCTCGCAGCTCGGCCTGCGCAACTGGCCGCGCCTGCCAGCCAGTGGCACCTGAGTTTCCTCAGCCAGGCGCGCGAACACGGCTTCTCGGTGATCGTCTCGCTTTCCTACGAGCTGTTCGACCAATATTGCCCTGATGGCTGGAAACAGCGCGCCCATGACGGCGAGGTGGCGCTGACCGGCTGGGTTCCGCCATCGACGCTGCTGTCGCCGTCCAGCGTGGCGGCAATGGGCTGGCTTGGCGAGGCAGCGGTCCTCTTTGCCGGTTTGCTTGAGCAGGCGCAGCATCCCGTCAGGTTCCAGATCGGCGAACCGTGGTGGTGGGTGACATCTGATCGGCAGCCCTGCATTTATGACGACGCGGCGAAGCTGGCATATGGGCTCGCATACGGGATGGAGCCGCCGACAATAACCGATCTTGCCGCTCCGCTCGACCAGCCGCAGCGCGATTACCTCGATTTCATCGGCACCGAACTGGCGCGTTCGACCTTTGCGCTGCGCGATGCCGTGCGCAGTGCCGCCAGCGGTCCGGCAGAAATCCTGCTGCTGACATTCACGCCGACGATCTTCGATCCGGCGATGCCCGAACTGCGCCGGGCCAATATGCCGCCGGGATGGGCCTACCCCGCCTTCGATCGGTTGCAGATCGAGGATTATGACTGGCTGACTGGCGGTGCCCAGGCGCTGCGCCGCGCGGCTTATGTCACAATCGACCAGCTGCTTGGCTATCCGCCCGACAGGCTCGATTATTTTGCCGGTTTCGTGCTTTCACCAGATCACGCCGGGGCGCTTTGGCCGCGGATCGATCAGGGCCTTGATGAGGCCAGGAAACGCGGCATCGCGCGCCGCTTCATCTGGGCGCTGCCGCAGGTGAACCGCGACGGATACACACGCCTGCCACCAACGATGGAGGATGGATTGCAAGCCATTGACGATGTCCTGTACCCTTTCGCACTGGGCCGCGGCAGCGCGGTCAGCCCCGAATTCTCGACCTCGGTCATGGTCACCGCCTCGGGCCACGAGAGGCGCAATTCGCTGTGGTCGGACGCGCGCCTGCACTTCGATGTCGGCCCGGGAATCCGCTCGGAAGAAGAGCTGGGGGAGCTGATCGCGTTCTTCCGTGCCCGGCGCGGGGCGGCACGGGGCTTTCGCATCCGCGACCCGTTCGACCACAGCTCGAACGGCATGACCGCCGCGCCGACCATGCATGACCAGCTGTTGGGCGTCGGTGACGGGCTGCGCGGCGATTTCCAGCTCGTCAAACACTATGGGGCGGACGGCGATCCGCAAGTCCGCCGGATAACGCGCCCGCGCATCGAAACGATTGTCGTGGGCGTTTCAGGAGTGCCGACAAGCAATTGGTCGCTCGAACCGGGCGGGAACCTGAGCTTCGCTTCGGCACCGCCGCAGGGCGCCGAGGTGCGCGCCGGGTTCCTCTTCGATGTTCCGGTCCGTTTCGCGGAAGACCGGATCGACATTTCCGGCGTCAACTTCGAAGCCGGCGAAGCGCCCAGCATCCCGCTGGTCGAAATCCGCGAGGCCCCGTGATGGCCGTGTTCCTTGCCAGCGAGCTCGAAGCGGTCGCGACCTACTGGCGCGTCTATCGCAAGGACGGGGTCGCGCTGGGATTCACCAGCCATGATCGCGACCTCTCCTTCGGGAACATGAGGCACCGCGCCGCGCCGGGCATGTTGCCCTCGGCAATCCGGCGGACGTCGGACCTGTCGCTCGACAGCGCCGAGGTCGAGGGCGCGCTCAGCCATGACGCGATCGACGAAAACGATCTGGCCGCCGGGCTGTTCGACGGCGCCCGGATAGTATTCGGCGCGGTCAACTGGGAGACACTCGAGCACGAACCGCTGTACTCGGGCACTCTGGGCGAGGTGCGGCGCGGAGAGGGCGGATTCTCTGCCGATCTACGCTCGGCCAAGACGCTGCTCGAGAAAGATCTGGTTCCCCGGACCAGCCCGACCTGCCGCGCCGAATTCTGCGGGCCCCAATGCGGGCTTTCGGCTGCCAGGTTTGCCCGTCGTTCGACGATCGAGGCGATCGATGCCGACCGGAACACGGTGTCGGTAAGCGCGATCGGCGGCCCCGATTTCCTCGATGGCCAGCTGCGCCTGCTGGGCGGGCCGCAGACGGGCATGACTTTCGGTATCGTTCACGCGGCCGGGCCGGAGCTGGTCCTCGACCGCCCGATCGCGTCTGCAAACCTGCCGGGCACAGGCGTGATCGTGCGCGAGGGCTGCGATCACACCTTTGCCACGTGCGCTGGCCGATTTGCCAATGCCGTGAATTTTCGCGGCGAGCCATTCCTGCCGGGCAATGACCTGCTGGCGCGCTATGGCACCGCATGATGGTACAATCGGGCACGCCATAGCCGCTGCTGCTGCGCGGCTCTTGGGGGCAAGGTTCAGGCTGCATGGCAGGAATCCCGCAACCGGGCTCGATTGCGTCGGAGTGGTGGCCTGTGCCTTTGCGGGCGCCGGAATCAGTCTCGAGCTTCCGCAGGGATACCATCTGCGCAACGCCTCTATTTCCGGCTTCGTGCGCATGATCGAAGGGTCGGCGCTTCGGCAGGCAGCGACCCCGATAAAACCGGGTGACGTCATCCTCGTGGTGCCCGGCCCGGCGCAGCACCATCTGCTCGTGGCCGAGAACGGACAAAGTTTCATTCATGCGCACGCATCGCTCCGGAAAGTGGTCAGGGCCACCGGCGCGCTGCCTTGGCCGATCGACATGATCTGGCGCTTCGACCGCAAATTTGAACCCAAGGAGATACGCACATGGCGACGCTGATACTGGGTGCTGTCGGGACTCTGGTCGCGGGCCCGATCGGCGGCGCCATCGGCGCGCTGGCGGGCAACACGATCGACTCGCTGGCGTTCGCACCGGGAGGCAGGCGCGAGGGGCCGCGCGTCAAGGACCTGGCGATCTCCACCAGCAGCTACGGCCAGCCCATCGGCAGGCAGTTCGGGCATATGCGCGTGCCGGGGGTGATTGTCTGGTCGACCGACCTGATCGAATCGCGCGAAACCAGCGGCGGAGGCAAAGGCAAGCCCAAGGTCACGACGTTCAGCTATTCGGCGAGCTTTGCAGTCGCGATTTCCAGCCGCCCGATCCACGCAGTGGGAAGGGTCTGGGCAGACGGGCGATTGCTCAGGGGCAGTGCCGGCGATCTCAAATCGGCAGGTACGATGCGCATTCACCATGGCCATCGCGACCAAATACCCGATCCGCTCATCGCCGCGGCGGAGGGCGGAAATACCCCCGCGTTCCGCGACAGCGCCTATGTCGTGTTCGAGGACCTGCAGCTGGCCGAATTCGGCAACCGGATACCCGCGCTCACGTTCGAGGTTCTGGCCGATGCCCAGCCGCTTGTCAGCCTGGGGCAGCTCGCACCCTGCGCCAGCACCAGGCCGGGACTCGATATCCTGCCGCACATGCTCGGCTTCACCGACGAAGGCGGGCCGCTGCTCGATTCGCTTGCCGCGATAAACCGGGCCTATCCATTGACCTGCGTTACCAGCGGAACCGATGTCGAGATCGGTTTGATCGAGCATGCCGCCGCGCAACTGCCGAGCCTGGCAGAGCCACTTGCCATCGACAGGGACGATGGCTCCGCCGGTGCCGGCCGCGACCAGTTCCGGCGGGCTGCCACAACCGAACCTGTCCCCGTTGCCGTGCGCTATTACGATCGTGACCGCGATTTCCAGCCCGGCGTCCAGCGCGCCATCGGCCTGCCGGCGCGCGCACGGGAACTCATGCTGGACATGCCCGCGGCAATGAGTTCGGGGGGAGCGCGACACATCGTCAACGCCAAGGCGCAGAATTGCAGGTGGCAGGGCGAGGCGATCAGGCGGACGGTCGCGGAACTCGATCCCGGCACGGGGCCGGGCGCCAGGGTGCAGGTTCCCGGGTTGGACGGGGTCTGGGCGATCACGGCGTGGGAATGGAGCGACCAGGGCATAGAGCTGACGCTGACGCGCCTTCCCCCGCTGCTTGCCGATGCCGCTATTTCCGATCCCGGGCGGATCAACCCGCCCGCCGATCTTCCTGCGGTTCCCACCATCCTGAAGGCATTCGAACTGCCGTGGGACGGCAGCGGATCGCCAGGCACTCCCTCGTTCCTGGCGGCGGTTTCGGCAGGTGCCGGAAACTGGTCCGGCGCGGCACTGCATGTGGAGCAGGCGGGCGGACTTGTTCCTCTCGACGCCTTCGCGGTTCGCAGGAGCGTGATTGGCACCCTGACCGCGCCCTTGCCGGCATCGTCATCGACTCTCCTCGAGCCTGCCGCCGAGCTGCACCTGGATCTGGTCGGCGACGATCTTGCGATCGGCTCGACAACGGTTGCCGGGCTTGCGGCAGGGACCAACAGGCTCTTGGCCGGGCGTGAGGTGATCCAGTACCTCACTGCCGAGCAGACCGGTCCGCGCAGTTGGCGCCTTTGCGGCCTGTTGCGGGGGAGAGCCGGGACCGAGGCTGAGGCCAGTCCCGGCCATGCCGCAGGCACCGACGTGGTCCTGATCGACGAAACTCTGATACCACTCGACCCGGCCCTGATCGCCGAAAACGGGACCACGCGTATCGCGGCAATCGGGCTGGCGGATGACGCGCCGGTCTTTGCCGCGCTGGAGGCTGACGGTATTTCAAGACGCCCGCCGCCGCCGGTCCATGCTCGCCGGACGATTGCACCAAACGGCGACTGGGAGCTGTGCTGGAGCAGGCGCTCGCGCGGCCAATGGCGCTGGCCCGACTTTGTCGAAACGCCGTTGATCGAAGAGCAGGAGGCTTATCAGGTCGGCGTCGGCAATGTCGATCTGCCCCTTGCATCCTGGCAGGTGCAAAGCCCCCGCCTGGCGCTTGAGGCAGGTGTGATCGCATCGCTCGCGCCGTCGGCCAGCCATGCGCCCCTGTGGGTGCGTCAGCTCGGCACCTACGTACCGTCGCAACCCACCTTCATCGCGCAATTTCCCTGATCCAGCCCACGAGGACGACCATGACCATTCCAGCAACTTTCGCCTCCGCCACGCCGCGATTCGGCCTGCCACTGCTGTTCTCCGGCCAGGCGCAGAAGGAATTCTTCGTCAACGAGGCGCATGTCCTGCTCGATGCACTGGTCCATGCGCGCGTTCACGGGACAGCAGACATTCCGCCCTCCGATCCGGTCGAAGGCGAAGCGTGGCTGGTCCAGCCCAGCGGCCAGGGGGACTGGAGCGGAAATGCCCAGTCCATCGCGGTCTTCACGGCGGGAGGCTGGAGATTCATCCCGCCCCAGCCGGGGATGCGCGTGTTCGATAGTGTGTCGGGAAGGCAACTCCATTTCGACGATTCGTGGAAATTCGCCGCCGATCCGGGATTGCCCACCGGGGGAACCACGGTCGATCTGGAAGCGCGCGCAGCGATTGGCCAGCTGGTCGCCGCACTTCGGGACCTGGGGCTGTTCGCCCGCACGCCGGGATAGCAATTTGCGTCGGGACCAACGACCGCTGTCAAGTGCAACATTCTGGCAAGTGAAGCTTTTCTGCAACAGTTTTACGCCAATGTCGGCTTGCCACCCGAAACGGTTGAGGCTAAAACCGCCGGGTGCTTCTGAACCGCAAGAAGGGGAATATGAAAATGCGCAAACTCGTCATTGGATTGGCGCTGGCGTCGACTGCGCTTGCCGCGCCGGCGGCTGCGCGAGACGGCCAATGGTACGTCTCGGCCGAAGGCGGTGTAATGATCGTCGAAGACGTCGATTTTGATGTCGATGGTGGAACCAAGAATGCGTCGACCGATCAGGCGACGGGTTTCGATCTGGGTGCGGGGGTCGGCTACGACTTCGGTGCATTCCGTTTGGAAACGGAAGCCAGCTATCGGGATTCGGATGTCGACAGCTTCACCGCCGGAACCCAGGGCGTGCCGATTGCGCCTGGCCAGACAGATCCGGGCCAGTTCCCGACCGAAGGCGACATCAACATCCTCAGCTTCATGCTCAACGGTCTGCTGGACTTTGGGCCGGATGACGGATTGCAGGGCTTCGTCGGCGGTGGCGCGGGTATCGCCCGGGTCGATGCCGGCATAACCGCTCTTTCCACCGGGCCGGGGATCGTCAATGATTCCGATACCGGCTTTGCATGGCAGGTCCTTGCCGGGGTTCGCACCCCGCTGAGCGACAACTGGGATGTCGGGCTGAAGTATCGCTATTTCCAGGCATCGAGCGTTGACCTGGTCGATGTTCTCGGACGCAGCATGTCGGGCGACGTCACGACGCACTCGCTGCTGGCGACGTTGACCTACAACTTTGGAGGGGAAGCTCCTCCGCCGCCGCCACCTCCGCCGCCGCCGCCACCTCCTCCGC
>LOEX01000035.1 GCA_001516125.1 Sphingomonadales bacterium BRH_c42
GTCGGCGCCCCCGGCAAGCTGCGGCACCGCGATCACGCCGCCCGCGACATCGCCCGTGCAGGCCACTTCGGCATGGCCGATCAGCGCCATTGATGCGGGACTGCGTAAAGGCGCGCCCACGATCCGGCAGTTCGCCGGTATTTGCGGGACGATCAGTTCGGCTGCTCCCGGTGCGGTGAGCGGCTGCTTCCAGTCGAGCGACCAGCGGCCCGCCTCCACTTCAGTGAAATCGATCGCGAACGGGCGGATTTCATCGGCCTGCGCAGGCACGGCAAGCAACGCCAGCAACAATGCAGTAATGAATCGGATCACTTGTCGATCTCGACCTTGTAGGCTTCGCGCAGCAAGCGATAACCCTCCTCGCGGCGCGCGGCGATGGTGGCGGTGCGCCAGTCATTCTCGACCGTATTGGCGATTTCGGCAAAGGGGCGCGGCTTGCCGGGTTCGCGTGCGCGCAGGTGCACGAGATGCCAGCCGAAGCCCGACCGGACCGGACCCTGCCACTGCTCCCCCGGCTCAAGCAGATCGATCGCGGTCAGGAACTGTTCGCCAAAGCGCGCAAGCACCTCATCGCGCGCCTCGCCCGTCAGGCTGGGGGGCAGGCTGATCGCCTGGCCAAGCCGGCGCCAATCCTTCGCGCTGCGCACCTTGCCCATGGCCGATCTTGCAGCGACTTCAGAGTCAAACCACAGCTGATCGAACGTGTATCGCGTCTCGTCGGCAAAACGCTCAGGGTGCGCATCATACCAGGCGAGCAGCACCTTGGCCGATGGTTGCTCGGTCTCGGCCTGCGCGCTCGCCAGCATGTCCATCTTCTGCGCCAGCCGCCGCCGGACCACCGCATCATCGCGGTCGAGCCCCAGCCGCAAGGCCTCGCGGTAAAGCACTTCATCGCGGACATAGCGCTCGATCTGGCTGTCAAGCTCGGCATCGGTGGGCGGACGCTGCATCATGCGCTCGAAGCCGAGCGCGATCTGCGCCTGCTGTTCGCGGTCGACCGAAATCGTCCGGCTGGCGGGATCGACTTCCTCGCCTCGCCACGCGAAGAAAGCGAAGATCACCGCCCCGGCGATGAGGAAGTGAACCAGCGGTTCGCCGGTCCAGCCTGGCCGCTTCACTGCGCCCCCGTCATTTGCGTTTTTTCGGTTTCAGCCAGATCGGCGAGGAATAGGCGCGCTCCTGAGCCACTGCATCGGCCATCGCGTCAGCGGGCAGTTTGATCCCGAAGCGCACTGCATCGTAGAGCGGCCAGCGCGGCGTGGGAATCTCCAGCACCCGCAGGTAATAGAACGCCCGCTGCCCGTGCCTGTAACTGGGATCGCGCCAGACGCTGCGCAATTCGGCCGCGCCGATGGAGTTGGTGTAAGTCGCCGTCTTGCGGTCAACGGTGTCGCCCACCGCCGGGACCTTGCCGCCGCTGGACCTGCGCCTGTCCATGTCGCTCCACACCACGTCATAGACCCGTTCGTGCAATTCGCCCGATGCATCGACCCAGCCCTTGACCATCTGCACCCGGTCAAGATTTGCGCCATCGGGGTCCTTGAGTGCGGAAATAAGGAATGTCGGCACCTTGCCCTTGTCCTTCAGCGCGCCGCCCATGGGTACGCCGCGCCTGTATCCGGCTCTCACCCAGTCGCCGGCCCAGTCCGCCTCGGTGAAATCGAAGCCGCCGAACAGCCGCACCACCATGCGCGGACCGGTGGTGGCATAGACTTCGCGGCGGCGGAACGCGTCGAAAATTTCGGCTCTGGTGTTGCCGCGCGCCCAGGCCGCGGCATACCCCCCCGCCAGATAGTTCCAGCCGAAGCGCCCAATGTCGGTGCCCAGGTTCTGCGGATCGAGCGCACGGTTCCTGTTCGCGGGCTCGTTGCCGGTGTGCTTGCCGAAGAAATTGTCCTCATCCGCAGTCGCCAGCGCGGTGTGGCTGTCGGTCGAGCCAACCACGCCAAAAGAATAGGGATTGACGCCCAACCGCTGCTCGATCGAAAGCCCGCGTTTCAAGGCCTCACGAACATAGCTGCCGCCCGCCATCGCGGGCGTTGCCCTTTGCGTCAGCGGCAGATTGCCCAGTTCCCAGCCCGCCACGCCGAAGCTGGCGAATTCGTCATTGGGTGAGAGGAACGGATGCGTTTCACTGTCGCCCTTGATCTGCGTGATCTCGACCACCGGTTCCGCCCTTGCACGCCTGCGCGCATATTCGGCGGTCATCGGCCCGCCATCGGGCATGGTCAATTCGAACATCAGTCCGTTGGACACATTCGAATTATGCGGAATGGCCAGCACCTGCCCGCCGGTTTTCCTGGCATAGGCATCCATGTAATCCCACAGCTGCTCTACCCTGGTATCGATCGATTGGAAGGGGGCGACCTTCCCGGTCTTGTCGCTGCCGTCGCGGAACATGACCACGCGGTGGAGATTGTTGCCGTCAGGCATCAGCGTCCATTCAAAGCCCGCCAGCGCAGTGAATTTGCCCGGCCTGTTATACCGGTCGAGCGTTTCCAGCTGAGCCGTCCAGATATCGCGCGTCGCCTCTGCCTGTGCCTCAGGGTCCTCGGTCAACCCTTTTGGCAAAGTACCGTTGGCCGCGGCGGTAATCAGTTCGGCCACCGCGCGCTGCGATTGCTGCGGGCTTTCGTGCATCATGTCGTGCCAGCGGCGCAGCGTGGCATCGCGGATCAGCAGGCGCGGCGCGTCATACAGCCGGCGGGTTGCGCCCATCGCGTCGGAATGATCGGCGATGACCAGGAAATCGAGCGGGCGCGCCAGCCTGCCCTTGACCCCCGTGGTCGAGGTAACTTCTTCGCCGCTGGCAAAGCGCAGCGCCTCTTCGGGCCCCAGCCTGACGCCGAATCCGAAGGCATCGATCGAATTGTCGGTGTGGAGATGCGTGTCCCCCCAATAGGGCCGGTCGGGAAATTCGGCGAGTTCGATCGCCCCCTCGCCCGTGCCGCGCGCTGCTTCGGGAATGTTTGCGGCCATGTCGCAGCCGGCAAGCAGCGCTGCGCCCGCCATCAGCCCCGCAGCGTAAACCAGACCATTCCGCATTTTCACGTTCCCTCTCCCCGGCACTCTCCGGCCCCAGTTTGCGCGGCTTTGCGAGGGATCGTCAACCGCCCGCCGTCTATCCAGCCGTGCCGTAACGTCAGCCGGGCTTGCGCAGCAGCAGAGCACTGCGTTCGCAGCGGCAAACCACCTCGCTGCGCTGATTGATCGCCTCGTGCAAGAAGGTGACGATGCCCGCCTCGGGGCGCGATTTGCTGGGCCGAAGCTCGTTCACTTCGCTCACCGCGCGCAAGGTATCGCCGATGAACACCGGCCGGGGAGTGGTGACATTGGTGAACCCCAGATTGGCGACCAGCGTTCCCAGCGTGGTCTCCCCCACCGACAGCCCCACAAGCAGCGAAAAGGTGAACGTGGAATTGACCAGGATCTGACCGAATTCGCTTGCCCGGGCGGCTTCGGCATCGAGATGCAAGGGCTGCGGGTTGTGCGTCAGACAAGAGAACAGCAGATTGTCGGTTTCGGTCACCGTGCGGCGGATTTCATGCTCGATCCGCTCGCCCACCTGCCACTCGTCGAAGAATTTTCCGGCCATTTGGCTCCCTTTCAGCCCTGCGCCTTCCAGCGGGCGACAACCTCGGCCCCGTCCATCGCGCTGTCACGAATCGCGCCGGGCGTCCGGCTGAAACGCGGAGCGGGCGCACTATGCCATACGCCGCCGCGTTCCTCATAGGCCCCGCGCTCTTTCATGTGCGGATGATCGCGCACCTCATCGAGTGGCACCACCGGCGCGAAGCAGGCATCGCTGCCTTCGAGCAGCTCGCACCAATCCGCAGCAGGCCGGGTCTTGAACAGCGCCGCCAGCCGTTCGGCATGATCCTGCCAATTGGCAGGGTCCATCTGCCCTTGCGCCAGATCGGCGGGCGCGCCGCTCTTCGCCAGAAGCTCGGCGTAGAATTGCGGTTCAATCGCGCCAACCGCGATCTCGCGGCCATCGGCGCATTCATAGCAGCGATAGAAATGCGCCGCCCCGCTCAGCAGCCCGCCGCCGCGCGCGGTGCTGCGCAGCGCCGATCCGGGCAGGCCGGAAAAGAAACTCATCAGGCTGGTCGCGCCGTCAACGATCGCGGCATCGACAACTTGCCCGCGCCCCGAACGTTCGCGCTCATACAGCGCGGCGAGTATCCCGAAGGCGCAGTACATCGAGCCGCCGCCGAAATCGCCCACAAGATTCTGCGGCGGGATCGGCAGCTCGCCAGCCTTGCCGATCGCATCAAGCGCACCGGTAATGGCGATATAATTGATATCGTGCCCGGCAGCCTGCGCCAGCGGTCCGGTCTGCCCCCAGCCGGTCATGCGCGCATAGACCAGCCGCGGATTGGCCGTGAGAAGTTCGTCCGGCCCCAGGCCAAGCCGCTCCATCACCCCGGGGCGGAAACCTTCGATCAGCACATCGGCCTGGCGCGCCGCGTCGAGGCAAAATGCCCGCCCTTCGGTGCTTTTCACATCGACCTCGACCCGGTGTCTGGCCCGTTCGACCACGCGGTTGAGCGCTTGCCCTCCCACCCTCTCGATCCGCACCACCTCGGCCCCCATGTCGGCGAGCAGCATGGCCACATGCGGCCCCGGCCCGATGCCGGTGAATTCAACGACCCTGAGGCCGGTCAGCGGACCGTCGCATCGTTCCATCGTTCAGGATTTCCTTTTTCCGGCGAGCTGCATGGCGCGGGGCGGCTGCAGTTTCAAGGGGATGTTGTTAGTCTGATGGATTGACATTTATACAACTGGCGCAATAGCGACCGCCACGGTCGCAAAACTACGTCGCCTCGGCGTAGAGAAAAAAATAGTGGGGGCGCATGATGAGGGTTCTGGCTGTCGCCTCGGGCGGCGGGCATTGGGAGCAGCTTTTGTTGCTGCGCGATGCGTTTAGCCGGCATGAAATCCACTTTGCCACAACCAGCAAGGTGTCCAAGCACGAAATCGGCGCGATCAGCGTGCAAATTCTGCCTGACTGCAACCTGAGGCAACCGCTGCGAACGCTTGAATGCGCGGTTCGCTCAGCTTTCCTGATCGCCCGGCTGCGCCCGCAGATCGTGATTTCGACCGGGGCCGCACCGGGCTTGCTCTGCATATTCTGGGGCCGCGTGATGGGAGCCCGGACGTTGTGGATCGACAGTATAGCCAATGCCGACCGGCTCTCTCTCTCCGGACGGCTGGCCATGCGCATCGCCCATCGGTGCCTTACGCAGTGGGAGCACCTCGCGCGGGAACGGACGGTTCATTACGCAGGCGCGCTCCTGTGATTCTGGTCACGGTTGGCACGCAGCTCGGCTTTGACCGGCTGATCCGCCTCATGGACGAGATCGCCCTGCATCTGCCGACCACAGTCGTGGCGCAGATCGGCGCGGGCAGCTTCATACCGCGCAACATGCAGTATCATCGCAGTCTGGAGCCGAGCCGGTTCCTCGAGCTGGTCGAGAACGCCAGAGTGATCGTGGGGCACGCCGGTGTCGGCACCGTGCTCGCCGCGGAGAAATATCGCAAGCCGCTGATCGTATTTCCTCGCAGCGCCGGTCTGGGCGAACACCGCAACGATCACCAGGCTGCAACGGCCAGCGCGCTGGCGGGCCGCCAGGGTATCAGCGTGGCTACCGATCGCGATGAACTCGAACGGACGCTTCGACGCGGCCTCAGGTCCGAGCTTGAGCTGCCGCTGGGTCCGAAACCGGGCCCGAGCCTGTTGGCGGCGGTCGCGCGCTTCGTGGAAACCGGCGAGCTGGCATTCTGATCGCCGGTGCACGGTCACGGTTTCCTCCCTGACAAGATACTGGTCGCTTTCGGCACACGCCCCGAAGCGATCAAGATGCTGCCGGTAATTGCGGCACTGCGCGAGGTCGGGACTCTGGACGTGCGCGTGGCTGTAACCGCGCAGCACCGCGAACTGCTCGATCAGGTTCTCTCGCTGTGGGACGTTGTTCCCGACTTCGATCTCGACCTGATGCAGACGGGTCAGTCGCTCGACAGGCTGGCGACGCGGATCCTCAGGCGTTTCGGCAAGCTTCTCGACCGTGAAAGGCCGCAGCGGGTGCTGGTTCACGGCGATACGCTGACCACCATGATGGTCGCTCTGGCATGCTATTTCCGCCGCATTCCAGTCGGCCATGTCGAAGCCGGCTTGCGCAGCGGCAACATCTACGCACCGTGGCCCGAAGAGGTTAACCGGCAGGTCGCCGGAACCATTGCCGATCTGCACTTTGCCCCGACCGAGGCGGCGGCAGCGGCCCTGCGACGCGAAAACATCACGCATGAGGCGATCCATGTCACCGGCAATACGGTGGTCGATGCCCTGTTGCAGATGCGCGCGCGGATTGCGGCCGATCCGCGGCTCTCCGCTCCGATAGCGTCCACACTGGACCGATTTGCGAGCAAGCGCATCATAGCGGTCACTGCGCACCGGCGCGAAAATCTTGGCGAGGGGATGGCGGGCATCGCCGCCGGACTGAAGGCTGTCGCAGCACGCGGCGATGTGGGAATCGTCTATCCGCTCCACCCCAATCCGCAAGTCGCAGGCGTGATGCGCGACACGCTCGGCGGCGAAAGCGCGATCGCGCTCGTCGATCCGCTCGATTATCCTTGCTTCGTGCGATTGCTCGAACAAAGCGATATTGTGCTGACCGACAGCGGCGGCGTGCAGGAGGAAGCACCGAGCCTGGGCAAGCCGGTCCTGGTTCTTCGCGACACGACCGAGCGGCCGGAAGGGGTCGAGGCCGGAACCGCACGCCTGGTCGGCACCGACAGCGCCCGCATCGTGACTGAGGTCAACCGGCTACTCGATGATCGGGCTGCGCACCAATCCATGGCAAGGGCGCACAATCCCTATGGCGACGGCATGGCGGCACGGCGAATCGCAGCGATTCTGGCCGACGCACACGCACCGTATCAGCCCTCTCCTCCCCTGACCCCGCGTATCGACGCATAGCGCAGCGCGGCCAGTGCAGCGAGCAGGCTGGAGCCGATGTCGAGCCACCAATTCAACCTGACCCCGCCATGGAGCCAGGCGTCGGTGGCGTGGAGCGAGATGACACGCAGCACGACCAGCGCCCCCATCACCGCCAAGGCCAGCCGGGCAAGGTGCAGCATCCGCTGACGGCGACGCCCGGAAATTCGGCGCCAGATCGCAAGCCACCACAGCAGGCTTGCGAAGGCGGCAGCCATCGTCAGCAGGACCAGCGGCAATTGCAGGGTGCGGCGATGTTCATACAGCGCCGCGCCCTCAAGCTGCGCGCGCAGCCATTCGTGCAGCGCGTCTTCCGCCATGGTCACTCGCGACAGCGCCAGCAGGAAAAAGGCCAGCGCCACGAGCAGCCACAGCCGCGCATGGCGCGGCGCA
>LOEX01000036.1 GCA_001516125.1 Sphingomonadales bacterium BRH_c42
TGCCGCGGCGGCGCACGGTGGGCACCTCGATCCGGCGGCGCCCTGTGAGGTAATCGGCGGTGAGCGACCCTGGCGCGGCGAGGATATCCTCCAGCGTGCCCTGCGCCACTACCTCGCCGCCGTGGACGCCCGCGCCGGGGCCGAGATCGACCACATGATCGGCGCTGCGGATCGCATCCTCGTCATGCTCGACCACGATCACGGTGTTGCCCAGATCGCGCAGCCGCTTCAGCGTTTCGAGCAGCCGGTCGTTATCGCGCTGGTGCAGGCCGATGCTGGGCTCGTCGAGCACATAGAGCACGCCCGAAAGCCCGCTGCCGATCTGGCTGGCGAGGCGGATGCGCTGCGATTCCCCACCCGAAAGCGTGCCCGATGTGCGGTCGAGGTTGAGGTAATCGAGCCCGACATTGTCGAGGAAACCCAGCCGCTCGTTGATCTCTTTCAGGATGGCGCGCGCGATCTGGCGCTGCGTCTCGCCAAGCTGGCTATCGAGGCCGAGGAACCACGCCTTGGCATCGGCCACGCTCATCCGCGTGGGCACGGCGATATCGGTCGGGCCCTGGGCGCTGGGAAGCTTCACGCTCAGCGCCTTCTCGTTGAGCCGCTTGCCTTGGCAGGCCTCGCACGGCTGCGCGGTCTGGTATTTGCCCAGCTCCTCGCGCATCCACGCGCTCTCGGTCTGGAGCATGCGGCGGTTGAGGTTGCCGATCACCCCCTCGAACGCCTTGTGCACGGTATATTCCTTGCGCCCGTCCTTGAAGGTCAGCGCCACGGGCATGCCGCCGGTGCCGTGGAGGATGATCTGCCGCTGATCGGGCGCGAGCTGGTTCCACGGCGTGGTCAACTCGAAGTCATAGGCGCGCGCGAGGCTGGCCAGCACCTGCATGTAATAGGGCGAGGGCGGGTTCGACTTGGCCCAGGGCACCACCGCGCCCTGTTTCAGGCTGAGCGCCTCGTTCGGCACCACCAGCTGCGGGTCGAACAGCAGCTTCTCGCCAATCCCGTCGCAGGTGGCGCAGGCCCCCTGCGGTGCGTTGAAGCTGAACAGCCGCGGCTCGATCTCCTCGATGGTGAAGCCCGAAACCGGGCAGGCGAACTTCTCGCTGAACACGATGCGGTTGGCGGGGATGCCGGTGCCTTTCATTTTCTGAGCCCCTTCCCTTGAGGGAAGGGGTTGGGGATGGGTGTCAGGCGTCTGTAAAGTGGGAACCCCCACCCCCAACCCCTCCCCACCGGGGAGGGGAGCTAAGTCCCCCACAGTCCCGTCCGCCAGATCGACATAGGCCAGCCCATCGGCCAGCTTCAGCGCCTGCTCGAACGAATCCGCCAGCCGCGTTTCGAGCCCCGCCTTCACCGCCAGCCGGTCAACCACCACCTCGATATCGTGGCGCAGCTTCTTGTCGAGCGCGGGCGCTTCCTCGACTGCGTACATCTCCCCGTCGATCCGGACGCGGGTAAAGCCGGCCTTCTGCCATTCGGCCAGCTCGCGGCGATATTCGCCCTTGCGGCCGCGCACCACCGGCGCGAGCAGATAGATCCGCGTCCCTTCGGGCAGCGCCATGACCCTGTCGACCATCTGGCTGACGGTCTGCGCGCTGATCGGCAGCCCGGTGGCGGGGCTGTATGGCACCCCCACCCGCGCCCACAGCAGGCGCATGTAGTCGTAGATTTCGGTGACGGTGGCGACGATCGATCGCGGGTTGCGGCTGGTGGTCTTCTGTTCGATCGAGATCGCGGGGGACAGCCCGTCGATATGCTCGACATCGGGCTTCTGCATCATTTCGAGGAACTGGCGCGCATAGGCGGACAGGCTCTCGACATAGCGGCGCTGCCCCTCGGCATAGATCGTGTCGAACGCGAGGCTGGACTTTCCGCTGCCCGACAGCCCCGTAATCACGATCAGGCTATCGCGCGGCAGATCGATGTCGATGCCCTTGAGGTTGTGTTCGCGCGCGCCGCGTACTTTTATGTGAGTCAGCATATGGCAGGCCTATGCTGAGCGGAAATATGTGTGAGACTCATGGGCGTCACTTGGGGACTGGAGGAACAGGAGTCCAGCGGCCCGATTGTGCAGCCCGCACTTCACTCCGCCGGACGGGCTATGTTCCCTAAATGTTCACCTGTGTCAACTCCGTGGCGGCTTCCGGCACCCTTCCCGCCCTTCGACAGGCTCAGGGCGAACGGAATGGCCGGGCATTAATCCGTTCGTGGTGAGCCTGTCGAACCACGAACACCCACCCCGGCCCTTCCCTCGAGAGAGGGGGAGATGGGACAACTGAACATCCCGGAACCGCCCGGTTGGTTGTAGTTGCACGCGCTGTGCCGGGCCGCGCCAGGCACGTCTTCGATCGCCGAGTCACCGCGCCTCTCGCTGTGACCGAGGACGTCCCGCTCCGCCCGATACCACTACCTGAATCCTCCAATCGCCCCGCCGCCGGACCGGGGTTTCTCCACTATGGATGAAGTTTCTCAAGGCCGGAAAATCACAACCAAAATCCACAATGCTATGATTATATGATATTTAATTACTAACGCGTGCTTGAGGTTTCATCTTCCGGCACCCCCCTACAGAATTTCTGAAGTTCCCCAACATTCGCGCCGGGCTAGACTGCACTTCTCTTTGCGAGTCTTCACCCGGTCCTTCGGGTCGTAACCGGGTGAAGCTTGCAATGGCCTCTGTGCAAAATCGCCGGAATCCGCAAATCGTGCGCATTGCGCCGCCGGATGGTTGCAATCTCAATCAATCTGATGTTCACCTGCACGCCGGTAACAAACACCCATTCATCAGCTTCGCCCGCACCTTGCGGGCCAACCCGATCCGGAGAGAACATGAAGGCCCATTTTCTGGCCAAGACCGCCCTTGCAGCCTTGCTGGCCGGCTGCGTAACCCCGCAGGCGCTTGCCTCGACGCACAGCGAAGCCGCCGCCTCTGCCGCCGCGATCCCCGCTGGCAGCGGTTATTTCGCCGCAGACAGCACGCTTCCCTTTCTCGCGCCCGATTTCACGAAGATCACCGAGGCGGATTACGAACCTGCCTTCGAGCAGGGCATGGCGATCCAGAAGGCCGAGATCGAGGCGATCGTGGGCAATCCCGCGGCGCCCACTTTCGAAAACACCATCGTCGCGCTCGAAAAGTCGGGCCGGATGCTGGGCCGCGTGGCCGCCGTGTTCTTTGCGCTGACGGGCGCGAACACCACCGACGGACTCGACGGAATCGAAACCACGGTGAGCCCGGCGCTCTCCGCCCATTCGGACAGCATCGCGCTCAACCCCGCGCTGTTTGCCCGGGTCAAGGCGGTATATGACGCGCGCGAAACGCTGGCGCTCGATACAGAAGACGCCGCGTTGCTCGACAACACATATCGCGGCATGGTCCACGCGGGCGCGCTGCTCAGCGATGCCGAGCGCGAAGCGGTCAAGACGATCAATTCGCAGCTTTCGGTACTGACGACCGAGTTCAGCCAGAAGGTGCGCGCGGCCACGGTTGCAGGGGCACTGATCGTCGATACGGCCGAGGAACTTGCCGGGCTCTCGCCCGCGCAGATCGAGGCCGCGGCAACGCTGGCGGCGGAAAAGGGCCACGAAGGCAAGTTTGCCATCGCGCTGCAGAACACCACGCAGCAGCCGCTGCTGCCCAGCCTTGAGAACCGCGCCACGCGCGAGAAGCTGTTCAAGGCCAGCGTATACCGCGCCGATCAGGGCGGCGAGAACGACACCCGCCTGCTGCTGGCGCGGATCGCCACATTGCGCGCGGAAAAGGCCGCGCTGTTCGGCGATCCCGATTGGGCCAGCTATACCATGTATGACCGCATGGCGAAGCAGCCCGCCACCGCGCTCGGCTTCATGGAACAGATGGTCCCCGCGCTGGCCGCGACGCAGAACCGCGAGGCGGAGGTGCTCAATCAGCGGATCGCGGCAGACGGCGGAGATTTCGCCGTGCAGCCGTGGGACTGGTATCGCTATGCCGAGAAGGTCAAGGCCGAGAAATTCGCCTTCGACGAGGCTTCGGTCGCGCCCTATTTCCAGCTTGAGAAAGTGCTGGAGGACGGGGTGTTCTACGCCGCGGGGAAGCTCTACGGCCTCACCTTCAAGCGCCGCACCGATCTTCCGGTCTATCATCCCGATGTCTGGACCTATACCGTGTTCGACAAGGATGGCAGCGAACTGGGCCTGTTCTATTTCGATCCGTTCCAGCGGCCTTCCAAGCGCGGCGGCGCGTGGATGAGCAATTTCGTCGAGCAGAGCCACGTCTGGGGCACCAAACCGGTGATCTACAACGTGCTCAACATCCCCAAGGCGGCAGACGGGGAGGTGCAGCTGGTCGGCTTCGACAATGTCGAGACAACCTTCCACGAATTCGGCCATGCGCTGCACGGCTTCTTCGCGAACCAGAAATACACCTCGCTTTCGGGCACGGCGACAGCGCGCGATTTCGTCGAATATCCCAGCCAGGTGAACGAAATCTGGGCGACGTATCCCGAAGTGCTGCAAAACTACGCGAAGCATCACGAAACGGGCGAAGTGATCCCGATGGAGATGGTCGGAAAAATTCAGGCCGCGTCGAAGTTCAACCAGGGGTATGATTTCGGCGAGGTCGTCGAAGCCGCGCTGCTCGACATGAAATGGCATGCGCTTACGCCCGAACAGGCCGGGGCGATCGATACGCCCGAAGAAGTCAACGCGTTCGAGCGCAAATCGCTCGAAGAACTGGGGCTGGAGATCGATCTGGTGCCGCCGCGCTATCGCAGCAGCTATTTCAACCACATCTTCTCCTCACCGGCGGGCTATTCGGCGGGGTATTACTCGTATCTGTGGACCGAGATGCTCGACAAGGACAGCCGCAAGTGGTTCCTCGACAATGGCGGGCTGACCCGTGCCAATGGCGATCATTACCGGGCGACGGTGCTCAGCCAGGGCGGCACCAGGGACTATTTCGAGATGTTCCGCGAATTTGCCGGACGCGATCCCGATGTCACCCCCATGCTCGAATCGCGCGGGCTGATCGAAGGGGAATAGGGAATGCACCGGGGGGCGGTCGCTGCGCCGCCACCGGTCTATCCCGTGACCAGAGCCCTTGCGCCCGGCTCGCCCAGCCACCGCGCCGAAACCCCCCATACCTCGATGATCGTGCCGACAGACAGCGCCGTTTCGGGCGCGCCGTCGGCGTGCAGTTTCCCCGCGTTCAGCACCAGCACGCGGTCGGCATGGTTCATCGCCAACGCCAGATCGTGCAGCACCAGCACCACGCCCCGGCCCAGCCGCGCGGCTTCGCGCAAACTCGCCAGCACCTCGAGCTGATGGTAGAAATCGAGCGCGGCCAGCGGCTCGTCGGCCAGGATCCATTGCGGATTGCCGGCGAACACGCGCGCCAGCAGCGCCCGCGCGCGCTCCCCACCCGATAGCGTCGAGACCGGACGATCGGCCAGTGCGGTCAGATGCGTGGCCTCGAGCGCGCCCTCGACCTGACCGGG
>LOEX01000037.1 GCA_001516125.1 Sphingomonadales bacterium BRH_c42
GCGCGGCCCCGCCTGGCGTGGCCTCCGCGAAATCCTGCGGTGCCAGATGCGCCCGCGCCCAGGCGCGCACCACGGCGCAAGTATCATCGGGGCTGGCATTGTCGGCCAGAACCACGCGCAATTGCGCACCTTGCGAGGCCTTGAGGCTGGAGAGGCAGTCAGCGATCACATCTTCCGAGCGGTAAAGCGCCACGGCGACGCCCAGCACCTCACCGACGGGCATGCTCAGGACTTGCGCTTCTTCTTCGATGAGAACCAGCTCCCCCCGCCGAGCACGGTCACGCCCAGGAAGAAGCCGAAATCATACCAGCCGCCGGTATTGGGCACGGCGTAGACCGCGATGTCAGGATCGAACAGCGATCCGATCCAGGCGAAGGGGAAGACGAAGCCGTGCCACAGCCCCCACCAGAAGCCGGGCACCTGCGTGCCGTGCTCCACCGCTGCGGGCACCTGCGACGCGCACGCGGATAGGGCGAGGAGGGCGAGCGCCGTTGCCGCAAGCAACGCGGCGCCTGGCCCCCGTCTCACTGACACGCGAGGCATTCCTCGTAATCGGTCTGGTCGGCGGCCGTGAGCTCGATCCGCGGCGCATCGGCGGTATTGTCCGCCTCCACCCCGCCGGCGAAGCCCGCGCGCTGGACCGATTTCGAGCGCAGGTAATAGAGCGACTTGATGCCCTTCTCCCACGCCTGGAAATGCAGCATCATCAGATCCCACTTGTCCACGTCTGCCGGAATGAACAGGTTCAGCGACTGCGCCTGATCGATATAGGGCGAGCGGTCCGCCGCGAATTCGAGCAGCCAGCGCTGGTCGATCTCGAAACTGGTCTTGAACACCGCCTTTTCCTCGGGCGTCAGGAAATCGAGGTGCTGGACCGACCCACCCTTTTCGAGGATCGAATTCCACACGTTGTTCGAATCCTTCGACTTCTCGCGCAGCAACTTTTCGAGATAGGGATTCTTGACGATGAAGCTGCCCGACAGCGTCTTGTGCGTATAGATATTGGCCGGGATCGGCTCGATGCAGGCGCTGGTGCCGCCGCAGATGATCGAAATCGACGCGGTGGGCGCGATCGCCATCTTGCAGCTGAACCGCTCCATCACCCCCATATCTTCGGCATCGGGGCAGGCGCCGCGTTCCTGCGCCAGCATCATCGAGGCTTCGGACGCCTTGGCCTGGATGTGCCGGAACATCTTGAGGTTCCACACCTTGGCCATCGGGCTTTCGAAGCCGATCTGCTTGGCCTGGAGGAACGAGTGGAAACCCATCACACCAAGGCCGACCGAACGTTCGCGGCTGGCGGAATACTTGGCGCGCGCCATCTCGTCGGGCGCGCGGTCGATATAGTCCTGGAGCACATTGTCGAGGAAACGCATCACGTCCTCGATGAAGCGCTTGTCGCCTTCCCATTCCTCCCACGTCTCGAGATTGAGCGAGGAGAGGCAGCACACGGCGGTACGATCGTTGCCGAGGTGGTCGATGCCGGTGGGCAGGGTGATTTCGCTGCACAGGTTCGAGGTCGAGACCTTGAGCCCCAGATCGCGGTGATGCCTGGGCATCATCCGGTTCACCGTGTCGGAAAAGACGATGTAGGGCTCGCCCGTGGCAAGCCGCGTTTCGACCAGCTTCTGGAACAGGCTGCGCGCATCGACCTTGCCGCGCACGCTGCCGTCACGCGGGCTCCGAAGCGCGAATTCGCTGCCGCTGCGCACCGCTTCCATGAATTCGTCGGTGACGAGCACGCCGTGATGCAGGTTCAATGCCTTGCGGTTGAAATCGCCCGAGGGTTTGCGAATCTCGAGGAACTCCTCGATCTCGGGGTGCGAGATGTCGATGTAGCAGGCGGCCGAACCGCGCCGCAGCGAGCCTTGGCTGATCGCCAGCGTCAGCGAATCCATCACCCGCACGAAGGGGATGATGCCCGACGTCTTGCCGTTGAGGCCGACCGGCTCGCCGATCCCGCGCACGTTACCCCAATAGGTGCCGATGCCGCCGCCCTTGGAAGCGAGCCAGACGTTCTCGTTCCAGGTCTTGACGATCCCGTCGAGGCTGTCGGCCACCGAATTGAGATAACAGCTGATCGGCAGCCCGCGATTGGTCCCGCCGTTCGACAGCACCGGGGTTGCGGGCATGAACCACAGCCGCGAGATATAGTCATAGAGCCGCTGCGCGTGGTCCTGATCGTCGGCATAGGCATCGGCCACGCGCGCGAACAGGTCCTGGAAGTTTTCTCCCGGCAGCAGATAACGATCGGTCAGCGTTTCCTTGCCGAAATCGGTGAGCAGTGCATCGCGCGCGGGATCGGTGACGACAGCGAAACGGCGGTCGTTGACCTTCTTCGAATCGACCTCCTTCGCCGCCTTGCCCGCCTGCGCCAGCGCATCGGCCAGCGCGGCCCCGGCCTTTTCCGCGACCAGATCGTCAGAACCCTTGTCGGTCTTGTCCATGGTCATCGCCTTGGCGGCCCGGCCCGATGGTGCAGGTCCGCTGCCCGGTTTCGCGGCATTCTCCGAAGCATTCGGTGTATCCGGCCGTGCACCCGAATCGAGACCCATTTCCGCATCGTCCCCAGTCCTCAATTCCATATCATGCCCCACTTGATCCATGCCCCGGTCGCCATCGCCGGATTACAGCGATGTTCTGCTTGTGTTCGAATCGGCAGGACGCCTTCAGTCTAGCAGTTCCCTGCCTGCAAGAGGAAATTTGTTTTCCCGCCTTGCCCACAGATTCCCCGCCGACCTGCGCCCGAAAGACCCGAATCCACCCTGATCGCCAGAGAGTTGCTCTTTGCGACAGATCACAAGGTCTAGTAGGTGCCTACGCGAAACGAACCACTAGATAGTGAATCAGGCGCGCTCGCTGTGCAAGAGGGTTAATCATGTTCTAATGGCCGGCGCGGCGGGTTTGGCCAGGTGTATTACCTTACTGCAACGCAGCGACGCGCGGGAATGCGCGGGTTGCCGGATGCGCAAGCCCAAAAATGAATCTGCGGAAAATTTTTTGCGGGCAAAACTTGTATCAAGGGCTTTGAATCAAACGAATCGGGCGGTGATACAATCGAACGTCCAACCTCCCCCGAAAGGTGCCAGAATGAATCGTGAAGCGCTCAGGATAACGCTTTCCGGCGCGGTGCTCAAACGCTCGCTGGGCGTGGCGGCGGTGATCGGCACGGTGCTGACCGCGATCAACCAGGGCGACACGATCATGGCCGGGCAGATGCCGAATCTGTTCAAGGTCGGCCTGACCTATCTCGTCCCCCTGCTGGTGGCGAGCTACGGCGCCTATTCGGCGCTGGCGACGAGCGACGATGCAACAGGAGCCGATTTGCCAGGCTGATCGTGCCGGTCCATCGCGCGGCGCAGCGCGGGGCCGAAAATCGCCAGCAGCGCCGCCCCGGCCAAGGCGATCCCCGCATTGAGCAGGAAGAACGGCGCCGCGCCGAGCGGTTCGTACCAGCGGGCGATGAACCCTGCGCCGACGCTGGAGACGAAGGCGGTCAGGTAAACGCACGCCATCATCAGCGCGTTGATCCCGGCGGGCGCGCGGCGCGACATCAACGCCAGCATGGTCGGCCAGGTCCACATGAACGCCGCGCCGGTTAGGAAGTACGCCAGCACCGGCCACACGATCGACGCCTTGTTCCCCTCGCCCGACAGCGTTGCGCCAGCGGCCAGCGCCAGCATCGCGCAGGCCATGATGACCGCGCCGATCGCCATCTTGCCCAGATCGCCCGGCTCGCTGCCGCGCCGCGCCTGCCATTGCCACAGGCCGATCAGCACCGGCACCACGACCACCGACGCCAGCGAATCCTCGGCGGCGAACCACGGCACCGGCACGGCCCCGATTGCGGTTTCGAGCCGGACGTGATCGGCCACCCAGATCAGCCCGACGTTGAAGGACTGATCGTAGGCCAGGAACTGGAACGTCATGAACACCATGATCAAGCCGATCAGCCCGATCATGCGCCAATCGCTGCCCGCAAGCGGCGGCGCAGACCCGTCGGCTGGCCTGACGCGGTGATCGGGGAAATGGCGCATTCCGGCGAAATAGACCGCGGCGGCTACCAGCATCATCACCCCGGCCAGGGCAAATCCGTAATGCCAGCCATAGATCTGCGCCAATGTGCCGCAGGCCAGCGGCCCCAGCACCGCGCCGACATTGATCCCGGTCGAAAACAACGTGTAGCCGCGCGTGCGCAGCGCCTCGGCAGCCTTCGGGTAAAGGTGGCCCACCTGCGCCGCGATATTGCCCTTGAGCGCGCCCGATCCGAGCACCAGCAGCAGCAGCGCGATGAGGAAGCTCCAGTCGAACACCATCGCAAAGTGGCCCAGCGTCATCAGCGCGATGCCGATCATCACGGTTTTCTTTGCGCCCAGCCAGCGATCGGCCAGCAGCCCGCCGAACAGCGGGGTGAAATAGACGAAACCGGCATAGAGCCCGAAGGTCCGGCTGGCGAAGGCCTGAGTGCTGAGCGGGCCGAAGATCGCGGTGATCGCCCTGCGATAGGCGTCCATCCCGGCAACGTCGTTGACCCTGTCCGAGATCAGCAGATCCTGCACCATATAGAGGATCAGCAGCCCGCGCATCCCGTAGAAGCTGAAACGCTCCCACATCTCGGTGAAGGCCAGAAAGAACAGGCCCTTGGGATGGCCGAGAATCGTGTTTCCCTGCCGCTGTGCCATATCGCTCATGCGCAATCCCCCCGGACCCGCGCCCCCGACCCGCGCCCCGACCCGCAGAGTGTGTGGGGTTAAAGCGGTATGATGTCAAACCCCTGTGCTGGCCCTTGTGCTGGCCCCAGAACCAGCCCCGGCATGCCCTGCAATCGCATCGGCAATCGGCTCGATCAGCTCCTGGGGCAGATCGTGCCCCCAGCCGGGAATGGTCATGATCCTGGCGCCTGGAATGGCGGCTGCGGTGGCATGGCCGCACTCGACCTTGATCAGCGGGTCACCCTCGCCGTGCAGCACCAACGTGGGCGCGGTGACCGAGCCGAGCCGCCGGGTGCGGTCACCATCATGGATGATCGCCGCAAGCTGACGCACCAGCCCTTCGGGATAGACCGAACGGCGCACCAGCCCGGTCACTCTCTCGCGCAATCTGGCGGGATCGGGGCGGAAACCGGGGCTGCCGATGGCCTGCGCCAGCATCATCCCGTGTTCGATCAGCGCCTCCTCCTCCATCGATGCAGGGCGCTTCGTCAGCGCCTCCAGCGCGTGCTTTTCCGACTTCGGCAAACGGGGATTTCCGGTAGTCGAGAAGATCGAAGTCAGGCTCATCACCCGGTGCCCATGCTCCACCGCGATCAGCTGCGCGATCATCCCGCCCATCGAAGCGCCGACCACATGCGCGCGGTCGATCCCCAGCGCGTCGAGCAGGCCGATCCCGTCGGCCGCCATGTCCGACAGCGTATAGGGAACCCTGGGCCGGAACCCCAGCCGCGCGGCGAGCATCTGCCACACCATGCCCGGCGCCCTCGCCCCGTGGAACTTGTGGCTGAGACCGATATCGCGGTTGTCATAGCGGATCACGCGGAAGCCGCGCGCCGCCAGTTCCTCGACCAGCTCGATCGGCCAAAGCGTCATCTGCGCGCCCAGCCCCATGATCAGCAGCATCGGCGGACCCGCCGGATCGCCGTGTTCCTCGTAGTGGATGGTAATTCCGTTGGCGGTGATTTCGGGCAAGCTAACCTCCTGTGGTTGTGTTGAACAGCCCGCCGACCCCGGCGGTTACGGCCATCGCCAGCGCCCCCCAGAAGACGACGCGCCCGACGGATCGCAGGACGGGGGCACCCCCGGCGCGGCCACCGAGAATTCCGAGCACCGCCAGCGCAGCCAGCGAAGCGGCCACAACCCCGATAATCAGCGCATCTGCGGACAGGAGCAGCACCGCCAGCAGCGGAAGGGCCGCGCCGATCGAGAAAGTCAGCGCTGAAGCGAGTGCCGCCTGGAGCGGGCGCGCGGCGGTCGCTTCGGACAGACCCAGCTCGTCACGCCGGTGGGCCGCCATCGCATCGTGCGTGGTAAGCTGTTCGGCAACCTGCCGCGCAAGGGCCGGTTCGAGCCCGCGCCCGACATAGATGCCCGTCAGCTCGTCCAGCTCCGCCTCGGGCTGTGTTGCCAGTTCGGCGGTTTCGCGGGCGATGTCCGCCGCCTCGGTATCGGCCTGCGAACTGACCGAGACATATTCGCCCGCCGCCATCGACAGTGCGCCGGCGACCAGCCCGGCTATCCCGGCCAGCAACACCTCCTGTCGGCCAGCCGCCGCGGCTGCCACACCGACGATCAGGCTGGCGGTTGAAACGATCCCGTCGTTCGCGCCGAGCACGGCGGCCCGCAGCCAGCCGATCCGTTCGATGTTGTGGCTTTCAACGTGAAGCCTGCTCATGGCGTTCTCCTGCGCATTCCCCTTAGGGCGCCAGCACCGTATCGCGCGCCTCGGCCAGTGTCTCGGGATAATCGAGCGTATAGTGCAGCCCGCGGCTTTCCTTGCGCACCAGCGCGGACTGAACGATCAGCTCGGCCGATTGCAGCAGATTGCGCAGCTCGATCAGATCGGTGGTGACGCGGAAACTGCCGTAATAATCGGCGACTTCCTCCTGAAGCAGCTTGATCCGGTGCGCCGCGCGTTCGAGCCGCTTGGTGGTGCGCACGATCCCGACATAGTTCCACATGAAGCGGCGGATCTCGGTCCAGTTCTGCTTGATGACGACCTCCTCGTCCGAATCGGTGACGCGGCTCGCGTCCCAATCCCTGATCGGCGGCGGCGCATCGAGCGTGTCCCAGCGGGCAAGAATGTCCTTCGCCGCGGCCTCGCCAAACACGAAACATTCGAGCAGGCTGTTCGAAGCCAGGCGATTGGCGCCGTGCAGCCCGCTTTCGCTGCATTCGCCCGCCGCCCATAGCCCCGGCAGGTCGGTGCGCGCATCGAGCCCGATCAGCACCCCGCCGCAGGTGTAATGCTGCGCCGGGACCACCGGGATCGGCTCTTTCGTCATGTCGATGCCGAGGCCCATCAGCTTGTCATGGATGGTGGGGAAATGCTCGCGCACGAATTCGGGCGGCTGGTGGCTGATGTCGAGATGGACATAGTCGAGCCCGAAACGCTTGATCTGGTCATCGATCGCGCGCGCCACCACATCGCGCGGGGCCAGCTCCATCCGCTCCGCGTCGTAATCGGCCATGAAGCGGTGGCCGGTTTCAGGGTGGAGCAGGTGCCCGCCCTCGCCGCGCACCGCCTCGGTAATTAGGAAGTTCTTGACCTCCAGATTGTAAAGGCAGGTGGGGTGGAACTGCATCATCTCCATGTTCGATACGCGTGCGCCCGCGCGCCAGGCCATGGCGATCCCGTCCCCCGTCGCCCCGCGCGGCGCGGTCGAGAACAGATAGCAGCGCCCCGCGCCGCC
>LOEX01000038.1 GCA_001516125.1 Sphingomonadales bacterium BRH_c42
TTTGGAGCGTACTCGGTATCGTCGCACTCTCGGCGTGGTTCTTCGTGGCACGGCACGATCGACCCGAGCGCTTGTCGCGGACGTCGTCGAAGCGATTTCCCCTGCCTGTCGGCAATCGGACGGCATGGCTCGTGGCGCTATTCTTCGCCTGCCAGAATTTCCTATTCTACGCCTGCATCACCTGGCTGGCTCCCCTGTTCCGGGAAGACGGGTTCGGTGCGACCAGCTCTGGTCTCGTGCTGGCGAGCTTCACCGTCGCCTTCACCCTGGCGAACCCGGTATTCGGCGCGCTCAGTCGTAACGAGGATCGCCGACTCCTTCTTGCACTGTCGGGGATTCTGGCGTTTGCCGGTTTCGTCCTCCTGGCGGCCGCACCCACCCGTTTCCCCTTCCTTGCCGTCCCGGTCCTCGCGATCGGTCTCGGCGGTGCCTTCACGCTGGGCATGACCCTTCCGCTCGACAACACTCACGAACCTGAGGAAGCCAATGCCTGGAACGCGTTCGTTCTGACGATCGGGTACCTGATCGCCGCGAGCGGACCGTTTTCGGTTGGGGTATTGCGCGATGCGACCGGAAGTTTCGCGCTACCCCTCTGCATGTTGGCCGGCGTCGCCGCGGTCATGCTGGCACTGACGCCCCTGTTGCAGCCGCATCGGCAGACGAGGGAAGTGTGATGGTGCGCGAGTGACCGGAAGAGGCGCGATCAGTCTTTGGCGCGCTCGGAGAGCCGTGCCACGAGATCCCGCAAGAGCGCCGGGTCCTCCAGCGTACGGCTCATCATCAATCCTCCCTCGAGCTGGGCTACGACCTCGCGCGCCGTGAGGCGCGTGCCGCTTTCCGTCAGCGCGGTATCGAGCCAGTCAATCAGCAGCGTGAAGAACGCGGAGACTCGCGGGCGCAGAACGGGCGGAAGACCACCGCTCTCCGCGCCCAGGAGCCCGCACAAACACATCAGGTCGTCGGTTTCATTGGCTTTGAGGAAAAGGGCGGCGACCCGCTCGACGGCCGCGTCGGCGCTCCCCTCAGCCTGGTCGCCAAGCCATTCCCGGGCGCGCTCTGTATAGCGTTCGGCGATCGCGTCGACGAGCAACTCCTTCCCCGGGAAGTGGTAGTGAACGCTCGAGCTCTTGATGCCGGCGTCGGCTGCGACATCGCGGAAACTGAAGCCATTATAGCCTGCCAGGCGGACGCGCCGTTCGGTCACGTCAAGTATAGTTTCTCGCATAACAGTTTTCCTCTATCTAACGTTAGATAGATAATTGACCGTCCATGAGCAAGATCGCATACGTCTATCTAACGTTAGATAGACGTATGGAGTTGAAATCATGGCTGCGAATAACGTTGTCCGGTTGGCCTATGTCGTAGGCGGCTCGAGCGGGATGGGACTGGCGACTGCCAAGCTCCTTGCGGCCCAAGGCCTGACCGTCGTGCTTGTGGCGCGCGATCCGGGGAAGCTCGAGGCTGCCCGCCACGAGATCGAGCTGGCCGGGGGTAAAACGGAGGTCTTCGCTGCGGACCTCCACAACCCTAAGGCGGTCGAGCGGCTGATCGCCCACATCGCGGTCGAGACCCGCGCGATCGTCAAACTCGTAAACGCCGCTGGCTACTTCCTCCCAAAGCCGTTTCTGGACCATGAGGCTGGTGACTATGATGTCTATGCCGGCATCAATCGGGCGATATTCTTCATCACCCAGGCGGTCGCCCGCAATATGGCCGCGAACGGCCGCGGCGCAATCGTCAACATCGGCTCGATGTGGGCACGCCAGGCGGTCAAAGCGACGCCGTCCTCGGCCTACTCCATGGCGAAGGCGGGGCTCCACGCCTTCACCCAGCACCTCGCGATGGAACTCTCGGACAAGAATATCCGCGTCAATGCCGTTGCCCCGGCCGTGGTGGTGACCCCGATCTATGCCGCGTTCATCGATCCCGCGCAGATCGAGGAAACCCTGACGGGCGCGTTCGACGCCTTCCACCCGATCGGCCGCGTCGGCCGTGCCGAAGACGTCGCCGAGCATGTCGCCTTCCTGCTCTCCGACAAAGCGAGCTGGACGACGGGCGCTATCCACGACGTCGATGGCGGCGTGATGGCTGGCCGCAACTGATCGGCGGACGGTGGGCAACCCGCCCACCGGCTGGTCGACCGGGGCGCGAAGTCAGCGGGGTAGGGGTGATAGCGTCCGGTCAAGCGGTGCTATCCCCTTCACCGCCTTTTCAAGCCACGGGTAACGCAGGCCGCCGGTCCACTCGATCGAGAAGTCGTGTTCGCCGTCTTCGTCCTTCGCTCCCAGGACAATCGGCTGCCTCGTCGACGCGGCGCTGCGGATCGCATCCTCCAGCACCTGTATGCTGTATGGCACTCCATTGACGGAAACCAACGTCGTTCGCGGTGACAAGCCTGCCTTGAAGGCTGGCCCGTCCCAAAGCACGGATGCGACCTTGTTGCCGGCGCCGAGCGTCAATCCGATCGAGTGGGTATAGTCGGTAATGCCATCGGCCTTGTCGACAGCCAGGTCATAGGAGTTCGGCCGATCGCGCCAGACGAGACGATATCCTCCCCGGTCGATCCAGTCGACGGGTGCAGTCCCATCGGTCTGCTCGAGATGCCGGCGAAGAAAGCTGCCCCAGTCATGGCGCGCGACCGCGTTGAGCGCGGCGACGACATCATCGAAATCATAGGTCACTTCGCCCCAATCGCCGTCTCTCGGACCGAAAAAGGCACGGGCAAAATCGTCGAGCGAGCGTTTCCCGGCGCTCTGCTCACGAATGAGTTGGTCCACGTCGAGCCAGAGTAGCGCCGCTTCCGTGTAGAAATCGAAATCCCGCTGCCAGCTGGGCGACGGGCTGGAGCCACGGAAGATGAGAGGCTCGGCCGTCGTGTCCTGGAGAGATCGCCAACGGCTGCCCGGTTGCGCTTCCATGTAGGTGGCTGCGAGAGACGCGAACCGACCGAGTATCATCTCTCGCGACAGAAGCCCCGAGCGCGCGGCCAGCACCGATTCCCAGAAGCTGGTCTGCCCCTCATAGACCCAGAGCAGGTCATCCTGCATCGGTGTGCGATAGTCCGGCGTCCAGAGATCCGCAGGCCTTCTGAACTTACCGTTCCAGCTATGCGCATATTCGTGTGGGAGGATCGTCTGCGCGTCGGGGTTTTCGTCCGGCGACGTGAAGAAAGCGTCATCCTCATAGTTCTCGGAGCTGCGATGATGCTCGACACCCGTGCCGCCGTTGCGCGCCGATATGCTGACGAGGAATGCATACCGATCGAAGTGGCGGGCGCCGAACAGTCGATCCGCCTGTTCGACCAGTGATCGAAGTCCCTCCAGCTGCTTCGGCGAAACGGTGAGCTGCTCTTCCTTCTCGCCGGCCGCAGCAAGCGACACGTTGGCGCCGAGATCCAGGCTCTTGATGTGTCGGCCGGTGAGGACGGGACTGTCGACCAGCGTGTCGAGCGGTACGGTATCGAAGGACGCCGTTGAACCGATCGGTCCGCTCGAAAGAGCGCTCGCGCCGGTCCAGCCGTCTGGCAAGCGCAGTGCCGCCTGCACGGCGATGTCCCGGACGAAATAGCCTGCCGGATAGAGGAGAAGGGAAGACCATCTGAGCATCTGCGGCGTGAACAGGCTCGACGGTGCCGAGAGGTACTGGAACTCGATGGTCAGCACGGTGACACCCGCCGGCACATCCACCCGGAACGCAGACGCATCGACGGTATCGCGACGCCAGCCGAGCTTCTTTCCGTTGGCGGTGATCTGGAGGCCCGCGAGCCGGTCGATGGACCCGGATGGGCGATGGTCGCCAGGAATCCATTTGGGGTAGAGGAGGTAGATCGGGCCGGGTCTCGTGACGGGCACGCGTTCCTGTACTTCGACGATCCCACGCGTGATAAGCGATGCATCGACGTCGAGCGTGATGACCCCTTCGAAATTTCTGTCGGCGGCCGCCGGGATTGGATCGACGATCGCCGTCAGTCGCGGAGCGCTGTTGCCGGGCGGGGTTTGGGCGTGGAGCGGGAGTGCCGTGCTCAGGGCGAGCAGCGGCATGATTGCAAAGCGCAATTCATATCCTTTCACGATGGAACGGTATCCAGACCCCGACGGGGGCCGGACGAAGGTCAGCCGGTTGCTTCGGGCAGGAAGTCCTGTTCTATCCGGGTAAAGCCGCTTTCGATCATCGCCAGAGTCCGCGTCTTCTCGGCGGCGCTCAGGTTCAGCGCGGTAATCCGGCTCACGGCATCATTCTTCAGCCGTTGCGATGTGGCCCGCATGGCGTCGGGGGCTTCGCAACGATAGGCGAGACCGGAACCTGGTCCGATGTCCACGCCGGGCGCGTCTATGTTTTCGATCCGGCTATGGATGCCGCACGCGGCACGCAAGGTTTCCCGTCCCGTGGCCAGGATTTTCCCTACTTCCCTGTCGACTTGTGGTGCGGCGGCGGCGTCGACGGACTGCATTCGTGCTGTTGCGCGGCCGACCAGCGGAGAAGGAGCCGGCTGACGGAGTTCTGGCGCCGGGACGCTTACAGCCGTCGGCGCGATAGCTGCCCGTGGGAAGAGGGCTGGTATCGCCGGGCTCGGTTCCGCGGCGAACGTCGAGGCGGTGAGCGCCACGCCGGCGACGGTCAGGGCAAGTGTCACGCCCAATCCCGTCATGCGCGCGGGGAGGGGCACCATCGGCCGGGCCATCTGCGACAGGCGCATTTTGACATGGTCCACCGATCCCAGCAGGCACGCGGCCGTGTGTGGAGCATTGGTCGCCGCCCGGACCAGTGCCAGCCCATAGGGATGCAACGCATCCTCGCTTTCGTGCGCCAGCACGGTCTCGTCGCAGGCCAGTTCCTGATCGGTGCGGAACGCCCGATAGGCCAGATGCGCAAGGGGATTGAACCAATGGACCGCGACGATCAGCAATGCGACGGTGTTAGCCCATATGTCGCGTCGCACATGATGCGCCGTTTCGTGCGCCAGCACGAGGCGGACCTGTTCGCGCGTAAACGATACCGTCAGATCGGCAGGCAGGAAAATACGCCGCCGGAGCAGGCCGGTCGAACAGGCGCCAGGTACCGTCGTGCTCAACAACACCGAGATGCCTCTTGCACGCGTGAACTCCCGGGCGCCGCCTTGGGCCACACCGAGAAAGCGATGATAGCAGGCCAGCTGCCGGAGCAGGAACAGCACGGCACCGGTAGCCCAGCAGAGCAGCAGCAAACTCGCCAAACCGGGTGAATGACTGGCCATCGCGGGGTTTGCCGGAGCCGCTGGTCCGAACCCGGCAACATCGAGCGCGGATCCGGTCCAGAGCGGCAACGCATCGATTGTCGGCCGGGCTGGCATCGCCGCTCCGGGCAGAGGGGGCGTCAGCATCCGGGCCAGCGGAAGCACCCACAAGAAGTAGGCGGCCCGCGCACCGAAACGGCTCCGCACGACATTCCGCAGCATCAGGACCACGAGCATCAGAACGCTGGACGCCGCAAGCGACGTTGCCAACCACGCGCTCATCGCTTGAGCGCCTGCAGCAGATGCTCGATATCTTCGGCATCCTTCGCGCTGAGTTCGGCCCGCCTGACGAGATGCGCGACGAGCGGAGCGGCCTTCCCGTCGAAAAGGCGATCGAGGAGATGCTGTGCTTCGGTTTCAACCAACGCCGCACGATCGATCAGCGGTCGATAGAGGAAGCGCCGTCCGTCCGCTTCCGCCTCGATCGCGCCTTTGTGGATCAGCCGCGCGAGGATTGTCTTCACCGTCTGCCCGTTCCACTGACGCTTGGGATAGACGCGCTCCGTAATCTGCGCGGCCGTTGCCGGCGCGCTATCCCACAGAGCCTCCAATACGACCTGCTCGGCCTCCGTGATCCTTTCGGACATGCTCGAATCTCCGTCTACACGCATAGATGTAACGTCTACACGCATAGACGTCAACGCGCATGTTCCTGACGGTTCGCTGCCGAAGGCCATTACAAAGCTGGGGGACGCTACCCGATGCGCCGGCGTGCCAGCAGATTTGCCAGAGCATCGAGAGCGACCTCAAGGTCTGCCTGCGATGACGGTATCGCGCGCCGGAACGACGTGAAGCCGTGGATATTGCCCTGTGCTTCGTGGAAGGCGACCGGCACGCCCGCTTCGACGAGCGCGCTGGCATAGGCCCGTCCCTGGTCGCGCACT
>LOEX01000039.1 GCA_001516125.1 Sphingomonadales bacterium BRH_c42
GGACATTGCGGGTCGATAATGGATGCGCCGACGCACTGCGCGCCGGGGCAAGCCTGCTGGCAGCGGGCGTGGTCGGCGTTTCGGGCAGCTTCAGGCGCGGCGATCTGGTCAAGATCGTGACCATGCGCGGCGACGTGCTGGCGCAGGGCCTGGCCGAATATGACTCCGCCGAGGTGCAGGCAATCGCGGGCAAGCGCGAGAGCGAGCAGGCCGACAGGCTGGGCTATGCACCGCGCGCGGCGATCATCCACCGCGATCATCTGGTGATGCTGTGACCGGCGATAAGCCGCTGGCGATTACCGGCGGGACCGGCTTTGTCGGACGGGCGGTGCTGGACGTGCTGCGGGAGCGCAGGATCCCCACAGGAGCCTTGGCGCGCAAGGTGCCCGATGAACCGTTTGAAGCGATCGAATGGGTGCGCGGCGATCTGGGCGATGACGCGGCTCTGGCGCGCCTCGCATCGGGTAGCGGCGCGTTGATCCATATCGCCGGGCTTACCAACACGCCCGATCCCGCCGAATTCGAGGGGGCGAATGTCACCGGCACAGCCAATGTCATCGCCGCCGCGAAAGCGGCGCGGGTCAAGCGGCTTGTGTTCGTTTCCTCGCTCGCGGCGCGCGAGCCGCAACTGTCGCGATACGGCGCGTCGAAGTCGCAGGCGGAACAATTGGTGCAGGCCAGCGGGCTCGACTGGACCATCGTGCGCCCGCCTGCCGTTTATGGCCCGCGCGATTCCGACATGTTCGATCTGTTTCGCGCGGCCCGTTTCGGCTTCGTCCCGCTGCCGCCCGGCGGGGCGACTTCGATCATCCATGTCGAAGACCTTGCGCGGCTTTTGCTCGATCTGGTCACGGCGCAGTCGGCGCTGGTGAGCAAGCGCATCTTCGAACCCGATGACGGGCGCGAGGGCGGCTGGAGCCACAAGGAGCTGGCCCATGCGATCGGGCAGTCGGTCGGACGAAAGATCATTGCCCCGCATTTGCCCCGCGCCGTTCTGCAAGGTGCCGCGAGCATCGACCGCCTGCTGCGCGGCGACGGGGCGAAGCTGACCGCCGACCGGGTGGGCTACATGTGTCACCCCAATTGGGTGGCGCGGTTTGACCGGCAGGTTCCTGAAACGGTGTGGACGCCGCAAATTGGGGGTGAGGCCGGGTTGGCCGCCACTGCCGAGTGGTATCGCAGCGCCGGCTGGTTCTGAACAGAAATGTTGCAGTTCCGCGGCTCAGGAATATCTTTCGCCCGGGATCGCGAGTCGCGCTGACGGCAACTGCTGCAAGGGCGAGTCACGAAAGAGGGGAAAATCATGAAGAAGATCGTTCTTGTTGCCGTATTTGCGGCACTTGCGGCTTGTTCGCAGCCGGAAACCGCAGAGGAAGCCGATGCGCCGGCGGAAGCGGTTGAAGCCGCACCCGCCAACATCGCTGCCGACGGTGGGCCTTCGGTCGGCATGTACAAGGTCACTGCGGCCGATGGCAGCGTAACCATGGAAGATGTGCGGGCCGATGGCACTTACGTCAGCACTGCGGCGGACGGCAAGGAAAGCACCGGCAAGTGGGAGCAAAAATCACCCGAACTCTATTGCGTGACCTCCGACGAAGAGGGCGCCACGCAGACTTGCTATGAGGAAAAGGTGGACGAGAATGGCGTCTATACCTCGAAAGACCCGAACACAGGCGAAGTGTCGACCGTCGAGCGGGTAAAGGCCTGACCCATTCATGACGGGACAGGGGGCCGGGCAGCTACGATGCGTGCCCGGCCTCCGGACAGTAACTTACAGGAAGGGTTCGTAACCCGGGGGCAGCTCGCCATCGTCGGTGAGTGGGGTATGGATGCCGCATTCGGTCTTGTCCCAGCCCTTCCACCTGCCCGAACGCGGGTCTTCCCCGGCATCGACCTTGTGCGTGCAGGGACTGCACCCGATCGAGGGAAAACCCTGCTCCACCAGCGGGTGGCGCGGCAGGTCGTGCGCCGCGAACCAGGCGTCGATATCCTCGGCGGTCCAGTCGATCAGCGGATTGATCTTTAGCCGCCCCTGCGCATCGGAGCTGTCGATCTCGAAACGCGGCAGGCTGGCGCGGGTCTGCGACTGGAAGGCCTTGCGGCCCGTGAAACTGGCGTCGAATGCTGCCAGCGCCTTTGCCAGCGGCCTGACCTTGCGGATTTCGCAGCAACCATCCGGATCATATGACCATCTGAGGCCCGTTTCGTCTTTTCTGGTCAATTCAGGTATATCGGGCGTGATATTGACAAGGTTTGTCAGCCCCAGATGCGATACGAGTGTATCGCGATAGGCCAGCGTTTCAGGGAAATGCTTGCCCGTTTCGAGGAACAGCACCGCCACCGACGGATCGACCTGAGCGATCAAATGCAGCAGCACTGCGCTCTCCGCACCAAAGCTGGAGACCACTGCGATTTCGCCCGCCAATCCATCGCGGATCACCGATTGAAGCATTTCCTGCGTCGAGGAACCGCGAAACATCCGGTTGAGACCTATCGCATCCGCAGCGGAAAAGCGCGGGCCAGTGTCGATCCGGTCGATGGAGCGAAGCTGGTTCATCAGTCTTGACCGTGCCGTTTGGCCCAGATCGGGCGGCGCGCATCGGCTGCCGGCTGATAGACCTCGGGCCAACGCTCGAACGCAGCCCTGGCGTCTTCCTCGTCAAGCCGTTTGTCGGGGGCAAAGGAATCGAAGCCGCAGCGGCGCATCGAGGAGAGCTGGTCGATCAGGACATCGCCCACCGCGCGCAGTTCGCCGACATAACCAGCTTCGCGCAGGATACGGGCGGCGGAATAACCGCGCCCATCGCCGAATACGGGAAAGTTGACCTCGACCAGAGCCAGCCGTTCGAGATGCGGCAGCAGCGCACGCGCATCGTCGCCCGGTTCGATCCGCACAGCGGTCGCATTCGACTGGTCGAGGAAGCTGTCAACGGTCACCGCGGCGTGGTCAACCGGTTCGCCGTCGCGGAAACGGAACTGCACTTCATCGGGGCTGGTGCCAAGTTCTTCAGCCATAAAGCGCCTCCTTGAACGGCTCCATGCCGATGCGGCGATAGGTATCGAGGAAACGCTCGCCCTCGGCGCGATTGGCGAGATAGACATCGGTTGCCTTCTCGACTGCGTTCACGATCCCGTCCTCGTCAAAACCGGGGCCGGTAATCTTGGCGAGCGAAGTGTCCTGCGCCTCGGATCCGCCGAGCAGCAACTGGTAGTTTTCCTTGCCCTTCCGGTCGACGCCAAGGATGCCGATATGGCCGGCATGGTGGTGGCCGCAGGCGTTGATACAGCCCGAAATCTTGAGCTTCAATTCGCCAAGCTCGGCAGTGCGCCCGCTCTGGGCAAAGCGCTGCGAAATCTTCTGCGCGATCGGGATCGAACGGGCGTTGGCAAGGCTGCAATAGTCAAGGCCGGGGCAGGCAATGATATCCTCGATAGTGTCGAGATTGGGTGAACCCAGCCCCGCCGCCTCCAGCTGCGTCCACAGCGCGTGCAGGTCGGCGATCCGCACATGCGGTAGGACGATATTCTGCGTGTGCATCACGCGGCACTCGTCGAATGAGTATTCGCGCGCCAGATCGGCCATCAGGTGCATCTGCGCGGCGCTGGCGTCTCCGGGAATTCCGCCCACCGGCTTGAGGCTGATGACGGCGGAGACGTATCCTGCCGCCTTGTGCGCATGGGTGTTGCGATCGGCCCACAAGGCAAAGTCCGGGTCGGATCGGTCGAAATCGGCCGCAAGCCCGCTTTCGAACACGGGCTGTTCGAAATAGCCCTTGATCCGTTCGAGCTCGGCCAGAGGGGGTTCGATACCCTGTTCCAGCATGTGGGCGAACTCCGCCTCGACCTGGCGGGTATATTCATCCTGCCCCAACTCATGGACCAGGATCTTGATCCGTGCCTTGAACTTGTTGTCGCGGCGGCCATAGCGGTTGTAAACGCGGAGGCACGCCTCGGCATACGTGATCAGCTGGTCGAGCGGCACGAAGTCGCGAATGCACGGCGCGATCATCGGGGTGCGGCCCATCCCGCCGCCGACATAAAACGACGCGCCCAGTTCGCCCGCGTGATTGCGCACGATCTGGATGCCGATATCGTGCAGCTTCATCGCCGCACGATCGGTGTCGGACGCAATCACCGCGAACTTGAACTTGCGCGGCAGATAGCTGAATTCGGGGTGAAAACTCGACCATTGGCGCAGCAGCTCGGCATAAGGCCTGGGATCGACCAGTTCGTCTGCCGCCGCCCCGGCAAAATGATCCGAACTGATGTTGCGGATGCAGTTGCCGCTGGTCTGGATGGCGTGCATTTCAACCGCCGCCAGATCGGCGAGAATGTCGGGCGCATCCTCCAGCCTGATCCAGTTGTACTGGATGTTCTGACGGGTGGTGAAATGGCCATAGCCGCGATCGTACTTGTCGGCGATGTCGGCCAGCGCGTGCATCTGGCGGCTGTTCAGCGTGCCATAGGGGACGGCCACGCGCAGCATATAGGCGTGCAGTTGGAGATAGAGCCCGTTCATCAGCCGCAGCGGGCGGAACTGTTCCTCGCTCAACGCGCCCTTGAGCCGCCGTTCGGTCTGGTCGCGGAATTCGGCGACGCGCGCATCGACCATCGCCTGGTCATATTGGTCATAGAGATACATCAGATTACCCAGTTGCCGATGTCGGGATCGGCGGGTTTGAGAGTAAGATCGGGGCGGACGGTGGGGCCAATCGCGCGCACGCGTTCCTTGATATGCGCGGGGCGCCAGCCGCTGGCATCGCGGGTCGCCTCGATCGCATAGGGCAGGTTGACGTTGCGCGCAGCTTCCTCGCGTGCGCAGGTCGCGTCGGTATCGTCGCCCACTTCGATCGCGTCGTTGACATGGATCGACCAGCCTTCGCCGGTCCACCACACCACCGCACCGCTCTTGAGGTCGTTTCCGGTGAGGATATTCACTGCGCCTGCTCCTGCGTTATGCGGGCGATGGCTGCATCTTCGCGCGCCGCAACCTCGCCGATCACGATCAGCGCCGGGCTCCTGACCCGTTCAGCGGCGACAAGATCGGGCAGGCCGGCAAGGAGCCCGCGCAGCACGCGCATATTGGGGCGCGAGGCATTTTCGATCACCGCAATCGGCATGGCGGGGGCAAGCCCGTCGGCCATCAACTTCTCGGCAATCTGCGGGGCGGTGCTGACCCCCATGTAGATCACCAGAGTGCGGCCCTTGCCCGCAAGGCCTGCCCAGTTCTGCTCCGTCAGGCTCTGGCATTGGCCCGCGACGAAGCTGACGACCGATGACGCCTCGCGGTGTGTAAGCGCGATCTGCGCAGCCGCCGCCGCACCATTCGCGGCGCTGATGCCGGGGACGATTTCGACCGAGATGCCTGCGGCGCGCGCAGCTTCTGCCTCTTCGCCGCCGCGCCCGAAGATCAGCGGATCGCCGCCCTTCAGCCGCACGACATCGCGCCCAGCGCGTGCTTCGCGGACAAGCAGCGCGTTGATCGCATCCTGCGGCATGGTGTGTCTGGCGCGCCGCTTGGCGACCGAGATCAGATCGGCATCGGGATGCGCGAGCGCGAGGATGGCAGGATCGACCAACCCGTCATGCACGATGATCTGCGCGCGCTCGATCAGCCGCACGGCGCGCAGCGTGAGCAGGTCGGGATCGCCCGGACCCGCTCCGACGAGATAGATCGTGCCAGTTTGTGTCATGGTTTTCAGATGGACTCAGCGCTGCCTTCGCAAAAGCGAGAATGGATTTGCAAGGAGGTAGCAAAGCTATCGGCGGGGCGGCATCGTCTGCACAACTAACTGGATTTGCTGGAATTGTCCCGGTGCCTGTCAAGCGCATCGATCAGCCTATCCAATTGTTCGCTCTTGCGCAGATTGATGTCGCGCTGCGGGAAGGGGACCACGATATCGTGCTCCTTGAACAGCTTCCAGACCCGTTTGAGCACATCCGATCGCACACTGCCCAGCCCGTCCTCCGGGTCGTCAATCCAGAACCGGATTTCGAAGTCGATCGCATTATCGCCAAAACCCATCATCAGCACGACCGGGGCAGGCGCGCCCAGAATGCGCGGATTGTCCTGTGCCGCTTGCGCCATCAGCTGCTCGGCCAGATCCATATCGGTGCCATAGGCTACGCTCACCGGAACTTTGACCCTGACATCGCGCGAACTGTAGGACCAGTTGACCACCTGATTGATCATCAGGGTTTCATTGGGGATCAGATATTCGGTCTTGTCGCGGGTCACCACCGAAATGGCGCGAATGCCGATCTTGCGGATTTGCCCAAAGCTTTCATTACCCGCCTGATCGGCCACAGAAATCACGTCGCCCGGCTTGATCGAACGGTCCATCAGCAGGATCACCCCGGCGATCAGATTGCCAAAGGTTTTCTGCAGGCCGAAACCGATGGCAAGGCCGAATGCGCCTGAAAACACCGCCAATGCGGTAAGGTCGATCCCCAGAAGGTCGATGCCGATAAAGAAGGCAATGCCCCATATGAGCATTGTGGTGATCTTGTGCGCCAGCACCCGCTGCGTTTCGTCAAGGCGGGTCGCGCGCCGCAGCAGCGTGCCGCAGACCTTGCTCGTGGACCAGGCCGCCGTGATTACGATCAGGATCAAGCTCATGCCGACCGCGGCGTCCCAAAGCGAAAGCCGCATGCTGCCCAATGAGAAGGCTATCGAATCGAGCGTTTCGATGATCGATCCGGCGGCGCGGCTGGTCGAACCGGCGACTTCCTGCAGGTCGATCGCGGTTTCGATCGTGCTTCTCGCGGATGGCGCCGTCATGATGCACCCATCGCTGCAAAACCTTGTTCGAGGTCAGCGATCAGATCATCGGGATCTTCGAGCCCGATTGACAGGCGTACTCCCATCGTGGCTGCACCTTCCGCCCCTGCCGGTGGCCATGGCATGGTATCGCGAATGCCCGAAGGATCGAATGGCAGGGCGAGGCTTTCAAAACCGCCCCAGCTGTAACCGATGCCGAACAGATCGAGATTGTCGACAAAGCGTGCGCTGGCGGCAGGATCTTCGCCTGTGAGGACAAAGCTGAACAGCCCGCATCCGCCCGAAAAATCACGCTTCCACAGTGCATGGCCGGGATCGCCGGGCAGCATCGGGCACAGCACCTGCGCCACCTCGGGCCGGCCCGTCAGCCATTTGGCGATCCGGATCGCGGACTGCGTGCTGCGTTCCAGCCTCACGCCCATGGTCCTCAGGCCTCTCAGCGCCAGCGCCGCATCATCGGGAGAAACAACTTGGCCCAATTGGTGACTGGTCTGGCGCAGGCGGCGATACCAGTGCTCGCCAGCCGAGGCTGAGCCCATCATCAGGTCCGAATGGCCGCCGACATGCTTGCTCAGGCTCATCACCGATATGTCGCAGCCATGCGCCAGCGCGGTAAAGCCGAGCGGGGTTGCCCAGGTATTGTCGATCAGGCTGACCGCAACCTTGTCGCGGGCGATGGCCGCCAGTGCCGGGACATCGCACACTTCCATCGTCAGGCTGCCGGGGCTTTCGAGCCACACGGCCTTGGTCTGATCGCGGAACAGATCGCGGTAGGCGTCAAGATCGAGCGGATCGAAGAAGCGGTGCGTGATCCCCATGCGCGCCAGCAGCCCGCGGGCTAGATTGCGCGTCGGCTCGTAGGAATTGTCGCTGACCAGCAGTTCATCGCCGGGCCGCAGCACCGCCAGCAGTGCGCCCGCGATCGCCGCCACGCCGCTGGGATAGAGCATGGTGCCGTGTGCGCCTGGCTCGATCTCGGTCAACGCCTCGGCCAATGCCCATTGCGTGGGCGCACCGCGGCGACCGTAGTAAAACTGGCCGTCCTGATCCTTGGCCAGCGCCGCCTTGCGCTCGGCCTCGCTTGTATAGAGATGCGTGCTGGCCCGCCATACCGGAGGATTGACCACCGCGCCGGTCCATTCAGGCCTTCTGCCACCCTTGACGAGCCGTGTCGCTGGCCCGGGGCCCTCGCCTTGTTTGTCGCTCATTGCGCCGCCATCACGGCTTTGGGAGTGGCCGGATCGCTGCCCCAATCGAGCCAGCTGCCATCGTAAAGCGCCGTGTCCTCCCGGCCGACAAGGTGGAGCGCGAACAACAGCACGCAGGCGGTCACCCCGCTGCCACAACTGGCCACAATCGGGCGTTCAGGGTCAATACCGGCGGTGTCGAGCGCCGCGCGCAGTTCGTCCAGTGGCTTGTAGGTGCCGTCCTCTCGAAACAGCGTTGCGAAGGGCAAATTGCATGAACCCGGAATATGCCCGCTGGGCATATTGTGAACCGTGTCAACGACGCTGCCCGAAAAGCGCCCGTGATCGCGCGCATCGAGTACTTGCTCATTTCTGTCAGCGATATTGGCGAGCATGTCCGCCTTGAAACGGATGCGCGCGGGGGATTTGAGCGGCATGGGAGCTGCGGCCTCCGCTTCCACCGGTCCGCTTTCGAGCGCGCGCCCTTCGGCCTTCCACTTGCCCAGCCCGCCGTCGAGGATGGAGACGCTTCCAATCCCGTGGGCCCGGCACAGGAACCATGCGCGCGCCGAAGTCTTCACCGCCGAATCATCGTAAAAAACTATGCGGTCGCCGGGACCAATGCCTAGCTGTGCAAGCTCCCGCGCCAACTGTTCGGGCCGGGGCAGCGCCTGCGGGACATCGGATGCGGTGTCGACCAGCCGAGCGAGCGAAAGAAATCGCGCGCCGGGAATATGGCCTTCGAGATATTCGGCATGGGCATCGCGCCCGGCGGCGGGCAGGTGCGCTGATGCATCGATGACGACCAATCCGGGCTCGCCCAGCCTTGCGGCGAGCCAATCTGTGCTGACGAGGCTATTCATATGCTTATGCTAGCCGCCATGCCCGCGCCCGTCGAGAGGCTAGGAGGGCCCCGTCAACCAAGCGCGCGTGCGCGCACGTCGGGGTAGCTCCCCGGCGGAGTGTGCAATGGCACCGGTCGGAGGCGGCCTGCGGCACTCCCGTTCGCCAACCCGATTACATTGGTCTGCATCCGGCAACCTATTGACGGACCCTCCACCCTGATCCGCAGCAACGGCACGCAGGCAATCGCTTCGCCCTGACGGAAGGCGGCAAGCTCGCGAACCGGCAATTGCAGGCTGAATTTTACAGTGTGCGTCTGGTGCGGCCCGATCCGCTCAAGCGTGTCGCACAGCGGCAGAACGGTGCTTTCGAGTGCCAGTTGCTGATCGGCGGGCAGGGTGCGATGCGCACTTGTGATGTCGGCGAAGACGGAAAGATCGCGTAGCGCCCGGGGAGAGCGATTGGCGATCGACAGGCGGCAGTCGAGAGTCAGCATCATCAGGCTGCGGCTGAGGCCTGTAATCTCGACCGCAAGCTCAACCACCGGGCTAAGGTCTGCCCCATCATCGGCAACGGCACCCGCATGGGCGAGCGGCGGTTCGATGATCGGTACGCGCTGCGCAATTCTCCTGCGCCGCAGGGCAAACGCGGCCGGCACCAGGACAAGCAGCAGCGCCAGAAGGCTCGCCGATGCCCATTGCCATGCCGGAATCGCCGCCCACAGCCCGGCGGGGTCGGGTGCCGCATCCGTTGGGGGCAGCGGCGGGGGCAGGGCAGTCACCTGTGCCGCATCGGGCCTTTCGTCTGCATCCGGCACCGCGAAAGGCTCTGTAATGGGCGATATAATGGGTGATATAACGGGCGATTCTGGGGCAGGTCCGGCGCGGGAAGTCGTTGGAGCAGCTTGCGAGGGAACCGGCCTGTTCGCCTCGCGATTGACGCGCGCGTCATCACCGCTGGGTGTGACTGTCGTGACCGGAGCGGGAACGGGAGCCGTCCCGGTCGCGGCGTCGCTCGCCGGC
>LOEX01000040.1 GCA_001516125.1 Sphingomonadales bacterium BRH_c42
CTGCTCATCGGCGACACCGTGGGAATGATCGAGGTCACGGTAGAAGACCCGGACAAGGTCGGCGAAATCCTTGGCCCCGTTGAGGAAATGCTGGCCGGAAAGGCGGTCGTGTCCGACTGGAAAACCATCAACGCAACGCTGTTCGAAGCCTTGCAGGTGGAACGGGTTGCGATGGCATTTGCCTTGAGTTTCATGGTATTGGTTGCCGCTTTCAATATTCTTTCGAGTCTGGTGATGCTGGTCCGCTCAAAGACGCGCGATATCGCCATCATGCGTACCATGGGGGCGACGCGGCGCAGCCTGATGAAGATCTTCGTTACCACCGGATTCACCGTGGGTGCGATCGGCACTGTGATGGGGCTGGCATTCGGGTTCCTGGTGCTGGCATTCCGCCAGCAAATTGTGCGGGTGATCGAAGTGGTAACCGGCCAGAACCTCTGGGATCCGCAGATCCGCTTCCTCAGCACTCTGCCCTCGCGCACCGATCCGTGGGAGGTTGCGGGGATCGTCACGCTGGCGCTGGTGCTCAGCTTCCTGGCGACGCTCTATCCCGCGATGAAGGCCTCGAGCACCGATCCGGTTCAGGTGCTGCGTTATGAGTGAGCCGGTCGTCAGCCTCAGGAACCTGAAACGCAGCTTCAGGCAGGGGGATGCCACCATCCACGTCCTGTGCGGCGTCAATCTCGACGTCATGCCGGGCGAGATCGTGGCCCTGCTGGGCCCGTCCGGTTCGGGCAAATCGACCATGTTGCAGGCGGTCGGCCTGCTCGAAGGCGGTTTCACCGGCTCGATCACGATCGCAGGGGTTGAAGCCAGCGCGCTTGCTTCGGACCGGCGCACGCAATTACGCCGCGAGCACCTGGGGTTCGTCTATCAGTTCCACCACCTGCTGCCCGATTTCAACGCGCTGGAAAACGTGGTGATGCCGCAGATGATCGCGGGAACGCGGCGCGAGGACGCGGACGAGCGGGCGCAGGTGCTGCTCGGCGCGCTGGGGCTGGGGCAAAGGCTCACGCACAGGCCCAGCCAGCTTTCGGGCGGAGAACAGCAGCGGGTGGCGGTCGCGCGCGCTCTGGCCAACCGGCCGACGCTGGTTCTGGCGGACGAACCGACCGGAAATCTCGACGAACATACGGCGGACAAGGTGCTGGAACAGTTCCTGACGCTGGTTCGGGGCGAGGGTAGCGCGGCGCTGGTCGCGACGCATAACGAGCGGCTTGCGCTGCGGATGGACCGGGTGGTGCGGCTGCACGAGGGCGTGCTCGAATAATCGCGCTTCGCAGAACGCGGTGCCCCGCTGATGGATGCGGCTTTGACATGCTGGCGGCGGCGCTGTTCAATCATGCGCACATTCGGGGGAAATGGCCATGATGATCTTGCTTGGTGCGATAATTCTGTTTCAGGCAGCTTCGGCGGCACCCCAATCAGCTCCGGTCCCTGCTCCGCCAGCTTGTGACAGCGAACAGCATGCCGCTTTCGATTTCTGGGTAGGCGAGTGGGACGTCTTTCCCCACCGCGAGGGCGCGGCCAAGGTTGCCGACAGCCGGATCGAACGGCTTTATGCGGGCTGTGCCGTGCGCGAAAACTGGATGCCGCTGAACGGGACGGGCGGGGGCAGTCTCAATGCCTATGAGCCTTCCACCGGCCTGTGGCACCAATTCTGGACCGGTTCTTCGCCGGGACGGGTCGAGTTCATCGGCGGGCCTGCGAACGGGGCGATGGTGCTGACCGGTTATTGGCGCGATTTCGGCGGGCCGGGCCAGCATGCGTTGGTGCGTCAGACTTTCACTGCGATCGACAGCGAAACGGTTCGCCAGCACGGCGAGGCCTCGACGGATCAGGGTCTGACGTGGCAAACGCGCTATGATTTCATCTACCGCCGCAAGGAAGGGCCGGGCCAATGACCAGCATCGCCGATTTCACCGTCACCACCAATCGCGGCGAGCAGCTCGATCTTGCCGAGAAGCGGGGCAAGGTCCTGCTGGTGGTCAACACCGCCAGCAAGTGCGGCTTCACCCCGCAATACGATGGGCTCGAGCAGATCTACCAGAAGTACAAGGACCGGGGTTTCGAGGTGCTGGGGTTTCCCTGCAACCAGTTCGGCAATCAGGAACCGGGCGACGCCGACGAGATCGAACAGTTCTGCAAGCTCAACTTTGGCGTCAGTTTCCCACTGATGGAGAAGATCGACGTCAATGGCGACAGTGCCTCGCCTTTGTTTGACTGGATGAAGGGTGAGGCAAAGGGGTTGCTCGGTTCGACCTCGATCAAATGGAACTTCACCAAATTCCTGATCGACCGGGAGGGCAACGTGGTGCGGCGCTATGCCCCCGCCGACCGGCCCGAACGGATCGCAAGGGATATTGAGAAGCTGTTGTGACGATTTGATGGATAAGCTGGGCGCAGGCGCTTGGCGAATCCGGCCGCGCTTTGCATAGTGCCGCGATGGCCTATGCCCCCTTCGTCCCGCTTCGCGTGTTTTCTTCCTATTCGATGCTCGAAGGGGCGATCGAACCCAAGGCGATCGCCCGTCTGGCAAAGGAACGCGGTTTTCCCGCGATTGCGATCTGTGACCGCAATGGCCTGTATGGTTCGATGATGTTTGCCTCCGCCGCGATCGATGACGGTGTGCAGCCGATCATCGGTGCGCTGCTGGGGGTGGCTCGCGCCGGTGGGGGAGGGGCAAGCGAAGGCGCAGAAGGCCATGTGGTCGATTACCTGGCGCTGTTTGCCCAGGACAGTGCGGGGTACGAGAATCTCTGTCACCTCGTTTCCAGGGCGCATCTGGAGCGCCCGCTCGAGCTTGAGCCGCACGTCATGCTGGACGACATCGAGGGGCGCAGCGCCGGCCTGATCGCGCTCAGCGGCGCGAACGACGGGGGGCTGACGCGCCTCATGGCCGATGGGCAGGCACGCCACGCGCAGCAATTGTGCGACCGGTTGCAGGCGCTGTTTCCGCAGCGCTTCTACATCGAACTCGCGCGCAACGGCGATCCCGTCTGCGAACGTGCCGAGGCTGCCTTGATCGATCTGGCATATGAACGCGATCTGCCGCTGGTGGCGACCAATCCCGCCAATTTTGCCGAGCCGCACATGCACGCCGCGCACGATGCCATGCTGTGCATCGCCAATTCGACGCACATCGAAGCGCAGGACCGCCCGCATTCCAACCGCAACGCCTGGGTCAAGTCGGCCCCGATGATGGAGGAACTGTTTCGCGATCTGCCCGAAGCGCTGGCCAATACGCTGGTGATCGCGCAGCGTTGCGCCTTCGTGCCGCCCTGGCGCAAGCCGATCTTGCCTAGCCTCGCCGGCGATCAGGAGGGCGAGGCGAGCATGCTGGCCGAGGATGCACGGCTGGGGCTGGAGGCGCGGCTTGCGCATCTTGGTGAATTGCCGGAGGGCGAGCGGCAGGAATATTTCAAGCGCCTCGACTACGAGGTCGGGATCATCAACCGGATGGGCTTTGCCGGATATTTCCTGATCGTGGCCGATTTCATCAAATGGGCCAAGGATCACGACATCCCGGTAGGGCCGGGGCGCGGGTCGGGCGCGGGATCGCTGGTCGCATGGGCGCTTACGATCACAGACCTCGATCCGATCCGGCTTGGCCTGCTGTTCGAACGTTTCCTCAATCCCGAACGCGTTTCAATGCCGGACTTCGACATCGATTTCTGCGAAACGCGGCGCGGCGAGGTGATCCGTTATGTCCAGCAGAAATACGGGCACGATCACGTCGCGCAGATCATCACCTTCGGCAAGCTCAAGGCGCGCGCGGTGCTGCGCGATTGCGGGCGCATCCTGCAGATGAGCTATGGCCACGTCGATCGGCTGTGCAAGATGGTGCCCAATCATCCCACCGACCCGTGGCCGCTGCCGCGCGCGCTCAACGGTGTCGCCGATTTCCGGCGCGAGTACGACAATGACAACGAGGTCAGGCGGCTGGTCGATCTGGCGCTCCAGCTCGAGGGCCTGCCGCGCAATTCCTCCACCCACGCCGCCGGCGTGGTGATCGGCGATCGTCCGCTGGCGCAGCTGGTTCCGCTCTACCGCGATCCGCGCTCCGACATGCCGGTGACGCAGTTCGACATGAAATATGTCGAATCGAGCGGGCTGGTGAAGTTCGACTTCCTCGGCCTCAAGACGCTTTCCGTGCTCAAAAAGGCGACCGATCTGCTGGCGCAGCGCGGTATCGAAGTCGATCTGGGTACGCTGAGCTGGGACGATCCGGCGGTCTATGAACTGCTGCAATCGGGCAACACCGTGGGCGTGTTCCAGCTCGAATCCGATGGCATGCGGCGGACGCTGTCGGCGGTGAAGCCGACCGCGTTTGGGGACATCATCGCGCTGGTTTCGCTCTATCGCCCCGGCCCGATGGACAATATCCCGCTGTTCGGCAGGCGCAAGAATGGCGAGACCGAAATCGCATATCCGCATCCCCTGCTCGAACCGATCCTGTCCGAAACCTACGGCATTTTCGTCTATCAGGAACAGGTGATGCAGGCCGCCCAGGTGCTGGCCGGCTATTCGCTGGGCGATGCCGATCTGCTGCGCCGCGCCATGGGCAAGAAAGACCAGCGCGAGATGGATGCGCAGCGCCAACGCTTTGTCGAAGGCTGCAAGCGGGTCAGCGGCATCGACGCGCGGCAGGCCGGCGAACTGTTCGACTTGATCGACAAATTTGCAGGGTACGGCTTCAACAAGTCGCACGCCGCCGCCTATGCGCTGCTCGCTTATCAGACCGCGTGGTTGAAGGTGCACTATCCGCACGAATTCTACGCCGCATCGATGTGCTTCGACATGCACCAATCGGAAAAGCTGGCGGTGTTCGTGGACGATGCGCGGCGCTATCCGCGCGGGGGGATCGAAGTGCTGCCGCCCGACATCAACCGCTCGCACGCGCGCTTCACAGTCGAGCAGACCGACGAGGGATACGCGGTGCGCTATGCACTCGCGGGCATTCGCAATGTCGGCGAAAAGGCGATGGAGGCGATCGCCGCAGAGCGTGAGCGGAACGGCCCGTTCACCAGCCTCAAGGATATGTTCGAGCGGTTGCCGCCCGGATCGATGAACCGGCGCCAGCTTGAAGGGCTGGCCTGCGCGGGCGCGCTCGACGGGCTTGAGCCAAACCGGGCCAGGATCTTTGCCAATGCCGATCTGCTGCTGGCGCTGGCCGACGCGGCGGAGCGCGAACGGAGCAGCGGGCAGGGCGGTCTGTTCGGGGGTGAGCCACAGGCAAATGACGATCTGCGCCTGGCGGACACCCAGGCATGGAGCCGCGCCGAAACCATGGCCCGCGAGCGGGAGAATTTCGGGTTCTATTTCTCGGCGCATCCGGTGCGGCAATACTGGGCGACAGCCTCTGCCAATGGTGCACGCACATATCAGAGCCTGATGGAAGGCGGCGCCGCGCCGGGCGCGCGCACTACGGCGGTAATGGCGGCGATGGTGGAGGATATTGCCAAGGCGCGGACCAAACGCGGCGGCATGTTCGTGCGCGCGACATTCTCCGACCCGTCGGGCCAGTTTACCGCCGCCTGTTTCGAAGAGGCGTTGGTCGGCCGGTTTGAGCAATGGGCGCAGGACGGTACTTGCCTGCTGCTCAACGTCGAACTCGATGCTCCTGGGCCGGGCGAACCGCCGCGGGTCACCGTGCGCGGTGCGCGCCCGCTCGAAGAAGTGACCGGCAGCACGCCGATGGCGCTGCATGTCGATGTGGCGAGCGCCGAGGCGCTGCTCGAACTCAAGCTGGAACTTGGGGCCGCCGATGGCTCGCAAGGCGAAGTTATCATTTGCCTGCTGGTTTCCGAAGGCGAACAGCCCCGGATTCGCCTGCGCGGCGGCTACCGGCTCGACGGCGATCTGGCAGAACGGCTCGCCGGAATCGAAGGCCTGTCGCGGATCGAATTGCGCCCGCAAGCCGCCCGCGCCAGCCTGCGCCTCGTCGCCTGAGTTCACGAGCAGGAATGCGGGCGATTGCCAAGCGGCGAATGGCTGGGCATGGTGATCGGCAAAACAGGAACTGACCGGAGGGGAGATCGATGAGCCGGGCGATGCAGGACTGGGATCTTGTGGTGACACAACTGATCGATCATGCCGCGCGCGAACATGGCTCGCGCGAGCATGTGACGCGATGGGCCGACGGCAGCGAAACCCGCGCGAGTTGGGCCAGCGTGCGCCGCGATGCGCTCAGGATGGTGCAGGCCCTGCGCGCGCTCGGCATCCGCCGGGGCGAACGGATTGCGACGTTGGCGATGAACCATGCCCGCCATCTCGTCACCTGGTACGGCGCAGCAGGGGCGGGCGGCGTGCTGCACACGATCAATCCGCGCCTGTTCGACGAGCAGCTCGAGTATATCGCAAACCATGCCGAAGACCGCGTGCTGATATACGACGCGGCGTTTCAGCCGATCATCGACCGCTTGCGAAGCAAGTGGACCACGATCGAGCATTATATCTGTTTTGACAGCGGCGCGCATGCCCCGAGTTTCGAGGACTGGATCGGGGCCTTCGACGGCGACGCGACCTGGGAAGCGGTGGACGAACGCGACCCGTGCATGCTGTGTTATACCAGCGGCACCACGGGCAATCCCAAGGGTGTGATCTACGAGCACCGCTCCACGATGTTGCACGCCCTGTCGGGCATCCAGCGGCACTGCTTCAATTTCGACGCGCAGAGCGTGATGCTGCCGGTGGTGCCGATGTTCCACGCCGCAAGTTGGGGGCTGCCGTGGGGCGGGGCGGCGACCGGCGTCAAGTTCGTTTATAGCTGCGTCAACGATGCGGCGGTGCTGTGCGATCTGATGAATCGCGAAGGGGTGACGCACTCGGCCGGTGTGCCGACCGTGTGGCTTGCCATGTTCCAGCACTGCGATGCGACCGGCCGCGAGCTGCCACGGCTCAAGCAGGCGACCATAGGCGGATCGGCGGCGCCGCGTTTCATGATTGAGCGGCTGATGCGCCAGGGGATCAGGGTTGCCCACGCGTGGGGCATGACTGAAACCAGCCCGATCGGGACGGTTGGCGCGCCCACCCATGATTGGGATAGCAAGAGCTTCGAGGAGCAGGTTGACGTGGTGCAGATGCAGGGGCGCCCGATTTTCGGGGTCGAACTGCGCACGGTCGATCTCGACGACATGACGACCGAACTGCCGCGTGACGGAGTGAGCAGCGGTGCGCTGCAAATTCGCGGGCCGTGGGTGATCAAACGCTATTTCAAGGCCGACGAGGACGCGGCCAACGCCGAAGGCTGGTTCGATACCGGCGATGTCGGCATCATCCACCCTGACGGGACGCTGCAACTGACCGACCGGACCAAGGACGTGATCAAATCGGGCGGCGAATGGATCAGCTCGGTCGAACTGGAAAATGCGGCAATGGGCCACCCCGATGTTGCCGAAGCTGCGGCGGTGGGCATTTATCATCCCAAGTGGGACGAACGCCCGGTGCTGTTCGTGGTGAGGAAGGAAGGCGCAGCGCTTGTCGCCGATGATGTGATCGAACACCTCAAGCCGCTCGTCGCCAAATGGTGGCTGCCCGATGCGGTCGAATTCGTCGATGCAATCCCGCACACTGCCACCGGCAAGATCAGCAAGAAGGATCTGCGCGACCAGTTCAGCGATTACCGGCTGGAGGCGTAGGCACATTTCCCGCCTGATCCTGCTCAACAAGCCCTATGGCGTCCAATCGCAATTCAGCGGCGGGGTTGCTGGCGGCAGGGACACGCTGGCGGCCTATGTCGATGTGCCCGGCGTCTATCCGGCGGGGCGGCTCGACAAGGATAGCGAGGGCCTGCTGCTGCTGACCGATGACGGGCAATTGCAGGCGCGCATTGCCGAGCCGCGCTATAAGGTCGCAAAGACCTATCTCGCGCAGGTCGAAGGCGTGCCCGATGATGCCGCTTTGCAAGCATTGCGGCGCGGCGTGCGTTTGAAGGATGGCCTGACCGGGCCCGCCAAGGCGGAAGCGATCAGCCCGCCCCAATTGTGGGACCGCGATCCGCCGATCCGCTTCCGCAAGAATGTGCCCGACAGCTGGATTGCGCTGACCATCTCGGAAGGCCGCAACCGGCAAGTGCGGCGCATGACGGCGGCAGTGGGCCTGCCAACGCTGCGGCTGGTCCGCTGGCGGGTGGGTGAATGGACTGTCGAGGGTCTTGCCCCCGGCGAATGGCGCGCAATCGAGGTATGAACGATGCTTGAAATCCGCGCGGCGTTGCGGCCAGACGTGTCTGCGATCCAGGCAATCTATGCGCATCATGTGCTGAACGGCACGAGCACCTTCGACACTGACCCGCCCGACGTGCGCTTCTGGGAACAGAAGCTGGCGACGCTCGCCGCGCGTGGCTGGCCATTCCTCGTGGCAGAACAGGGCGGCGAACCGGTCGGCTATTGTTACGCGACACAGATCCGCGAGCGGCCCGCCTATGCCCCTTGCTGCGAGGACAGCATCTATGTGCGGGCGGACCGGACCGGGCGGGGAATTGGCACGGCATTGCTCCACGCCCTGATCGGTGCCGCGCGCGATGCGGGTTTCGAGCAGATGATAGCGGTCGTTGGCGGCGGAGAACCGGCTTCGGTTACGCTCCACGCGCGGTGCGGCTTCACCGAGGTCGGCCGTTTGAGGAATGTCGGCTTCAAGTTCGGTCGCTATCTCGACAGCGTCTATATGCAGCGCGACTTGCGCGGTTAGAGCAGCCGCAGCTGACCTCCCGTTTCGGGAGGCCGGAATCGGCTGCAATCGAGCTCTAATTCGGGGTTGTCGATGCCAAAGCGCGCCCGCGCCTTGTGGAAGCGCGCGCGAAACAGGTCTGCCCACACGCCGTGCGGCTTCATCCGTTCGAAGAAGAGGGCATCGTTGTCCTTGTTGCCGCGCACAGATTGCACGATGTGCATCACCTTGGCCGCGCGATCGGGAAAATGCACGTCCAGCCATTCGCGGAATAGCGGGGCCACCTCATGCGGCAGTCGCAGCATGATCCAGCTTGCCGAACGCACCCCGCGTTCCGCCGCTTCCTGCAAAATCCGCTCCATGAATTCATCGGTGATTGCCGGGATTATCGGCGCGACCGAGACATGCGCGGGCACGCCTGCCGCAACCAGCCGGCCCAATGCCGCGAGCCGTTTGGCGGGCGATGCCGCGCGCGGCTCCAGAATGCCCGACAGTCTCGGGTCAAGCGTGGTCACCGATATTGCCACCGCCGCCAGCCGGTGCCGCGCCATTTCCGCGAGCAGATCGAGATCATCGAGCACCCGGTCGGACTTGGTGGTGATCGTGACCGGATGGCGCGTCTCGAGGCACAGTTCCAGCACCTGCCGCGTTATTCGATAACGCCGCTCGATCGGCTGGTATGGATCGGTGTTGGTGCCCATGGCGATAGGCCGAGGCCGGTATTTTGGCTTGGCCAGCGCCTCGCGCAGCAACGCTGCGGCATCGGGCTTGGCGAACAGCCGCGTCTCGAAATCAAGGCCGGGCGAAAGGTCGTGGTAGGCGTGCGTTGGCCTCGCATAACAATAGATGCAGCCATGCTCGCACCCGCGATAGGCGTTGATCGAGCGGTCGAACGGAATATCGGGCGACCGGTTGAAGCTGAGGATCGACTTCGGGTGTTCCTCGATCACCGTGGTGCGCAGTTTGACCGGCGGGCCGCCTTCTTCATTGGCCAGCGTGGCGACATAGTCGCGCCAGTCCGCGTCAACCTCGCGCGCCGCCAGCCCGAAGCGCGTCGGCACCGCTCCCGATTGGGCACCGCGACCGTGGATTGCCTGCTTTCGGCGCTGTCCCATGTATGAGAACATACACGGAACATGACTTCGCGAGAAGAGCTATTTTTCCCTTAGGCGCGGCATCAGCTCGACGAAATTGCAGGGCCGGTTGCGGCTGTCGAGCTGTTCGGCAAGGATCCCGTCCCAGCCATCCTTCACCGCGCCGTTCGAACCGGGGAGCGCAAAGATATAGGTTCCCCGAGCCACCACCGCCATGGCGCGCGATTGCACCGTGCTGGTGCCGATGGTCTTGTACGAAAGCCAGCGGAACAGTTCGCCGAAGCCGACGATGTCCTTCTTGTCGGCGATCCGGTCGAGCGCCTCGGGCGTCACATCGCGCCCCGTCAACCCGGTGCCGCCGGTGGTGACGACGGCGTCGATGCCCGGATCGTCTATCCATGTGTTGAGCTTGCTGGCGATCACTGCAACGTCATCGCGTTCGAGCGCGCGCGCGGCAAGATGATGCCCGGCGGCCTTGATCCGCTCGGCCAGAATGTCGCCCGAGGTGTCGTTGGCCATGGTGCGCGTGTCGGAAATTGTCAGTACCGCGATGCTGATCGGCTTGAAGGTGCGCGAGGTATCGATGGCCATCAGTTGGTCCTGTTCATGCGGGTGGCAGGCGCCTGCGGAAAGCCGGGCCATTGGCCCTGCGCCAGCGCCAACCGGCTTGGAGAATGGCCGCCGCCAGTCTGCTGCTGCTCGTACATCCAGTAATTGCGCATGACGATGGCGACATAGCCGCGCGTTTCCCAATAGGGAATCGATTCCATGTAGAGCAGCGGATCGCCCTGATCGCGCACTTCACTGTTCCAGCGGGTCACGGGCGTAAGACCGGCGTTGTAGGCGGCCATGATCTTGGGCAGCTTTCCCTGCGTTGCCGGATTGTCGCGCAGCATTTCCAGGTTGCGCTGGCCGAACGCGAGATTGACCTGCGGATCGTCGAGATTGACGTAGCTCGCATCCAGCTCCAGCCGCGAGGCGTGCTGGCGCACGGTGATGGGCGTGATCTGCATCAGCCCGCGCGCATTCGCCGGGCTGACAGCGCGGGTCTGGAAATTCGATTCCTGGAGCGCGTGGGCAAAGGCGAGCGCCGGATCGACTTCCCAACCCGAAGTCGGCTGCCAGTCGGCGACAGGGTAGCGCAGCGCGGGATCGGGCTTTTTGCCGCGCGGGGCATTGTGCGCCATCCACAGTTGGGTTGCGGGCAGGCTCAGTTCGCGTGCCAGGCGGGTCATGGCGTCGTATTGGCGCGGGTTACCGATACCTACCTGATAGCGCAGAACCTCGTCCGCCAGGTCGATGCGCCCGATCTCGATAAGGGCAACTGCGACGCGGACGTTTTCAACTTCGCCCAGGTCGCGCCAGTCATCGCGGCTGAATGGCTCGGGAACATTGCCTGTGGTCACGGCCTGCCCCAACTGCTCCCGCGCCAGCATTCCATAGAGCGTTTCTTCCTGCTGGGCGGCCTTGCGCAGATGACCCTGTGCACCTTGCGGATCGCGGCAGCGGATCAGCGCCCGACCGGCCCAGAAATGCGCGGCGGCGCGCAATTCCACATTGTCGGCATGATCGGCAGAGCGCGCAAAGGCCTGAGCCGACGTCGCGCAGTCTCCCATCCGCCACGCTGCGAGTCCAGCGACCCAATCGCCTTCCGCAACCCACGCGCCGGCACCATCGCGAACGGTGATGGCGAGAGCGAAGGCGGCGGCATCGTCATTCTCGATATAGTGGCTCCACGCCACACGCTGGCGCCATTCGGCGCGCGCTTCGGGGCTGAGCGAGGGATCGATCTGGTCCAGCAGCAGCCGCGCGCCCGCCGGATCGTCATTGACGATACGCTCAAGGATCGCCTTGCTGACTTCGGGCGGCATCGTGCCATCGTCGGTCGGTCGCGGTCGCAGCCGCTTGGGGCTTGAGGGCTGGCGGGTAAACTCGCGCACCTGCGGCAGTTCAGGGAAGCTGGTCAGTCCGCGCTTCGCCCCCAAGCGGGCGATCTGCTCGGCTTGCGGAAGATAGAGCCCGGTTTCAAGCCACCGCGCTATCTGTTCGGCGCTGATGCGCGGGCTTCTGGCGTGGGTGAAGTATTCGGCGGTGGCGACAGCATGCAGCAGGCCCGCGGGCCGCTCGGCCAGCAGCGCATTGAATTTGTCCCACTCCTCGCGGTCGAGATGGGCGAACAGCGCGCGGTAGTAGGCGCGTTCCTCCTGGGTGAGCACCGCGGGAACTGCGCCCCGGCTGGCGGGCGGCGGATAGGTTGCGAGCGTCGAGCTTTGCGCAGCGAGCGGCGCAGGGACGAGGCCGAGAACCGCGATCGCCAGCGCAATGCAGGGAATGCTTGCCGGGCTGCGGTTCAACAGTTCATCCTTCCGTCCATTCAAGCCACTTTCGCCAGAACCGGGCCTTGAGGCGCGGCATGGCAGCCAGACTGTCGAGCCCTTCCGCGACGAGCAGAGGTATGCTGCGATTTTCATGGTAGATTTTGGGTAAAGCGGCAGCGGCAAGCGACGTGTCGTGCCCCAAAAGCGGCGGAATGCCGGATCCGAAGGCCAGGATGCGCTGCGGAGCGGCCAGCGCAATGTGATGCAGCAGCACTTCGCGCATTCCCTGCCCGATCAGCGCGTCCGCCTCGACCATCGGCGTATGGCGTGGCAGGACCGAAGCGAGATAGAGCTCGGCGCGCGCGATCCCCATGGCGCGCAGCATGGCGTCGAGCAGCCGGCCCTGCGGCCCCGAGAGCAGCGTATCGCGATCGTCCGCCTCCGGGTCCATCACCAGCACCATCAGGCTGGCGCCCGCTTCGCCCTGCGGCGCAATCCTGCCGCGCGGTCCGATCATGTCGAGCCCCGGTTCGCTCAGCCACCAACTGCGGAATGCGGGAAGATCGCGCGGCGGCGCGGAACCCAGCAGATCGGACCTGACTGGCGGTGGCTGGTGCGGCGGTTCATCCCGCACCGTACCCTGTGTGGTTGCCGCTGGAGCCGAAGGCTCAACCGGGGTTGCAACCGCGAGCCAATCGGTCGCCTCGTCGTGAAAATCGCAATCGACTCCCGCCTCATTCCACCACGCCATCGCGGCAACGATCTGGCTGGAAAGCGGCGGAGTGATTTCGGGCATGGTCACATGCCGGGTCTTGACCTTGCGCGGCCCAGCAATCAAGGCTTGGCGCGCGGTTTGACACGCAAATTATCGAAAGGCCCGGCCTCATGAGCGCCCAAGCTGTTGAACGTGAATCGATGCCCTGCGACGTGGTGATTGTTGGCGGCGGGCCTGCCGGACTGGCGGCTGCGATCCGGCTGAAGCAGATCAACGACGCGCTTGAGGTGGTCGTGCTCGAAAAGGGCTCCGAAATCGGCGCGCATATCCTTTCGGGTGCGGTGGTCGATCCCACGGCACTCGACGAGCTGCTGCCCGACTGGCGCGACGCGGGTGTTTCCGGGGCATGCCCGATGGCCGAAACCCCGGTCACAGACAATTGGCACTGGGTGCTCTCGAAAAAGGGCAAGACTTCGTTGCCGCACCTCTTCATGCCGCCGCTGATGAGCAACCACGGCTGCTATACCGGCTCGCTCGGCAATTTGTGCCGCTGGCTGGCTGAACGGGCCGAAGCGCTGGGGGTGATGGTATTCCCCGGCTTTCCCGCGGCAGAGGTGCTGTTCGGCGATGACGGCGGTGTGGCCGGCGTGGTCACGCAGGACATGGGCGTCGCCGCCGATGGCAGCCACAAGGGCGACTACCAGCCGGGGATGGAAATCCATGCCAGATATACGCTGCTGGCCGAGGGCGCGCGCGGGCACCTGACCAAGCAGATCAAGGCGAAATTCGACCTTGAGGCGAACTGCCAGCCGCAGGTCTATGGCCTCGGTATCAAGGAGCTGTGGGATATCGACCCTGACAAGCATGTGCCGGGGCGGGTGATCCACACGCAGGGCTGGCCGCTGTCCGAAAGCGAGAGCTGGGGCGGGGGCTTCCTCTACCATCAGGCGAACGGCCAGGTTGCGCTGGGTTTCGTCACCGCGCTCGATTACCAGAACCCCTATGTTTCGCCGTTCCACGAATTCCAGCGCTGGAAGCAGCACCCCGCGATCCGCGAATATCTTGAAGGCGGCAAGCGCGTTGCCTACGGCGCGCGTGCGATCAACGAAGGCGGGTGGCAGTCGATTCCGAAGCTTGCCTTCCCCGGCGGCGCGCTGATCGGCTGCGCGGCGGGCTTCGTCAATGTGCCGCGGATCAAGGGCAGCCACACCGCGATGAAGAGCGGGATGCTGGCGGCGGAAAGCATCGCGGCGGCCATCGCCGCTGGCAGTGCGAATAGCGAAATATCCGAATATGAGGAGAATCTGCGCAGCAGCTGGATCGCGAAGGAACTCAAGCTGGTGCAGAATGCCCAGCCCGCCGTGGCGAAGTTCGGCGGCGATTACGGCACGCTGATTGCGGGCGCGGACATGTGGATGCGCACGCTGAAGATCGGGCTTCCCATATCGATGAAGCACACGCCCGATTACGAGCATACGCGCCGCGCCGACCTCTACCAGCCGATCGCCTATCCCAAGCCCGACGGTGTGATCAGTTTCGACCGGCTGACCTCGGTCGCGTTCAGCTACACCAACCATGCCGAGGATCAGCCGTGCCATTTGCAGCTGAAGGACGCGGCGCTGCAACTGGAGAGCGAGCTTGGCGTTTTTGCCGGGCCTTCCGCCCGCTATTGCCCCGCCGGGGTCTATGAATGGCTGGAGCAGGACGATGGATCGATGAAGTTCCAGATCAATTCGCAGAACTGCGTCCACTGCAAGACATGCGACATCAAGGACCCGAACCAGAACATCGACTGGGTCACGCCCGAAGGCGGCGGCGGCCCGAACTATCCGAATATGTGATGGGCGAAGAGCGCATTCCTTCGGACATCTGGCAAGATGAGCTAATGGCTGCGGTCGAGCAATTTGCCGAGGCTCTAAAGTACAAGGACGAGACGGTGCCTTGGTTGGGCCACGAAACTCTGACCGGGGCGATGCAGTATCTGATGACTGAGCTTTGGGACCGGGGGTTCAGCTCACCCGAGATTGAGAAGTCATTCAAGGCCGCGCTCGAAAACCTACAAAGTTACGCAGCTGGCGAACGCTAACAGATTGCGCCGATTTGACCATCACCGAAACCGCATACGCCAAGATCAACCTCGCGCTGCATGTGCGGCGGCGGCGGGACGATGGTTATCATGATCTGGAGACGCTGTTCGCCTTTGTCGATGCTGGTGATGTGCTGAGCGCCGCGCCTGCCGCGCAGGACAGCCTGCACGTGGTGGGCGAATTTTCCGGATTGCTCGCAACCGGTCTCCCCTCCCTTGGGGGAGGGGTTGGGGGTGG
>LOEX01000041.1 GCA_001516125.1 Sphingomonadales bacterium BRH_c42
CCCGCAACCTCGCTCATCGGTGCCAGCAGCGGCAGCGAGCCATCGGGCGCGGTCACAGTCTCATAGGCGACGGCAGACACGCCCGATGCCATCAATCCGCGCGCCTGATCTGGATCGGGGGCGAGGTGGAGATAAGTGTAGAGGATCTGCCCCTCGCGCAGTTGCACCCATTCGTTCGGCTGCGGCTCCTTGACCTTGACCACCATTTCGGCCCGCGCGAAGACTTCCGCAGCGGTGCCGACCACTTCCGCACCGGCGGCGCGATAGATATCATCGCCCTTGCTGATGCCTTCGCCAGCGCGTGTTTCGACGATGACCCGATGCCCCGCCGCGACGTATTCACGCACGGCTTCTGGCGTCAGCCCGACGCGATATTCATGTGTCTTGATTTCCTTGGGAACGCCTACCAGCATGGCTCATCTCCGCATGTAGCTTACGCCGCGCAGAATACACCCATTTTGCCCTTGTTTCCCGGCGAAGTATTGGGCAAAATGCATCATTGTTACAGTTTTTCTGCGCGATCGTGCAAAAATACAAAGGAATACGGCTTGGAACTCGATTCGATCGATCGCCAGCTTCTAAATGCGCTCAGCAGCGATGGCCGGGCCACCCACCAGCAGTTGGGCGAGTCGATCGGCCGCTCACCCACCTCGATCGCTCGGCGGCAGCGCGCGTTGGAGGAAGCGGGGCTGATCCGCGGCTATCACGCGGATCTCGATCTGGTGCAGCTTGGCTATGGCGCGCGGGTCCATATCCGCATGACGCTGGCGAGCCAGAGCCGCGAGCAGATGGAGGCGTTCGAGGCGGCGGTGGCGGCCAGCCCCAGCGTGGTCCGGTGCGAACTGATGAGCGGGCGCGACGATTATCTGGTTTCGGTAATGGTGCGCTCGCTCGACCATTTCGCCGAAGTTCACCGCGACGAACTCGCCCGCCTGCCCGGTGTTGTGCGGATGGAATCGGGGTTTGTGCTGCGCCAGGTGGTCGAAGCGCGATTGCCGCCCGGCTGGGCAGGATAGCGGCGATCAGAGGATCGCCAGAGGGTGGAGCACATAGGCCAAGCAAGAGGAGGGCAATATGAGTGAAACGATCAGGGAAGGTGGCTGCGCCTGCGGCGCGCTGCGTTATCGGCTGCGCGGCGAACCGATCTTCGTCAACAATTGCCATTGCCGCCAATGCCAGCAGCAAACCGGCGGCACTTCGGTCGTCAACGCTTTTACCGAGACGGAGAACTTTGAGCTGCTGAGCGGCGAACTGACACAGCACACGGTCAAGTCGGGCAGCGGCGGGCCGCACCGCATCTTTCGCTGCACCCACTGCGGTACAGCCATTTTCAGCCATTATCCCCGGCTGGGTGAATTGGGACTTGGGTTAAGGGTCGGCACGCTCGATGAGCCCGCTTCGCTCACGCCGGACGCGGTCGTCTTCACCGCCGAACGCATGCCGTGGGTCACGCTGCCCGACGGAATTCCCCAGTTCGAGGCCTATTACGATCCGGCACGGGTCCTGCCGCCCGAGCGCTTTGGACGCCTGGCGGACATGGTCAGGCGGCGCGAGGCAAACGCATAGCGGGTGGGAATCTTAAGCGGCTTCTTCCTGTTCCTTGCCGCCCTTCTTGGCGCGGCCTTCGACCACGCGCACCGGGTCCTTGCGACCTTCGACCACGTCCTTGTCGATCACGATCTCCGTCACGCCGTCCATGTCGGGCAGGTCGAACATGGTGTCGAGCAGAATGCCTTCGACGATCGAGCGTAGCCCGCGCGCACCGGTCTTGCGGCCAATCGCGCGCTCGGCAATCGCCCGCAGTGCATCGTCGGTGAAGGTCAGCTCGACATCCTCAAGCTCGAACAGCTTGCGATACTGCTTGGCCAGCGCGTTCCTGGGTTCCTGCAGGATCTTGACCAGCGCCTCGACATCGAGGTCGTGCAGCGTTGCGATCACCGGAAGGCGGCCGACGAATTCGGGAATCAGGCCGAACTTGAGCAAGTCTTCAGGCTCGCTCTTTTCGAGCAGTTCGCCGACCCGGCGCTTGTCAGGATCGGCGACATGCGCGCCGAAACCGATCGAACGCTTCTGCAACCGGTCGGCAATGATCTTGTCGAGCCCGGCGAAGGCGCCGCCGCAGATGAACAGGATGTTGGTGGTATCGACCTGGAGGAATTCCTGCTGCGGATGCTTGCGCCCACCCTGCGGCGGAACCGAGGCGGTGGTCCCCTCCATCAGCTTGAGCAGCGCCTGCTGCACCCCCTCGCCCGAAACGTCGCGCGTGATCGAGGGATTTTCCGCCTTGCGGGTGATCTTGTCGATCTCGTCGATATAGACGATGCCCTGCTGCGCCTTCTCGACATTGTAGTCGCTCGCCTGGAGCAGCTTGAGTATGATGTTCTCGACATCCTCGCCCACATAGCCCGCCTCGGTCAGCGTGGTGGCATCGGCCATGGTGAAGGGCACGTCGAACGTGCGCGCCAGCGTCTGCGCCAGTAGCGTCTTGCCCGAACCGGTCGGCCCGACCAGAAGAATGTTCGACTTGGCCAGTTCGACGTCGCCCGCCTTGCCGCTGTGGCGCAGGCGTTTGTAGTGATTGTGCACCGCGACCGAGAGCACGCGCTTGGCACGGTCCTGCCCGATCACATAGTCGTTGAGCGTTTCGAAAATGTCGCGCGGGGTGGGCACGTCGCCGTCCTTGCGCCCGGCGATCCCCGCCTTGGTCTCTTCGCGGATGATGTCATTGCACAGCTCCACGCATTCATCGCAGATGAATACGGTCGGCCCCGCGATCAGCTTGCGCACTTCATGCTGCGACTTGCCGCAGAAGCTGCAATAGAGGGTGCTCTTGCTGTCAGTCGCGCTCAAGGTGCTCGGTTCCGTTCTGTCATATCCCGGTCGACCCAGGATTCGCCGACTCTATAACGTGAAGTTTATGAATCAATACAAAGTGGCAGCTTTTTTACCTGTGTGTGCCATTTCCAGCCTGATTGGCAGGCGTCGGCGCGACCGGGCACCGCGCACTATATTCTGATTTCAGGCGATATTCACTCCGGTGCGCCGCCCGATCCTTCGGCGCCGTCGCTCGACTCGCCTTCCGGACGGGTTTCAAAAACCTTGTCAACCACACCGAATTTCAGCGCCTCATCCGCCTCGAGGAAGGTGTCCCGATCCATCGCCTTCTCGATTTCCTCCAGACTCTGGCCGGTATATTTGACGTAGAGATCGTTCATCCGCGCCTTGATCCGCAGGATTTCACGCGCCTGAATCTCGATGTCCGATGCCATGCCGCGCGCCCCGCCCGAAGGCTGGTGCACCATGATCCGCGCGTTGGGCAGTGCAATGCGCATGCCCTTTTCGCCCGATGCCAGCAGGAAACTGCCCATCGATGCGGCCTGGCCGATGCACACGGTGGAAACCTGCGGCTTGATGTACTGCATGGTGTCATGAATCGCCATGCCGGCCGTCACCACCCCGCCGGGCGAATTGATGTACATGCTGATCGGCTTTGAGGGATTTTCGCTTTCAAGGAACAGCAGCTGCGCCACGATCAACGAGGCCATATTGTCTTCAACCTGCCCGGTCACGAACACGATGCGTTCGCGCAGCAGACGGCTGAAGATGTCAAAGCTGCGCTCGCCCCTGCTGGTCTGTTCGACCACCACCGGCACCAGTGTCCCGGTCACCGGATCGCGGGTGAACTGGCCTTGCGCGCCAAAGCCGCCGCCCGTGTTGCCGAACAGATCGATCATGTCATGGTCCTTGTCATTCGTGTTGAGGGCCTATTTCGGATGCCGCGCGCAGATGTTCAAGGGCGTTAACCGCTTTGTACGCCCCAGCAACGAATTCGCGGTTGCGTCTTGCATGTGGCAGTGCCAGCATCGCAGCATCTGAAAGGACTATGAGATGCGCTTGGCCACGTTCGCGACACTTGCAGCAATGGCACTGGCCCAGCCAGCCCTGGCGGATCCAGGCAAGCCATCCGAGGCCGAAAAAGCGGCGAACGATGTGATTGCGGCCTTCGAGCGGACCGAAACCCAGATCGCAACAATCGCCCGCCTGGATGATGCCCTTGCCGGGCCGCAGCTCAATGCCGTGATCGTGGTCAATTCCGATGCCTCGATTGAAGCTGCAAGGCAGGCCGACACCGCTCTCCTGAAGGGCCGCACGGTGCTGGTCAAGGACAACATTGAAACGCGCGAATGGCCCACGACGGCAGGATCGCTGGCACTGAAGGACAATATGACCGGGCGCGATGCCCCGCTGATCGCCCGCCTGCGCGCCAATGGCGGCGTGGTGCTGGGCAAGACCAATCTATCCGAATGGGCCAATATCCGTGACCGTTCCTCGTCGAGCGGGTGGAGCGCAATCGGCGGGCTGACGCGCAATCCGCACGCGCTCGACCGCACGGCCTGCGGCTCGTCATCGGGCAGCGGAGCGGCGGTGGCGGCGGGCATGGCCTGGGCGGCGATCGGCACCGAAACCAATGGCTCGATCACCTGCCCGGCCAGCATCAACGGTATTGTCGGGTTCAAGCCCACCGTCGGGCTTGTCAGCCGCACGCATGTGGTACCGATCAGCGCGACGCAGGACACCGCCGGGCCAATGGCGCGCAGCGTGCATGATGCGGCGCTGCTGCTCAGCGCGATTGCCGGAAGCGATCCCGCCGATGCGGCCACGGCCGAGGCCGACACTTATGCGACCGATTTTACACATGGGCTGGCGGATTACTCGCTCAAGGGCGTGCGTATCGGGGTCCTGCGGGGGCAAGTGGGCAGCCATGCAGGCGTGTCCGCGCTGTTCGACAAGGCGCTGGCCGATCTGGAAGCGACAGGTGCGGTGCTGGTCGATGTCGAATATGACTGGCCCGAAGGCTTCTGGCAGCGTTCGCTGACCGTGCTTCTGTATGAGTTGCAGCGCGACATGAATGCCTATCTCGGCACACTGCCCGATCCCGCCCTGCCCGATACTCTGGGCGATCTGGTCGCCTTCAACAAGGCCAATGCGGGGGCGGAAATGCGTTGGTTCGGGCAGAGCCTGTTCGAACAATCGCTCGAAGCCACGGACGAGACGGCATATCGCGCGGCGCTCGAGGCCAATCTAAAGGCGACGCGGCAGGATGGCATCGACCGGCTGCTCGCTGAAAACACGGTCACCTTCCTTGTCGCACCGACCGCCGAACCGGCCTGGTCGATCGATCTGGTCAATGGCGATCATCAGGGCAACGGGGTTGGCGCAGGATCGCTGCCCGCGATTGCCGGTTATCCGCATGTGACGGTGCCGATGGGCGCTGTCGAAGGCCTGCCGGTGGGCCTCAGCATCTTTGCCGGGCAGTGGCAGGATCATGCCGTGCTGAAAGCGGGCGCCGCATATGAAAGGGCGCGAACAGCCGTGCTGCCCGCGCCCACATTCACGCCCTGGCTAAAAACAGGCGAACCGGTTCGGTAACCGACCGCCCGCGAGGGGTCATTTCTTCGTCGCCGACTTCTTTGCAGTAGGCTTCTTCGCAGCAGGCTTGGCTTCCTTGGCAGGAGCATCCTTCTTTGCCGGAGCCTTCTTGGCCGCAGGCTTGGCTTCCTCGGCCGGAGCATCCTTCTTGGCCGCAGGCTTCTTCGCCGCAGCCTTTTTCTTCGGCGCAGGCTTGGACTCGGCCGGCGCATCCGCCTCGATCGCGGCCTCAAGCTCTTCCTGGGTGACTTCGCGCGTCGTCACCTCGGCCTTGCCGAACAGGAAATCGACCACCTTGTCTTCATAGAGCGGCGCGCGCAGCTGGGCTGCGGCCATCGGCTCGTTGCGGATATATTCGACAAAGCGATCGCGGTCTTCGGGGCGATATTGCTGGACGGCCTGCTGGATCAGCATCGACATTTCCTGCCCGGTCACCTCGACCTTGTTCGACTGGCCGATTTCCGACAGCAACAGGCCCAGGCGCACGCGCCGTTCGGCGATCGCGAGATAATCGCCCTTCTCCGCCTCGATTTCCTTCATCGCGGCGGCGGGATCGGTCTCGCGCGCGGCTTCCTGCTGGAGCTGCGCCCAGATCTGCTCGAACTCTGCATTCACCATGCCTTCTGGCACTTCGAAATCATGCCCGGCGGCAAGCTGATCGAGCAGCGCGCGCTTCATCTGCGTGCGGGTGAGCCCGGCGGTCTGCTGTTCCAGCTGGCCGCGCAGCAACTCCTTGAGCTTGTCGAGGCTTTCAAGGCCCAGAGATTTGGCAAAATCATCATCGGCGGCAGTTTCGGTTTCGACCTTGACCTGGTTTACCTTGATGTCGAACTCGGCGACTTTGCCCTTGAGGTTCTCCGCCGGGTAGTCTTCGGGGAAGGTGACGGTAATGGTCCGCTCGTCGCCGGTCTTGGCGCCGGTCAGCTGCTCTTCGAAGCCGGGGATGAATTGGCCCGAGCCCAGCACCAGGGCCGCGCCTTCGGCCTTGCCGCCTTCGAATTCCACCCCGTCAACGCGGCCGGTGAAATCGATGATCAGCTGGTCGCCATTGGCGGCCTTGCGGCTCTTGGGCGCTTCCTTATAGCTCTTGGACTGGACGGCGATGTTCTGCAGCGCTTCGTCCACCGCGGCATCCGAAACGGGGACCACTAGCCTTTCGAGCTTGAGCCCGTCGGTCGAAGGCACCTCGACCTTGGGCAGAATTTCGAGCTCGACCGAAAGCTGCGCGTCCTTGCCCTGCTCATAGCCCTGCGCCAGATCGATGCGCGGCTGCATGGCCGGGCGCAGTTCCTTCTGCCGCATCAGATCGTCCACGCTTTCACGGATCGTGTCATTGATCGTCTGCGCGTGCAGCTGCTCGCCGTGCATCTTCCTGACAAGATTTACCGGGACCTTGCCGGGCCGGAAGCCGGGCATGCGCACCTGCGGCGCGATCTTCTTCACTTCCGCATCGATGCGGGCCGCGATGTCGGCAGCCGTGATGGTGATCTGATAGGCGCGCTTGAGCCCCTGGTTGGTGGTTTCCTTGATCTGCATGGGATTAAAACCGAAGCCTTTTCAAAAATTAACTCATGTCCGAACCGTTTGGGGCGGGAATGGTGCGGGCGAAGGGACTCGAACCCCCACATCTTGCGATACTGGTACCTAAAACCAGCGCGTCTACCAATTCCGCCACGCCCGCAGCCCGAACGAATCCACGCGGGGGGCGGTGGCCGCCTCGCGTATAGCGCTGCGCCAATAGTAGGCGGCGCGCGAAAGGGCAAGCGCAACAATCTTGTTACAATCACATTGCGCGCCTAAAGGCGCATCCAGCTTTGCCACCAGCATACAGCCCAGCAGAAAGAATCATGAGCAACCAAACCGAACAAGACACCCCGCCCGATCGCCTGTCGGTCAGCCCGCACAGCGACTATTTCGATGCCGACAAGCTGCAACGCGGCGTGGGCATCCGCTTCAAGGACCGGGTGCGCACCGATATCGAGGAATATTGCATTTCCGAAGGCTGGGTGCGCGTGCAGGCGGGCAAGACCGTCGATCGTCATGGCCGGGCGCTGACCATCAGGCTCAACGGCCCGGTCGAAGCCTGGTATGACGATCTGGGCGAAAATCCGCCCGTGGCCAAAGCAGATTGACGCGGGATCGCCTGCGGCACGGCCTGTTGCCAGCAAGACCATGAAACCCCACGTCATCATCATCGGGCGGCCCAATGTCGGCAAGTCCACGCTTTTCAACCGGCTCGTCGGCAAGAAGCTCGCGCTGGTCGATGACCAGCCGGGGGTGACGCGCGACCGGCGCATGGGCGATGCGGAACTCGCCGGGATGGAATTCACCGTGGTCGATACCGCGGGTTGGGAGGACGAGGACGCCGCGACGCTGCCCGGCCGCATGCGCGCGCAGACCGAGGTCAGCCTGGCAGGCGCGGATGCCGCGCTGTTCGTGATCGATTCGCGCGCAGGCGTGACACCGCTCGACGAGGAAATCTCGCGCTGGCTGCGCGGGCAGAATGTGCCCGTGGTGCTGGTCGCCAACAAGGTCGAAGGCCGCGCCAGCGAAGCGGGCGTGATCGAGTGTTATGCGCTGGGACTGGGCGAGCCGGTCGCCATTTCGGCCGAGCACGGCGAAGGCGTGGCCGATCTGTTCAGCGCGCTGTGGCCGATCATCGGGGCCAAGTCCGAAGCCGCGGAAGAGGCCGCAGAAATCGCCGCGAGCGAGGATGAGGACGCACCGCCCGGCCCGCTCAAACTGGCGATCGTCGGGCGGCCCAATGCGGGCAAGTCCACGCTCATCAATCGCCTCCTTGGCGAAGACCGGTTGCTGACCGGCCCCGAGGCCGGGATTACCCGCGATTCGATTGCGGTCGACTGGCTGTGGAGAGACCCCAGGACCGGCGAAGAGCGCGAAATCAGGCTGATCGATACGGCTGGCTTGCGCAAGAAGCGCAACGTGACGGAAAAGCTGGAGAAGCTGTCGGTCGCCGATGCCCGCCGCGCCATCGATTTTGCCGAGGTGGTGGTGCTGCTGCTCGATGCGACGCTGGGCCTCGAACACCAGGACCTCAAGATCGCCAATCTGGTGCTCGAGGAAGGCCGGGCGCTGATGGTGGCGGTCAACAAATGGGATATCGCCGCAGATCCCAGCGCGCTGTTCAATGGCATTCGCGGTGCGCTCGACGAAGGGCTGGCGCAGGTGCGCGGCCTGCCGCTGCTGGCGGTGAGCGCGAAGACGGGCAAGGGCCTCGACCAGATGCTTTCCGCCGCGTTCGAGCTGCGCGATAACTGGTCGAAACGTGTGCCCACCGCCGCGCTCAACCGCTGGTTCGAAGACGCGCTGACGGCCAATCCGCCGCCCGCTCCAGGGGGCAGGCGGATCAAGCTGCGCTATATCACGCAGGCCGGCACCCGCCCGCCGCGCTTTGTGATCTTCGGAACGCGGCTGGACATGCTGCCCAAAAGCTACGAACGCTATCTGGTCAATTCGATCCGCGAGAAACTGGGGTTCGACGCGGTGCCGGTGCGGGTAACGCTGAAAAGCCCGAAGAACCCCTTTGCCAAGGACTAGCGCATGCTTGATCTTCTCGCTGCCAGCCCGAACATCGCCGCAGAGCTATTCGAACGAACCGCGAGTTCGTTCCGCGTGCAGGAAATCGTCCGGCTGAGCCTGACCCCGGCATTCCTGCTGGCGGCAATCGGCGCGGTGATGAATGTGATGATGAGCCGGCTGATCTGGGTTGCGGACCGGATCGAGCGGCTCGAGCAACGCATGGAAAGCGAGGGCGAAAGCGAACGCGGTCAACGCGAAATGGACTGGCTGGTGCGGCGCAGGCTACTGGCACAGCGCGCGGTGGTATTCAGCACTCTGGCGGCGCTGACGATCTGCGTGGTCATCGCTCTGCTGTTCGTAAGCGCTTTCATCGAGCCACAGATCGGCACGGTCACGGCGGCGGCATGGATCGGGACAATGGGATTTCTGGTCACCTCGCTGGTCCTGCTGGTGCAGGAAACGATGGTGGCCGCTGGAGGGCACGGCGCGCGCGGGCCCGATTGAATTCAGCGCCAACCGAGGCACGGGGCAGAGCCGACACTCCGCCCGGCGCCTGGCTGAGGTTCAGTTCATCTTCAATTCGCGCAGGATATAGGTGCCCTTGATCTTGCGGATCTTGTTGTAGAGCTCGATCACTGTCCTGTTGCTCGCCTCCTGGTTGGCGGCGCCCCAGGCGGCCATGAACTTGTCATACTCGGCCTTGTCGGCATCGAGCGAAGCCATGCTGGGATAGTTGATCCGCAGCACCAGGTTCACCTCATTGCTGCCATAAGGCACCACATAGATGCCATAATCGGATATCTGGCCGATCGACTTCGCGGCCTCGTTGGCCTTGACCCAGGTCTGCTTCAATCCTTCGAGGTAGGTGTTGAGCTGGCCCTCATCGACCTTGACATAGGTCAGTTCGATAACCGTTTTCTGCGGCGTGTAGTCCACCCATTCCCTGAGCTGCGCAGCGGCCGGTGTTGCTGTCGCCACGGCGGCGGCGACGGCAAGGCCGACGCCAAGCGTCTTTGAAATTCGCATGGTAGTTCCCCTCAAATTCAGGTGACTGCGACCCGAACAAAAGGAAGTCCTGCGACCGTTCCAAATTTTGAGATTCTTCCCCGACGGCGTAGTGCGCTCCGGTCAGAGCCGAGTCAACCGGCGGGCTTGCTTTGCAATTGAACGTAATTCTCAAGCCCCATCCGCGCGATCAGATCGAACTGCGTCTCGATGAAATCGACGTGTTCCTCCTCGCTTTCGAGGATGCGCTCGAAAATCTCGCGGCTGACGTAATCGCGCACACTTTCGCAATGGGCGATCGCATCGCGCAGCAGGGGAATGGCGTCCATCTCGGTCGCAAGATCCGCCTTAAGGATTTCCTCGACGTTTTCGCCCACCTTCAGCTTGTGGATCGCCTGGAAATTGGGCAGCGCGTCAAGGAACAGGATCCGCTCCGCCAGCGTATCCGCATGCTTCATTTCGTCGAGCGATTCGTGCTTTTCGTACTCGGCGAGCGCGTGCAGACCCCAGTTGTCGAATACGCGGTAATGCAGCCAGTACTGGTTGATCGCGGTCAGTTCGTTGGTGAGCGCCTGATTGAGATATTCGATGACCTTGGCATCGCCCTTCATGGTCGTTCTCCCGTCTGCACCGGACATGAAAGATTATGCGCCGTGGCCATGGCCTTGGCAAGCACGCGAATCCGCCAGAACGGCGGAATTCCGCCATTTGCGAGCAGTTGTCAGTAGCAGTCCAGAGAGTCAGGCGGCGATTTGTCTGCTGCCGAAAGCGCGCTCGTGCGCCAGGATGGCATCGGCATCGTCTAGGCACTGCCCGCAATTGGGCAGCTTGCCCAGCAGGGCATAGGCTTCCTCAGCCCCGCCGCATGTATAAGGCGCAGCGCCGCGCAGCTCGCTTTCGCGGATGGCATTGCAGTTGCAGACATACATGATGGGCACACTCCTGCGATCGATTCGCAGACTTTATTTATGCGAATTGTTCGCAATAGCAAGTCAAAATCGTACCGCCGCCTATCGCTTCAGTTCGAACAACCGCCCATAAGTCAGGCAACGCCACAGCCATTCGAGCGGGCCGAAGCGGAAACGTTCGAGCCATGGCTTCGACCACGCCAGCATTCCAGCACAGGTCAGGGCGACAACGATGTAGAGCCGAGGACGGTCGAGCACGCCGAACAGGTCCAGCGCCCAGCCATGAAACACGAACATCATCACGATCGATGTGCCCAGATAGTTGCTGAATGCGGCGCGCCCAGCGGCCGATACACGCTGCCCCAGCCAGCCGGTCGCGCTAGGGGCATAGAGCGACAGCAGCGCTGCAAGGCCCAGCACCATCATCAGCCGCGGCAAGGGACTTAGCCCCATGAAGGCCGCCAGCGTTCCGTAATATGTATAACCGCCGGCCTTGGCCCACAACGCGATCGCGAGATGGAGCAGGCCGCCGGTGATCAGTCCCGCCCAGCCCCATCGCAGCTGGCTGCGGCGATCAAGCCTGCCGCCAAACAGGCCCATGCGGTACAGCGCCATTCCGATCAGCATCAGCGGCAGTGTTTCCAGCGAAAACAGCGTCACATTGGTCAATGGTTCGAAGCGGTGCTTGGCAAAGCGATGCGCAACGAATGCGCCATAGTCCCCCGATTGCAGCATCGGCGTCTCGACAGCATCATCCGCCAGCGCATCCTGCTTGCCGGTTTCGAGATCGGCACGCATTTCCGCGAATTGGGGCTGTTCACCCCACGCCGTGTCCGCAACGAACGGCAATGGTGCAAGCATGACCCCATAAAGGATCACACCCGCCACATAGCCCAGAATTCCAACCTTGAGCTGCGTGCGCGCCCGCCACTTGACCATCAGCAACGCCACCATTCCGATCGCGCCGTAATAGAACAGGATGTCGCCGCGCCAGATGAAGAAGAAATGGATCAGCCCGAAAAGCATCAGCCACAGCAGACGCCGCGCCTGTAGCCAGCGCGTATCGCCGCGCGCCCAGGCCCGCTCGATGAACAGGATCATGCCGGCGCCGAACAGCAAGGTGAACAGCCCGCGCATCTTGCCGTCGATCAATACGAACTGCGCCACCCACAGCCAGCCCGATGCAGTGTCGTGCCCGGTCAGGAAAGCGGTGGGATAGATGTAGGCGCTGAAGGGCTGGCCAAATGCCACGATATTGGCGGCAAGGATTCCCATCACCGCGATTCCCCGGATGAAATCGAGGCTGGCGATACGATCGGCACGCGCGACCGGCGCCGCGTGCGCAGATTGCGATTCTTCCTTGTCTGTCATTTACCCCTACCCCCCACGAATGCCCCTGGCACCTCACCCACATAGCACAGGGCGGTGATTGGGAAAGGGCTCAACAAACCTCGCTTTGCTGGCCACTTGTTAACCCAAAATTAGGGGTATCCTGCGAAGCCCTTGAAAGAGAGCCGCATGGCTGCGGCATGATTGAGGCCAAACCAGGGGGACTATAGCGTTGCGCGTACTAGCATTGGCATCGCAGAAGGGTGGATCGGGCAAGACAACCTTGTCCGGGCACCTCGCCGTTCAGGCCCAGCGCGCCGGCGCGGGTCCGGTCGTCTTGATCGACATCGACCCGCAGGGTTCGCTCGCCGATTGGTGGAACGAGCGCGAGGCGGAATATCCCGCCTTCGCCCAGACCACCGTGGCACGGCTGGCGAATGACCTGCAGGTCCTGCGCCAGCAAGGCTTCAAGCTGGCCGTGATCGACACCCCTCCCGCCATTACCATGGCGATCCAGTCGGTGATCTCGGTGGCCGAACTGATCGTCGTTCCGACACGCCCCAGCCCGCACGATCTGCGCGCCGTCGGGGCCACGGTTGACCTGTGCGAACGTGCGGGCAAGCCGCTGGTGTTCGTGGTCAATGCCGCCACGCCCAAGGCCAAGATCACCTCCGAAGCTGCCGTCGCGCTGTCGCAGCATGGCACCGTCGCACCGATCACGCTGCACCACCGCACAGACTATGCCGCCTCGATGATCGACGGCCGCACCGTGATGGAGGTCGATTCCAACAGCTCCAGCGCTGCCGAAATCACGGCACTGTGGAAGTACATTTCGGACCGTCTCGAAAAGAATTTCCGCCGCACGGTGTTCGCGGCGCCCGGCTCGCAGTCGCAAGTGCTCGGCATGAATCGACCGGCGGGTGGTTTCGGCCGCCGGGTCGCTCAGTAGGTGCGGGGCATGGCCATGTCTGAAACCGGCTTTGCTTCGCTCAACCAGTCACTGCTCGCCCGCAAGGGCGGGGCCAAGCCGGCAATGCGCCCGCAGCTTGGATCGATCCCTACCGAGGCCGTGGCCAATCTGGACGATCTCGGCTGGAATGACATGGGGCATGATGCGGATCACGCCAGCGAATCGGCGGTGGTCGTGCCGATAGTGCCGCATGTCGCTGGCGAGCAGAGTGAACTGGTGATCCGTCGGCACGCTGCATCCGCAGGCGGCAAACCCGCTCCGCACGCCAAGAACGCGGTATCACGGGGCAAGCGCGCGGCCTTCACGCTGCGGCTCGATGAGCAGCGCCATCTCAAACTGCGGCTCGCGTCGACGATCAGCAACCGTAGTGCACAACAAATCGTGACCGAGGCGCTCGATGCGCTTCTCGCGGAAATCGACGATCTCGACAGCCTCGCCGCACGTTTGCGGCGCAGCTGACCACAATTGAGAGCGACAAGGGGAAAGACCATGGCCCGCACCGCAATCCACCAGCCAATGATCGGCTTTAAGGTCGGCCTTGCCGTCACCACCGCGCTGGCCAGCGTCGCCCTGGCAGGGTGCGCCACAAGCGGCGCGGCACCGCGCGCCGAGGCCTCGTTCAGCAAGGCACAGGTCGCGCTGGGCAAGGGCGAGGTGAGCACCGCGGTGACGCATGCCGAAGCCGCTGTGCTGGCCGACCCGCGCAACCCCACCTATCGCGCGACATTGGGCGCAGCCTATCTCGAAACGGGTCGTTTCCAGGCCGCTGCCACCAGTTTTTCCGACGCGCTCGAACTGGGTGACAGCGACCCGCGCACCGTGCTGAGTTACGCCCTGGCCGAAACCGCACTGGGCAATAACGCCGCAGCGGTGAATGTGCTCGACCGCTGGCAGGACGATCTCGATCCGGCCGATTACGGCCTCGCCCTCAGCCTCGCCGGGCAGCCTGACCGCGGCGTGCATGTGCTGGCCAATGCCCTACGAGGCGGCCAGAATTCGTCCAAGGTCCGCCAGAACCTCGCCTATTCCTATGCCCTGCAAGGCAACTGGCGCGCAGCCCGGCTGATGGCCGCCGAGGACGTTCCTGCCAACATGATCGACGACCGCATCGGCGAATGGGCCGCTACGACCCATCCCGAAGCCTACCAGGCGCGCGTCGCGGGGCTGTTGCGGGTCACGCCCATTGCCGATTCGGGCCAGCCGCGCCATCTGGCGTTGGTGAACTTCCCCGATCATGGGCAGATGGTGGCAGAGGCCGCCGCCGAGGTACCTTCGGCAAGCGTGGCTGACGGTGCCGAACTTGCCGCCGTCGAACCCGCCGCAACGGTTGCTTTCGCGCCTGTGCCAGAGGCCGCGCCCGCCCCCGTTCGCCAGACCAGCTTCGCCGACGCCTTTGTCGCCCCGCAGGCACCCGTATCTACCGCGTCTGA
>LOEX01000042.1 GCA_001516125.1 Sphingomonadales bacterium BRH_c42
CGCACGCCGGGCATTTCCGCGCCGGGGATCAGCAGCGGCCGCGCCTCTTCGGCGCCGCCCGCCAGCACGATCGCATCGAAATTCTCCGCCAGGCTGTTGAACGACACATCGACCCCGACTTCCTTCGAGGTCTTGAACGTCACACCTTCGGCTTCCATCTGCACGCAGCGCCGGTTGATGAGGTGCTTTTCCATCTTGAAATCGGGGATGCCATAGCGCAGCAGCCCGCCGATCCGGTCGTTCTTCTCGAGCACGGTCACCGCATGTCCCGCACGCGCCAGTTGCTGCGCGCAGGCGAGCCCGGCCGGGCCCGAACCGACCACCGCCACTGCCTTGCCGGTCCGCTTTTGCGGAACCTGCGGTGTGACCCAGCCTTCCTTCCAGCCGCGATCGACGATCGCGCATTCGATCGACTTGATGGTGACCGGTTGGTCGGTGATGTTGAGCGTGCAGCTGGCCTCGCACGGGGCAGGGCAGACCCGGCCGGTGAATTCGGGGAAATTGTTGGTCGAATGCAGCACGTCGAGCGCGCGCCGCCAGTCACCCTCATAGACCAGATTGTTCCAGTCGGGGATGACGTTGTTCACCGGGCAGCCGTTGTGACAATAGGGTATGCCGCAGTTCATGCAGCGCGATGCCTGCGCCTGGAGCGTGTCGTCACTCGGCTGGATCACGAATTCGCGGTAATTCTTCACCCGTTCGGAGGGCGCGAGGTAATCGCGCTCGTGCCGATCGAGTTCGAGGAAGCCTGTTTCCTTGCCCATCGCTTATTCCGCCGCTTCCATTTCCGCCTCGATCCGTTCGGCATCGAGCGCCTCAAGCGCGCGCCGGTAATCGCGCGGCATGACCTTTACGAATTTCCCCAGCGCATTGTCCCAGTCGTTCAGCAGTTCTTCCGCGCGGGCGCTGCCGGTGTGGAGCTTGTGCCGCTCGATCAGGATGCGCAGCCGCTCGGCATCGTGGCGCAGCATGTCGCCCATGCCGAAGTCATGCACCGAATGCGGGCGCTGGCTGGGGCGACCCGTTCCGGCATCGGCATCGGGTGCGGCGGAAACCGGCTCGAGGTCGACCTGCGCCGGATTGACCAGCTGCGCGAATTTGCCTTCGGGGTCATAGACATAGGCCACGCCGCCGCTCATTCCCGCGGCAAAATTGCGGCCCGTCTCGCCCAGCACCACCACGACGCCGCCGGTCATGTATTCGCAGGCGTGATCGCCCGCGCCTTCGACCACGGCAATCGCGCCCGAATTGCGCACGGCAAACCGTTCACCGGCAACGCCGTTGAAATAGGCCTCCCCCGCGATCGCGCCGTAGAGCACGGTGTTGCCGACGATGATGTTGCGCGTGGGATCGCGGTTGGCGGCTTGCGGCTGGCGAACGACGATCCGCCCGCCCGAAAGGCCCTTGCCGACGTAATCGTTGGCATCGCCAACGAGGTCGAGCGCGACCCCGTGGGCCAACCATGCGCCGAAGCTCTGCCCGGCTACGCCCGTGAAATTGATCCGGATCGTATCGGACGGCAGCCCGGCATGGCCATATCGCCGTGCGATCTCGCCTGAAAGCATGGCGCCGACGGTGCGATTGACATTGCGGATCGTCCGATCGAGCTGAACCGGCGTAGCGTTTTCGATCGCCGTTTTGCAGGCCTCGATCAGTTCGTTGTCGAGCGCGCCTGCAAGGCCGTGGTCCTGCACCTGCGTCTGGTGCAGCGGTGCACCGGCGGGCAGATCGACCGTGTGAAGCAGGCGCGAAAGGTCGATCCCGTGCGCTTTCCAGTGGCGCAGGGCGCGGCGTGTGTCGATCCGGTCAACCCGGCCAATCATCTCCTCGACGGTACGGAAGCCCATCTCGGCCATGATCTGCCGCAGCTCTTCGGCGACGAAGAAGAAATAATTGATGACGTGTTCGGGCTGGCCGGTGAAGCGCGCGCGCAGCACCGGGTCCTGCGTCGCGACCCCCACGGGGCAAGTGTTGAGATGGCACTTGCGCATCATGATGCAGCCTGCCGCGATCAGCGGTGCGGTGGCAAATCCGAACTCGTCCGCGCCCAGAAGCGCGCCGATGGCGACATCGCGCCCGGTGCGCAGGCCGCCATCGACCTGCACCGCGATGCGGCTGCGCAGATCGTTGAGCAGCAAGGTCTGCTGCGTTTCGGCAAGCCCGGTTTCCCACGGGCTGCCCGCATGGGTGAGGCTGGTCAGCGGCGATGCGCCGGTGCCGCCCTCATAGCCCGAAATGGTGACATGGTCGGCGCGCGCCTTGGAAACGCCCGCCGCAACGGTGCCCACGCCCACTTCGCTGACCAGCTTGACCGAAATGCGTGCCGTTGGCTGCACATTCTTGAGGTCATGGATCAGCTGCGCCAGATCCTCGATCGAATAGATGTCATGGTGCGGCGGGGGCGAGATCAACCCCACGCCGGGCGTCGAATGGCGCACCGCCCCGATCCGCTTGTCAACCTTGTGGCCGGGCAACTGCCCGCCTTCGCCCGGCTTGGCGCCCTGCGCCATCTTGATCTGGATATCGTCCGAATTGACGAGGTATTCGGTGGTCACGCCGAACCGGCCACTGGCAACCTGCTTGATCCGGCTGCGCATCGAATCGCCACCCGGCAGCGGGATGAAGCGCTCCGGCTCTTCGCCGCCTTCACCCGTATTGGAGCGCCCGCCGATGCGGTTCATCGCAATCGCCAACGTCGAATGCGCCTCGTGGCTGATCGAACCGAAGCTCATCGCCCCGGTGCTGAACCGCCTGACGATTTCGCTGGCGGGTTCGACCTGCTCGAGCGGGATCGGCTGTTCGGCCTTTTTCAGTTCCATCAGCCCGCGGATCGTCAGCAGCCGCTCCGACTGTTCGTTGATCGAGCGGGCAAACTCTTCGTAATTCTTCGGATCATTGCCGCGCACGGCATGCTGGAGATGCGCCACGTTGGACGGGGTCCAGGCGTGATCCTCGCCGCGCAGGCGATATTGATAGATCCCGCCTGCGTCGAGCATCGAGGCATAGAGCGGATTGTCGCCATAGGCCTGCGCGTGGCGGCGCACGGTTTCCTCGGCCACTTCCTTCAGGCCCACGCCTTCTATCGTGGTCGCGGTGCCGGTGAAATAGCGCTCTATGAATTCGGAATTGAGGCCGATCGCATCGAAGATCTGCGCACCGCAATAGGACTGGTAGGTCGAAATGCCCATCTTGGACATGACCTTGAGAATGCCCTTGCCGACCGCCTTGACGTAGTTCTTGCGCGCCTCCCCGGCATCCATTTCAGGGTGACGGGCGGCGCGCAGTTCCTCCAGCGTTTCGAAGGCGACGTAGGGGTTGATCGCCTCGGCGCCATAGCCCGCCAGTACGCAGAAATGATGGACCTCGCGCGCCTCGCCGGTTTCGACGACGAGGCCGGTCTGCATACGCAGTCCCTGGCGGACGAGCTGGTGATGCACCGCGGCGGTCGCCAGCAACGCAGGCATCGGCACGCGGTCCGGCCCCTGCGCGCGGTCGCTGAGGATCAGGATATTGGCATCGCCCAGCACCGCCTCGGTCGCGGCCCAGCACATTTCCTTGAGCGCCAGCTCGATCCCCTCGGCGCCGTTGGCGGCATCCCAGGTCACGTCGATGGTGGCGGTGCGAAAGGCGCCGTCGAGCACAGCCTCGACCGAGCGGATCTTGGCCAGATCCTGGTTGGTGAGGATCGGCTGCGCGATTTCCAGCCGCTTGTGCGTGCCCGCATCGCGGCCCAGCAAGTTGGGGCGCGGGCCGATCATCGACAGCAGGCTCATCACCAGTTCCTCACGGATCGGATCGATCGGCGGATTGGTGACCTGGGCAAAATTTTGCTTGAAATAATCGTAGAGCAGCCGCGCGCGGTTTGACAGAACCGCAATTGGCGTATCGGTGCCCATCGATCCGATCGGCTCCTCACCCGCCAGCATCATCGGTTCGAGGAACCGGGCAATGTCCTCCTGCGTGTAGCCGAAGGCCTGCTGGCGCTGGAGCGGGCTGGTGGCATGCTGCGGCACCGCGCTCAGCTCGGGTTCGATGTGGTCGAGGTCCTCGAGCTTGTACTGCGCCTTGTCGAGCCATGCGGCATAGGGCTGCGCGCCCGAAAGCTCGGCCTTGAGTTCCCCGTCCTCGATGATGCGGCCCTGATCGAGGTCGATCAGCAGCATCTTGCCGGGCTGGAGGCGCCACTTGCGGATGATGTCCTCCTCCGCAAAGGGCAGCACCCCGCTTTCGGAAGCCATGCACACCAGATCGTCGCGCGTGACGCAGAAACGTGCGGGCCTGAGGCCGTTGCGGTCGAGCGTGGCGCCGATCTGGCGGCCATCGGTGAAGGCCACCGCGGCCGGCCCGTCCCACGGCTCCATCAGCGCGGCATGATATTCGTAGAAGGCGCGCAGGCCCGGGTCCATCAGGTCATTCTTGCCCCATGCCTCGGGCACCAGCATCATCATCGCGTGCGGCAGGCTGTAACCGCCCAGCATCAGCAGTTCGAGCGCATTGTCGAGGCAGGCGGTGTCCGACTGGCCGTGCGGTACGATCGGCCACAGCTTGTCGAGATCCGCGCCCAGCAACGGCGATTCCATCGTCCGGCGGCGTGCGTTCATCCAGTTGACGTTGCCGCGCACGGTGTTGATCTCGCCATTGTGCGCCGTGAATCGGTAGGGATGGGCGAGCCGCCAGCTGGGGAAGGTATTCGTGCTGAAACGCTGGTGGACGAGGCCGAGCGCCGAAACGCAATCGGGATCGCGCAGATCGTCATAGAAACTGCCGACCTGGTTTGCCAGCAGCAGCCCCTTGTAAACGATCGTCCGGCTGGAGAAGCTGGGGATGTATAGCTCGGACAGGCCCGGCAGATCGTACTTCTGCTCAAGCCGCTTCAGCGGGTTCTGGACCTGCTTGCGAATCACGATCAGCTTGCGCTCGAAGGCGTCCTGGTCGGGGCAATTGGGGCCGCGTCCGATGATCGCCTGCTGGATCACCGGCTGCGAGGCGATGACTGCCTGGCCCAGCCCGTCGAGCGAGACCGGGACATCGCGCCAGCCGATCAGCACCTGCCCTTCCTTGGCGGTGAACTTCTCGAACTGTTCGGTGACGAATGCGCGCGCCGCCGCATCCTGCGGCATGAAGCACATGGCCACGGCATAGTCGCCCGGCTGCGGCAGATCGAGGTGCTGCGCTTCGGCCCAGCGGCGAAGCAACGGGTCGGGTATCTGAAGCAGGATGCCCGCGCCGTCGCCGAGCAGCGGATCGGCGCCAACCGCCCCGCGGTGATCGAGATTGGCGAGGATTCCCAGTGCCTGCCTGACGATCGCGTGCGATTTCTCGCCCTTGATATGGGCGAGAAACCCGACGCCGCAGGCATCGTGCTCGTTGCGTGGATCGTATAGGCCCTGCCCAAGGGGAAGGCCCGGCACCGGATATTCCATTCTCACTCCATCGTGTTGCGTGCCGGACTATGCTAACGCACGCCGGGCAATCAAGCGCGATTTACCGCGGCAAGCCGGGATTCGAAAATGTCGCGAATGCTCCCTTTGACGAAAGGAAAATGTTTTTGCAACTGCGAAGGCAAGTGCATTCGATTGCCGCCGCAATAGCTCACCTTTAGCCGTTGTTCGGCGCCGCATGTCTGAATCGCTGCATGACCCCCGATTCGCGTCCAGTCGGCTGCATCGCATTCGCCCTGTAAGGCTTACGGCATTGTCCGCTTCCGCCATGCCGTAGCGGCACCGCATGGTGCATTGCACAAGCACCTGGCTTGCGCCATGTATTGCGGGCAAAACCGACCAGAGTCGTCAAAATACGAGGAGAGGGCGCATGACCCCGCAAGAAATCGCCGCCATGACCGGCCAGCAGCTCGGCACAAGCGAATGGGCCGAGATGAGCCAGGACCGGATCAACAAGTTTGCCGATGCGACCGGCGATCACCAGTTCATCCATGTCGATCCCGACAAGGCGAAAATGACGCCGTTCGGCGGCACCATCGCGCATGGTTTTCTCACGCTGTCGATGATTCCGTGGCTTTCGGCCAACAGCGATATTCCGCGCGTCAGCGGGATCAAGATGGCGGTCAATTACGGCGGCAACAAGACCCGGTTCATCGCGCCCGTTCGTTCGGGCAAGCGCATCCGCGGCCACTGGAAGCTGCTCGAAATGGCCGAGAAGCGGCCCGGCCAGTGGCAGCAGACCGTCGAAATCACGATCGAGATCGAGGGCGAGGACAAGCCCGCGCTGATCTGCGAATGGATGACGCAGTTCTTCGTCTGATCCCGGATTGATCGCCTGGATCGATCCAGGCCGAATATGCAATTTATTGAAAGGTAACGCCATGCGCGACGCAGTCATCGTTTCCACCGCCCGCACCCCGATAGGTCGGGCTTACAAGGGCGCCTTCAACGCCACGCCGGGCGCGACGCTCGGCTCCTATTCGCTGGCGCCCGCGATCGAACGCGCCGGTATCGATGCGGGCGAGATCGCCGATGTGGTGTGGGGCTGCGTGCTCACGCAGGGCACCCAGTCGGGCAATATCGCCCGCCAGGTTGCACTGCGCGCTGGCTGCCCGGTCACGGTTCCGGCGCAGACGATCGATCGCCAGTGCTCTTCGGGCCTGATGGCGATTTCGACCGCCGCCAAGCAGATCGTGATCGACAATATGGACGTGGTTGCGGCTGGCGGGCAGGATTCGATCAGCATGGTCCAGACGCCCGAGATGCGCGTGGCGCCCGACCGGTCGCTGATGGCGATGCACAAGGACGTGTACATGCCCATGCTGCAAACCGCCGAGATCGTGGCCAGCCGTTATGGCATCAGCCGTGAGCGTCAGGACGAATACGCGCTCCAGAGCCAGCAGCGCACTGCCGCCGCGCAGGCCGCCGGCCGCTTCGACGCGGAGATCGTGCCCGTCACCGCGACGATGAAGGTCGCTAACAAGGAGACGGGCGAGGTTTCCGAGCAGGAAGTGACCATCGCCAAGGATGAGGGCAATCGCCCCTCGACCACGCTCGAGGGGCTGCAAGCGCTCAATCCGGTTCTGGGCCCGGACGCGGTGATTACGGCGGGCAACGCCAGCCAGCTTTCCGATGGTTCATCCGCCTGCGTTCTGATGGAGGCGAAACTTGCCGAGAAGCGGGGGTTCCAGCCGCTCGGCCGTTATGTCGGCATGGCGGTTGCCGGGACCGAGCCCGATGAAATGGGCATTGGCCCGGTGTTCGCGATACCCAAGCTGCTCGAGCGCACGGGCGTCAAGCTTCAAGATGTCGGGCTGTGGGAACTCAACGAAGCATTCGCGGTGCAGGTGCTTTATTGCCGCGATACGTTGGGCATCGACAACGATCTGCTCAACGTCAGCGGCGGCTCGATCTCGATCGGGCATCCATACGGCATGACCGGCGCGCGTTGCACCGGCCACGCGCTGATCGAGGGCAAGCGCCGCGGCGCGAAATATGTCGTGGTCACCATGTGCATCGGCGGCGGCCAGGGCGCAGCCGGCATGTTCGAGGTGTTCTGAGGGCAGGGCCTCGTGATTGGATGCAAGGCGGCGCGGGTGGCAACTCCCGCGTCGTTTGCGTTTGCGCGCAGGCGAAATGAAACGCTCGGAGCCGGGCCGCCCGCTTCGGGAGAATGCGCCGTGGGTCTTCAATATTCGGGATGCCGTGGGACGCGGGCACCAGTTGTTACAGCCCCCTTAATTGCCTCCGAATCTGTTCGTCGTGCGCGCGGAACTCGAGATAAAGAGCATCGCAGGCTTCCCGGCTTGCATCGCAACGCATTTGCCGCAGCATGTCGGTGCCTCCTTCAGAGGTGAAGAGATGCACGCACGTTACCGCTGGATAGGCCGCGTCTGCTTGGGTCGTGACCGTCCACTGTTTATCTTCTGTCGAAGAAAAGTATGTCTCGAAGCGCTCCGATCCTGAGGGTTTCTCTGTGATGGTCGGATCAGATCTCAGCGATGCTCTAATGCCAAGCGCGCTTTCACCACTTACGCCGCAGACGTCGGACGGGCCCCTGACTTCACTATGCAATCCTTCCGGGACGGCCTGTGCAAGAGATGATGAATGAAGAAAAAGCAGAGATGAAAAGAACAGTGCGGGCCTGCGCATCCAATTTCTCCGACGGGTATATCGCGTTACTATGCAGGCACGAGCGAAGGTCCGCAACGGGGCCGTTAGCAGAACGGCGGCATTTCTCACCCAACCCGCCAAACCTGCCCTTGCAGCGCCGCCGCCTTACCCCGCGTGCGCAGCGATAAATTCCTCGACCACGGGGGCGACCTTCGTGCGCCATTTGCTGCCGTTGAAGATGCCGTAATGCCCCGCGCCCTCGGCCAGGTAATAGCGCTTCTTTTCGGGCGCGAGCCCCGGCGCCAGATCGAGCGCGGCCCGGGTCTGGCCGATTCCTGAAATATCGTCCCTCTCGCCCTCGATCGCCAGCAGCGCGGTGCCGGTGATCGCCCCCGGGTCGACCAATTCGCCGCGATGCCGGAATTCCCCGTTGGGGATCGAATGCTTCTGGAACACTTCCTCCACCGTCTGGAGATAGAATTCGGCGGTCATGTCGCAGACGCTGCGATATTCCTCGTAAAAATCCTTGGTCGGTTGCGCACTGTCGTCATCGCCAATGGTGAGATGCTTGAACATCTCGTAATGGCTGATCATGTGGCTGCCCAGGTTCATGCTCATGAAACCGGCCAGCTGAAGGAAGCCCGGGTAAACCCGCCTGCCCGCCCCGCGATAGCTCATCGGAACGCTCACGATCACGCTGTTGCGGAACCATTCGATCGGGCGTTCCATGGCAAGGTCGTTGACCGTGGTGGGGGAACAGCGCGTATCGATCGGGCCGCCCATCATGGTCAGCGTCAGCGGAGCAGCCGGATGCCTGTTCCGGTTCATGATGGCCGCGGCGGCAAATGCGGGGACCGATGGCTGGCACACCGCCATCATGTGCGCGGCCGCTCCATTTTCATGGGCCCCGATATGCTCAAGAAATTCGATCAGATAGTCGATATAATCGTCGAGGTCGAAGCGACCGTCCGCCAACGGGACCAGCCTCGCATCGTGCCAGTCGGTGATGAACACCTCGCAGCTTTCGAGCATCCGCTCCACCGTTCCGCGCAGCAGCGTGGCGTAATGTCCGCTCATCGGCGCAACGATCAGCAATCTGGGCGCGTTTGCGGGCAGCCCGGCATGGTGGAAGCGCTTGAGATCGCCGAAAGGTTTCGGCAGCACAGTCGTCTCGCTTACCGGCCAATCCTTGCCGCCCACCGCAACCTTGTCGATTCCGAAGACGGGCTTGCCGCGCGGCGCGGTGGCGTGGGCAAAAACCTCGAGCGCACTCGCCGCGACCGGGCCCATGCCGAGATATCCCAGCGGATTGGCCGGATTGGTGAGCACTTCAGCGGCCACTGTGGCCCAGGCGCTGGCACCATTCAGGAACGAGCGGTGCAGTTCATACGCATGATAGAGCAAGATATTCCCCCGACGCGACGCATGTGCAGGGCACCTCTTTCGGGAGCCTTGGGCCGCCAGAGTGGCGGCAAAAGCGCGATTGTGCAATGCACAAAAGAAAAAAGGCGGGCAGAGCGGGGCAATCGGTGGATTTTGCGGAGCTCTGGCGCTACCGCCGCTGCGATGAGCGAAACTCCCGACAGCGATGCGGTGCCCAAGGGCCGAGGCGGCCTGTTTTCCAGGCAGGAAAGCCGGGGCGATGAACCACGGGCGAAATCATTGGGGCCGCTGCGCATGGTATTCGGCGCTGCGGCGCAATATCCGCGGCAGGTCATGCTGGCTTTCTTCGCGCTGCTGGTAACTGCGGCGGCGACGCTGGCGATTCCCGCATACTTCAAGCTGATCGTCGATACCGGATTTTCGGGCAATGGCGACCGCGCTGCGATCGACCACGCCTTCACCCTGTTGATGATCGTGGTGGGTGTGCTGGGGGCGGGCACCGCGCTGCGGTTCTATTTCGTCAGCTGGCTGGGCGAGCGCGTGGTGGCCGACATCCGCCTCAAGGTGCAGCGCAACCTGTTGCGGCTGGCGCCCGGCTTTTACGAGGAAAACAGCCCAAAGGAAATCTCGAGCCGGATGACTTCGGATACGGCGGTGATCGAGCAGGTGGTGGGCACCACGGTTTCGATCGCGCTGCGCAACACGCTGATGGCGATCGGGGGCACGGTTTACCTGTTCTATCTCGCCCCGCAGCTCACGCTGGGGCTGGTTCTGGGCATACCGTTGGTGATTCTGCCGATCACCTATTTCGGGCGGCGCCTGCGCAATGTCTCGCGCACCAGCCAGGACCGGGTGGCCGATGTCGGCGCGATGGTGACCGAAGTGCTTTCGGCGATGAAGATCGTCCAGGCCTTCAACCAGGAAGGGCGCGAGCAGGCGCGCTTCGGCGATGCGGTGGAAAGCACCTTCACCACTGCCAAGCGCCGGATCCTGATCCGCGCCGCGATGACAACGGTGATCATCATGTTGATCTTCGGTTCGGTGACCATGCTGATGTGGCGCGGCGCGATAGCGGTTTCCGAAGGGACGATCTCGGGCGGCACGATTGCCGCCTTCGTCATAACCGGCGGCCTGGTGGCGGGATCGTTCGGCGCGCTGACCGAGGTTTACGGCGATCTGCTGCGCGGCGCGGGCGCGGCCAGCCGCCTTGCCGAATTGCTCCACGCCCGGCCCGCTATCAGCCCGCCCGAGAAGCCGGAGAAGCTGCCCGATCCGCCGCGCGGCAGCCTTTCCTTCCGCAATGTCACCTTCCGTTATCCCACCCGGCCCGAAACCGCGGCGATCAAGGACTTCACGCTGGAGGTCGAACCTGGCGAGACGGTGGCGATCGTCGGGCCGTCGGGCGCGGGCAAATCGACCATCTTCCAGCTGGTCGAACGGTTCTACGATCCGCAGGCGGGCACGATCCGGCTCGACGGCGTTCCGCTGACCCGGGCCGACCCGGCCGATATCCGCCAGCGCATCGCATTCGTGCCGCAGGACGGTGTGCTGTTCAGCGCCAATGCGCGCGACAACCTGCGCTATGGCCGGTGGGACGCGAGCGATGAGGAAATCTGGGACGCGGCCCGCGCCGCCAATGCGGAAAGCTTCCTCAAGGCCCTGCCGCAGGGGCTCGACACCTATCTCGGTGAAGATGGAACGCGCCTGTCGGGCGGGCAGCAGCAACGCCTTGCGATCGCCCGCGCGCTGCTGCGCAACGCCCCGGTGCTGCTGCTCGACGAGGCGACCAGCGCACTCGATGCCGAGAGCGAGTTGCTGGTGCAGCAGGCGCTCGACGAGCTGATGAAGGGGCGCACGACGCTGGTCATCGCGCATCGCCTCGCCACCGTGCGCGCGGCAGACCGGATCGTGGTGCTCGATGGCGGGCGGATAGTCGAGCAAGGGACGCACCGCGAACTGTCGCAAGTAAAGGGGCTCTATTCGCGGCTCGCCAAGCTGCAATTTGCCGCGCACGAACCCGCGTGATCGCATCGCCCTGGCGCGCGGCAATCGATCAAACCGCAAATGTAACCGACAAACGGCACCATTTGCTTTGCAATACGGCTATGGCAAAGCGCGATTTTTGCCCGCAGGCTGGAATTGCGGGGCAATTCAAGGAAGAGGGACTCCTTAAATGACCAGAACAGCATTGACCATCGGGGCCAGCCTTTTGGCCCTTACGCTCGCCGCGCCAGCACTGGCCCAGGCGGAGCAGGCACCGCAGGAAGCGCCCGCCGCGCTGCCGACCATGAGCTTTGGCGAATGGGGGGTCGATCCCGCTTCGCTCGATGACAGCATCGACCCGGGCGACGACTTTTTCGCCTACGTCAACAAGAAGTGGCTGGATGCCAATCCGCTGCCGCCCGAATTCAGCCGGTTCGGCGCATTCAACCTGCTGCGCGAGAAATCGACCAGCGACGTCAAGGTGCTGATCGACGATCTGGTGGCCAAGGATGCGGCGTCGCTGAGCGCGGACGAGAAGCGCATTGTCGATGCCTACAATGCTTATCTCGATGTCGCCGCGATCGATGCCGCGGACCTTGCGCCCGCACGCCCTTACCTCGATCGGATCATCGGCGCACAGACGCTTGCCGATCTGGCGATGCTGTGGGCGACGCCGGGATACCCGGGCCCGATCGGCGGATCCGTCAACGTCGATGCCAAGCAGCCCGATCGCTATGTCACCTACCTTGGCCATGGCGGGCTCGGCCTTCCCGATCGCGATTATTACCTCGACGAGACCGAGAAGGGCCGCGAAATCCAGGCCAAATACCGCGATTACCTCGCCTTCCTGTTCGGTGAGGCGGGCTATGCCGATCCTGCCGCTGCGGCGGTGGCGGTCTATGCCTTCGAGGACCGGATTGCGCGCGAAGTGTCATGGGCGCGCGACGTGCAGCGCAACCGCGATCTCACCTACAATGCGCTAAGCGTGGACGAACTCGCCGCGATGGCGGGCGATCTGCCGATGGCGGCGATGCTCGAAAAGCTGGGCTGGACGCAGTCGCCGGTTTTCGTGGTCGGCTCGATCCCGCCCAGCGCCGAACGCGCCAAGGAACTGGGGCTTACCCCGGAAATTCTCGCCAAGATCGGCAAGGGCCTGCCCGGCATGCTCGAACTGATCAACGAAACCCCGCTGGCGACCTTGCAGGCATGGATGATAAAGTCGTTCCTGTCGGGCCATGCCGATGTCTTGCCCAGCCGGTTCGACGACGCGCGGTTCGACTTCTACAGCAAGACGTTGAACGGCGTGCCCGAACAGCGCCCGCGGTGGAAACGCGCGGTCGATGCCACCGAGGGGGCGCTGGGCGAACTGGTCGGCAAGAGCTATGTCGCGCGCTATTTCCCGCCGGAAAACAAGGAGGCGATGGAAGAACTGGTCGCCAATCTGCGCCTCGCCCTGGGCCAGTCGATCGAGGGGATCGACTGGATGGGAGAGGAAACCCGGCAGCAGGCCCTGGCCAAGCTGGCGAGCTTCGATCCCAAGATCGGCTACCGTGACAATCTGGAAATCTACGAGGGTCTTGCGATCAGCGCGGGCAATCCGCTCGCCAACGAGATCGCCGCCGAAGCCTGGGGGCTGGCGGACAATTCGGCCAAGCTGGGTCAGCCGATCGACCGCACCGAATGGTTCATGCTGCCGCAGACGGTCAATGCCTATTACAACCCGACCAAGAACGAGATCGTGTTCCCGGCGGCGATCCTGCAGCAGCCGTTCTTTGGTATCAGCGCCGACCCGGCGGTCAATTACGGTGCGATTGGCGGGGTGATCGGGCACGAGATGGGTCACGGCTTCGACGATCAGGGCTCGAAATCGGATGCCACGGGTAAGCTGAGCAACTGGTGGAGCGACGCCGATCGCAAGGCATTTGAAGAGCGCGCCGATGCGCTGGTCGCGCAATACAACGCCTTCTGCCCGCTCGACGAAGGCAAGACCTGCGTCAACGGACGGCTGACGCTGGGCGAGAACATCGGCGATGTCGGCGGCCTCAGCATGGCCTGGCGCGCCTACAAGCTCGCGACAGCGGGCAAGGACGTTCCGGTGATCGACGGCTTTACCGGCGATCAGCGCTTCTTCCTCGCCTGGGCGCAGGTGTGGCGTTCGGCGCAGCGCGAGGATGCCGCGCGCCAACGGCTGCGGACCGATCCGCACAGCCCGGAAGAATACCGGGCCAATGGCGCGGTGCGCAATCTCGACGCCTGGTACGAAGCCTTTGGCATAACCGAGGACGACGATCTCTACCTGCCGCCCGAACAGCGCGTGCGCATCTGGTAGGCTGCTGCACGCCAATCGATTGCGGGGCGGGGCAGGTCGCTTGACTTGTCCCGCCCTTTCTTCATGACAGCGCCCCATGAACGAAACGCTCACCGCCATCCTGCTCGGCATCGTCGAAGGTCTGACCGAATTCATCCCGGTGTCCTCGACCGGGCACCTGATCCTGGCGGCCGAGTTGTTCGGTTACGACGCCGCCGAATGGGCGATGTTCAACGTGGTGATCCAGCTCGGCGCGATCCTGGCGGTGGTCTATCAATACTGGGGCACCTTCTGGAACGCGGCGATGAGCGCGCTCAGGCTGGAGGGGGAGGGGCTGAGGTTCATTCGCAATCTCCTGCTGGCGTTCCTTCCTTCCGCTGTTCTTGGCCTGGCGCTCAAGGACCAGATCGACATAATGCTGGGCAGCCCGATGATCGTCGCCTGGGCGCTGATCGTGGGCGGGATCGCCATTATCGGGATCGAGAAGATCGCCGACCCCAGGGGGGATGCCGGGGTCGCAGACCTGCCGCTGAAACAGGTGATCGGCGTGGGCCTTGCCCAATGCCTGTCGATGATCCCGGGTGTCAGCCGCTCGGGTGCGACGATCATGGGTGCGCTCGCCATGGGGGTGAACCGCAAGACGGCAGCCGAATTCTCGTTCTTTCTCGCGGTGCCGACCATGCTGGGCGCGACCACCCTGGAACTGGCAACGCGCCGCGAAGAACTCAGCGCGGTCGGCGGCGCGGCTGGATGGGAGGAAATCGCCATCGGCTTCGCCGTCAGCTTTGTCGTCGCGCTGGTGGTGATCCGCGCCTTCGTCGCCTATGTCAGTCGCCGCGGCTTTGCGCCATTTGCCTGGTATCGTATCGTGCTGGGCGCGGCTGCGCTGGCGTGGCTTTCGGCGCGGTAGGCGACCGCTTGCGGCACAGAGTGTGAGGGGGACTGGGAAATGGCGCTGATCCTGTTGCTTGTACTGGGCGCGGCCATGGGTTGGCTGGCTTCCGTTCTGATGCGCACCGGGGACAAGCGCCCCGTGCTCGAAGATATTGCAGCCGGTCTTGCAGGCGCGCTGCTGGCCGGACTGCACTTCAACAACTACTCAATGCTGGGAAGCCTGCGGCTGGCGGCGCTCGCGGCGGCGATTGCGGGTGCCGCGATTGCGCTTGGTGCGCTCTACGCCTGGCGCAAGCGCCGTATCAAAGGCTGACGGAGCGCTTCAGACCGGCTTGGCCATGCTGCCGCGCCCGCCGCGCAGCAGATACTCCTGCGTGCCGCGATTGAGCACATAATCGACATCGATCACCGCCGAATTGGCATAAGTGAAGCCGGGGGCAAGACTGCGATAGAGCCGGTCGAAATCACGCTCCACCGTCTGCCGGTAGAGATCGGCAAAGCTCTCGATCACGAAATAGGTCGGTTGCAGGTCGCTGATAACGTAATCGGTTCGCATCACCCGGTCGACATTGAGCATGATCCGGTTGGGGCTATCGGCGCTGGTCGCGTAAACCACTTCGGTTGGCCCTGACAGGATCCCGGCGCCATAGGCGCGGATATCGCCCGGTGCTTCCTCGATCAGGCCGAATTCGACCGTGTACCAATAGAGCGCCCCGAGCGCCTTGAGCCGGTTGTAACGCATCGCCTTCCAGCCCGCCCGGCCATACTCCTGCATGTAATCGGCGAACACCGGATCGGTCAGCATGGGGACATGGCCGAACACGTCGTGGAACACGTCGGGTTCCTGGATATATTCGAATGTTTCGCGCGTGCGGATGAAATTGCCCGCCGGGAAACGGCGGTTGGCCAGGTGCCAGAAGAACACATGATCGGGGATCAGCATAGGAACAGGCACCACGCTCCAGCCGGTGAGCGCGCCAAGCTCTTCCGAAAGCTTGCCGAATTCGGGAACGCCGCCGCGCCCAAGGTCGAGCTTTTCCAGCCCGGCCATGAAGGCGCTCGCGGCGCGTCCGGGCAGCACCTTCATCTGGCGGGCGAACAGATCGTCCCAGATCGCGTGATCTTCAAGGGTGTAATCGGTCTGCACCGGCTCGACCCAGTCATCGCCCAGATGCGCGGGCTTCTTCAGCGGTGCGGTAAACACATCCGCCGGCAATTCGGGCAGGACGGTGAAATCCTGCATGGGGTGAGCGAGTGTGGCCATGGTTACAGGTGCAACCATATCACGCGCGGGACTGCCGTTCAATCAGGGGCCGTTCAATCAGGGGCCGTTCAATCAGGGGCCGTTCAGCCAGGGGCCGTTCAACCAGGCGACGTGGCCGCATCGGCTTTGAGAGTCTGGCGTCCGTCGCTGGCGAAGGCGCCCATCTCGATACCGCCTTCGCCTCGCCGCATGACCAGGTGGAGCGGCTCACCCGCGATCGCCGGGCTGATCGCGCGGAAGGCAAGGCGCGTCAGCGTGTTCTCGCCCAGTTCGCGCGCCGCCATTTGCAGCAGCAGGCTCGCCATCAGCGGGCCGTGGACAACGATCCCGCGATAGCGCTCCACATCGCGGGCATAGGGCGCATCGTAGTGGATGCGGTGGGTGTTGAAGGTCAGCGCCGAAAAGCGGAATAGCAGGCGCGGATCGGGGGTAATGCACCGGTGCGCATCCCAATGCGCGGGATCGAAGCCGCCTTCGCCCGGCGCCGGCGGGCTGAGCGGCGCG
>LOEX01000043.1 GCA_001516125.1 Sphingomonadales bacterium BRH_c42
GAACCGCGCCCGGAGCCCGAGCCGCGCCGCGCACCCGAGATTTCCGATCCTTCCGCCCCGCCGCGCAAAGCCGCACCGGAACGGGCACCCCAGCGCGACATGTTCGCCGCATTCAACCTGCCCAGCCTTGACCTGCTCGCCGATCCGCCCAAGGACAAGGCGCCAAAGCTCGACAAGCTGGCGCTCGAGCGCAATGCCAGGCTGCTCGAAAACGTGCTCGACGATTTCAACGTCAAGGGCGAGATCACCGCAGTGCGAACCGGGCCGGTGGTGACCATGTACGAGCTGGAGCCGGCACCCGGGATCAAGGCGAGCCGGGTGATCGGGCTTGCCGAGGATATCGCGCGCAACATGTCGGCCATTTCGGCGCGCGTGTCGCCCATTCCGGGCCGGACGGTGATGGGAATCGAACTGCCCAATGCCGACCGGCAGACGGTGGCGCTCAAGGAGCTTGCCGCCTGCGAAGCCTTTGCCGAGGCCAAGGGCGGCCTGCCGATCATCCTGGGCAAGGATATCGCGGGCGAACCGGTGGTGGTCGATCTGGCGGCGATGCCGCATCTGCTGGTGGCGGGCACCACCGGGGCGGGCAAGTCGGTCGGGCTCAACTGCATCCTCTTGAGCCTGCTCTATCGCTTCACGCCCACCGAATGCCGTTTGATCCTGATCGATCCCAAGGTGCTCGAACTCAAGAGCTATGACGATATCCCGCATCTGCTTTCCCCCGTGGTGACCGAACCGCACAAATCGGTGCGCGCGCTCAAATGGGCGGTCGAGGAGATGGAGCGGCGCTACCGGATGATGAGCAGCATCAACTCGCGCAACATCAGCTCGTTCAACGAAAGGGTCAGTGCCGCCGCCGCCAAGGGCAGGCCGCTGGGGCGGCGCGTGCAGACCGGCTTCGATCCCGATACGGGCGAGGAGCTCTACGAGGAGCAGCAGCTCGATTACCAGCCGCTGCCGCTGATCGTGCTGATCGTCGACGAACTGGCCGATCTGATGGTGACGGTGGGCAAGGAGATCGAGGTGCTGATCCAGCGGCTGAGCCAGAAGTCGCGCGCGGCGGGCATCCATCTGATCATGGCGACGCAGCGCCCCTCGGTCGATGTCATCACCGGTGTGATCAAGGCCAACCTGCCCACCCGGATCAGCTTCAAGGTCACCAGCCGGATCGACAGCCGCACTATCCTGGGCGAACAAGGTGCTGAACAGCTGCTGGGCAAGGGCGACATGCTCTACAAACCCAATACCGGCGCGATCGTGCGCGTGCACGGCCCGTTCGTATCGGACGAGGAGGTGGAGCGGGTGGCCGATTTCTGGCGCGCGCAGGGCAAGCCCGAATACGTCGATGCCGTGACCGAAGAGCCCGAGGATGGCTTCGGCATGAGTTTCGAGGATGAGTTCACCGCCTCCGACAATCCCGAGGAGCGCAAGTATCGCCAGGCCTGCCAGATTGTGATCGAGAACCAGAAGGCTTCGGGATCATGGCTCCAGCGCCAGATGGGGGTAGGATACAACACCGCCGCCAAATGGATCGAACGGATGGAAGGCGATGGGCTGGTCGGCCCGGCCAATCATGTCGGACGGCGCGAGATCTACCGCGACCAGGACGGCAATCCGCTTTAGGGCTCGGGCGTGATTTCGATCGGCGGGGCCGCACCTGCGCCCACCTGCTCGCGCGCCTGCGCACTTGCCTGTTCGCGGGCCGCGCGTTCCTCGGCCGTCAGCGGGCGGAATCTGATCTCCTGCGGGGTGATCAGCCCATCATCGCGCTGACGGACGCGGACGATGCCGCGCAGGTCCCGATCGGCCAGCTTTTTCTGCAGTTCGCTTGAGCGGGTTTGCGCGATGTACAGCCGACCGCGCCGCAGCCCCTCGAGACCATAGATGTCGCTGCCGCTGGCGCGCGCAGGATGAGCGCAGGCGGCAAGATCTTCCGTAGGCACGATCCGTTCGATCACGGGCGCTGCGCCCTCGATACAGAACTGCGCGAGGTAGGCATCGCTCTCGTCGATTTCGCCCGGCCAGTCGTAGGTGAATTCGACATAGTGCCCGCGCAGCAGGTCGCGCGGATCATAACCCTGCACCGGCACGTCCCAATCGGTGCCCTGACGGCTCTTGTAATCGCTCCAGCCCCACAGAACCGAGAGGCCGGCAAGCGGTAACGCAAGGGCCGCGATGTGCCATGGCTTGCCCGTCACTTCGCTTCTCCCGAAGTGGGCGCATAATGCCTGGAAATCCGTAGTGCGCCCCAAGCAATGCCCAGGATCAGCAGCCCGGCGAGGATAAGGCCGAAGCCGCTGGTCAGCAGGTCGCTCGCCAGTTCGAAACTCAGGATGATCAGCCGCAGCGCCACTATTGCCACCGAGATCTGGAACACCCCGCGCCAACCGGCGTGCAGTGCCGCCGCCGCGATGCCGATCCACAGCGCCATCAACAACAATCCACCCGCCAGTGCCTCACCCGACACGGGATAGGCGATCAGGCACAGGATACCCGACCCGGCTATGACCGCCGCGCTCGCCTCACCCGAGGCATTGCGCCGCGTCAGATACACAAGCGAAGCCGCAGCAAGTGCCAGCGCCGCGCGGACCGATTGGGAATCGAGCGCCATGATGTTTTCGCGGAATTCCTCGATCCCTGCCGCAATCGCCACCAAAGATGCGCCGCCCACGCCATAGGTCAGGCCCAACTGCTCGAGCCGCCGCCAGAAGGATTCGCGCGCACCGCCGCGCATCCATGCGCCCAGCGGAGCCGCCAGAAGCGGCAGCGCGGTAACCAGCGCCAGCCAGCTGTCGGGAAGTTGCTGTTCCGCGCCGAAATACCGATCGTATGCGAAGGCATAATCCCAGCACGCATAGACAAGCGTACCCATGACCAGCACGGCCAGCAGCCAGCTTTGGCCGCGCATCAGCATGAGCGGCGCAAACAGCACCAGCCAGATGGCGAGCGGTTGCCACAAGGGTGATCCCGTCTGATAGACCTGCCCCAGATGACCGAAGAAGGCCAGGCCCAGCACGCCGAGCAGGAACAGCGTCACCTCCAACCCCCAGGGTTGGTCGCGCCCGATCCGCTCACCGCGCAGCAGGATGAACCCCGCGAGCGCTCCGATAAGCGCCAGGTGGATCGCCAGCCGCACTTGCCCTGGCACGTCCTCCCAATTGGCGGCGATTACCGAGATCACGCCCAGCCCGATCGCCAGCGCGCCAATGCCAAACGCCGCCCACAGCGCCAGCGGGCGCGCATGTTCGGCCTCATGCGCACGGATACGGTCGGCGGTTGCCGCGTCGATCAGTCCCGCCTCGATCCAGTCATTGAGCTTGCGCACACCCATCGCGGCGCAGACTAACCTATTGTGGCGGGGTGGCAAGCGATGCTGCGGAAAACTCTCGCCAAAATGCGAAACGCCGCCCCGTCGCGTGACGAGGCGGCGCTTTCGCGTAAGGGGCAAGCGTGCCGAGCTTACTTCAGGCCCTCGCCCGTCATGCTGGGGAACTCGCTGGCAGCCTTGGCGTTGGCGGCCAGTTTGTCATCGGGCATGGTCACCAGCCCGATACTGGCGAGCGCCCCGCCCTTGCCCCAGTTGGCGGCCCATTCGGCAACGAATTGCCTGAGGCCCGGGATCACGTCGAGGTGCGCCTTCTTGACGTAGATGAACATCTCGCGCGCGCCGGGATAGCTGCCGCTGACGATATTGTCATAAGTCGGCGCGACCCCGCCCAGGGCAATACCCTTGAGCCTGGAGGCGTTCTCTTCAAGGTAGGAATAGCCGAACACGCCCACCGCATCGCCGTTGCTGACGAGTTTCTGCACGATCAGGTTGTCCTGCTCGCCCTGATCGACATAGGCGCCGTCGCTACGGACTTGCGAGCAGATCTCGTCGAACTTGTCCTCGTCACTGTCCTTGAGTGCCTTCATCGCCGGGTCTTCCTTGCACCCGGACTGAAGGATCAGTTCTTCGAAGCTGTCGCGTGTACCCGAGGTCGAGGGCGGGCCATAGACCAGGATCGGCTTGGCAGGCAGCGAAGGATCGACATCCGACCACAGCTTTGCAGTCTGCGGCTTGCCATAGGGATTGGCGGCGAGCGCCTCGTAAACCAGCTTGGGCGACAGCTCGAGCTCGATACCGCCCATAGCCGAAGCGAGCGCCAGCCCGTCAAGCCCGATTTGCAGTTCGGTGATCTCGGTCACGCCGTTCTTCTGGCAGGTCTCGAATTCAGACTTCTTCATCCGACGCGAGGCGTTGGTGATGTCGGGCTTGTCCGCGCCCACGCCCTGGCAGAACAGGTTCATACCGCCTCCCGTGCCGGTCGATTCGATCAGCGGCGACTTGAATTCGGGATTGTTGCTGGCAAACCTTTCGGAAACCGCCTTGGCAAAGGGAAAGACGGTGGACGAACCGACCGCGCGGATCGAATCGCGCGCGCCGGAAGTGCCGCTCTGGCCGCAGGCGGCCAGGGCCAGGGTGGAAAGTGCCAGGAGGCACGCAGTCTTTACGCGGTTCATGAAAAAACCCTTTTCAGTTTTGAACTTCACACCGCGCTTAGGCACGGGGAATGACAGGATTGTGACAACAGGAAATCCCTGCCCGGTCACACTCAGAAATCGATCTGGGCACGCAGCGCGAACACGTCTGCGGCGTAATTTCGGTCGCCGTTCGCCTCCGCATGCACGGCATCGGAATACTCGAGCCTGCCGTAATTGGCGAGCAGCATGGTGTAATCGGTGGGCTTCCACACCAGCGACGCATAGTAACCGTTCTGCGTGCCGCCCACGATTCCCGCATCGCTGAGGTCGAGCCGGTCATAGCGCAGGTTGAACTGGAGCGACCCCATCCCGCCTGCGTCAACGGGATTCTTCGGCTTGGTACGGTCGAACTTGCCATCCTTGTAGCCGCGCGTATCGCCCGATGTCAGAAAATAACCCACTTCGGCATAGCCCCCGAAGAAGGTCGGATCAGCCATGCCGGCGGGCATGTCGACCTGCTGCCAGAACCCCTCTGCCGCAGCATGGAAAGGCCCCGCGATCAACGCACTTTCAAGCCCGAAGCCAAGCTCGCCCTGCGCAGCCAATGTTCCGGTATTGACGAAGCGTTCGTCGGTGAAGTGGACCAGCGGCCGTTGGCGATAGCGGACCGCAGAGCCCGCCTCGAGATCGGCATAATGGACCGACGCGCCCAGGTGCAGCTTTGCCGAACCTATGTCGGGCATCGCCACCACGCGCGCATCCGCGCCCCAGTTCTGGTTGGACTGATCGTTCACATTGTCTGTGAACAGCCCGGCCTGAACCAGCATGTGTTTGCCCTTGAACTGCGCCGCCGCGCCCAAGCGGCGCTCAAAACCGAAGGCATCGGTAAAGGCCGCGCGTTCGATGAACGAGGTGTTGAGCGAACTGGTCAGCTCCTCGAGCGACTGGAAATTGTTGAACTGGCCGACAGTGAATTCGGAAGCGCCCGCCCGATATGTGACCAGGGCATCGGTGACGTTGACCTCGTTCCCGGCAAAATCGACCTCGAATTTGTAGCCGATGCCGCCGGGCATATCGCCCGATACGCCCAGCCTGGCACGGCGCACTTCGCTGCCGAAGCCGTCCGCGCGCCCGGTTGAGGAAGGGACGGAGACAAACCCGGCATCGTATTGCAGCCGTCCGTGCGGTTTGAAGCGCCAGCCGCCTTCACCCTTGAACTCGGGCGCGCCCTTGAATGCAACCGTCGGGCCTTTGGCCGCGTCGGCTGCAACGGTTGCAGCTGCGGCTGTGGCGGCTGTAGCGGCAGCGGCGGCTTCTCCTGCCCTGGCGCTTGCCGCGTCGGCCCTTGCCTCGGTTTCCGCAAGCTCGGCCTCCAGTGTATCGATGCGCGCCGCCATTGCCGCCATCGCCTCGCGCATTGCTGCGATTTCCTCACGCATTTGCGCATCGTCCTGCGCGAACGCTGGAGATGACAGGCAGAGGCCGAGGGCAAGTGTGGAAAGGGGAATTGCACGCATCACATCGTTACTTTCGGTTGCGTTTCGGTTTCAGCGACATGACGCCGATAAGATATCTTTACGACAGTTTGGTGACAGCCGGGTTTGCGGGCGGCGCACAATCGCGGAAGTTTTCCAGTCATCTGATTCCATTCGCCAATCCGCAAGCCTGCCGTCCGGCGGTCAGGTTTGCTTCGCTGCCTGCCGCGCCGGACGGGGCCAGCCTTTGACCTTGCCATGGCCACGGGAATACATGGTTAAGAATGCGGGTATTCCCTGGTCCGAAATGGAGAGATTTTTAACGTCCTATCAAGAGTTTCCTGTCAGAAACCCGCCATGGGAAGGGCGGTTTATATTGCAGCGGCCTTGTTGACCGCGCTGGCTGCGCTGATCGTCAGCCTCGGGCCTGCGCCCATGCGTCAGGGCTCGCCCGCCGCCTGCGTCATCAAGAACGATACCCCCATTGCTCCGGAACTGCTGCCGGAGGGCGGTGCGCACTGGACCTGCCGCGACGCGGCGGACTCGAACCCCGCCCACCAGCATGGATTTGCCCGGTTCGACCTCGCATCGGACGGGGCGCGTCCGCCCCGATACATGGTCAGCAGGATAGGGCCATTCGACAGACTGGTGCTGACCGTGGCCGACCGCGACGGAGCCGTGCGCAGCCGCAGCTATGGCCCCGATCAGGCGCGGTTGATTTCGGGTGCGCCGCTGTTCCAGCTCGAACTGCCCGAAGTCACCCCGCGATCGCATGCGGTCTTCATGCAGATCGAAGGCATGCGCCACGACATGACGCTGACGCACGCCGCGCTGTTCGCAGAGAGCCCCGGCCACACGATCGGTCATTATCGCGAGATGATGTTCCTCAGCCTGTTGCTGGGCATGATGCTGGCTCCCGTCCTGTTCGACATGTCGGCCTGGAGCGCGCTTCGCCTGCCCTTCATCCGCTGGCATGCCTCGCTGGTGATCGCATTTTCGATGCTGGTGTTCGTGCAATCGGGCCTCGTCACCGAGTTCGTCGACCTGACCATGGCCGAAATGCGCGTGTTGCTGATCATGGCGCTGGGCATTGCGGCGTTTACCGCATGCATGTTCACACACAATTTCATCGAAGACGACCGCATGGACCGGCGGCTGCGCCGCATGCTGCCCTGGGCCGGAGCCTGGGCGCTGGCCGCGTCAGCCATTCACTCGCTGAATTTCGATTTTGTGGCGCCGCTGGGCGCAGCCTTTCATTCCTACGCCATGGCCCCCGTACTCCTGGTAATGATGCTGGCGATGCTCGATGCCTATCGCAAGGGATCGCGCGCAATCCGCTTCCAGATCATCGGCTGGATCCCGCTGTTCGCCGCATTCACAACGCAGCTGCTGTCCTATCTCACACCCATGGATCTGCCTACAGACGCACTGGCGATGCTCTATCTTGGGGTCATGAGCGAAACGGCAATTACCGCGCTGGGCGTGGCCGACCGCTTCTATATCCTGCGGCGTGAGCGCGACATCGCGCTGTCGCAGGCGCACGCGCTCGGCGAACTGACCGAACGCGACCCGCTCACCGGGCTGCTCAATCGCCGCGCGATCGACTCGCGGTTCGAGGAACTGCACGCCGAAGGCTATGAAACCTTTGCGCTGTTCGATCTCGATCATTTCAAGCACGTCAACGACACTGCCGGCCACGCGATGGGCGACAGGGTGCTGCAGATCGTCGCCAGGGTCCTCGATGAAGACCCCGGCAGCATCGCGATCCGCATGGGCGGCGAGGAGTTTCTGCTGCTGATGCGCGGGGACGATGCCGAACAGCGGCTCGAGCGGTTGCGTGCGCAGATTCCGATTCGTGTGGCGCATGAGGTGCCGCAACTCGAAAGCCTCGTCACCGCCAGCGTGGGCATGGTGATCGCGCCGCAGCGGGCCGTTCCCAGGGCCGGTTTCGCCCTGCTTTACAACCATGCCGACCGGTTGCTCTATGATGCGAAATCGCGTGGTCGCAACCGCATTGCCTGCGAAAAGTTGTGCGGGTTCGAGCGGCGCAAGGGCGACCGTCGGTGCCAGGAGCGGCAGGGCGCGGCGGCCTGACTCAGGCCCGGTCGGGGCCAAGAAACGGCGCGATTACATCCGCGCGCACGCGCACCAGCCGCTGCGTTCCGCGGTCGAGCATGGCCCAGGTCGTGCGCGCCGAGACGATTACCTTGCCTGCTGCATCGCGAAATTCGACCCGGCGAACCGAGGTTGCGCCCTGCGCCGGGCCGTCGATCCAGGTTTCGCCTGTAACGCGTTCGCCCTCGGCAATGTTGCCGCGATAGTCGATCTCGTGCCGCACCACGACCCAGAAGAACGCCGCCCGATCCTGGGCCCGTGCGGCAGCATCCCAGTGCGCGATGGCGATTTCCTGCACCCAGCCGACCCACACCGCATTGTTGACATGCCCCAGCTCGTCGATGTGCTGCGGTTCGGCAGTGAACTGGCGGGTGAAGCGTGCCGTCACTCCTTCGCCAGCCCCATCTGCCACAGGATAAAGGCGTATTCCTCCGCCACTTCGTAAAGCGAATTCCACCGGCCCGACTTGCCGCCGTGGCCCGCGCCCATGTTGGTCTTGAGCAGTAGCTCGTTGCCGTCGGTCTTCACATCGCGCAGCTTGGCGACCCATTTGGCCGGTTCCCAATAGGTCACGCGCGGGTCGTTGAGCCCAGCGGTGACCAGCAACGGCGGATAATCCTTTGCCACCACCTGATCGTAAGGCGAATAGCTGAGCATATAGGCAAAGGCTTCCTTGTCGGTGATGGGGTTGCCCCATTCCTGCCATTCGCCCGGGGTCAGCGGCAGGCTCTCATCGAGCATGGTATTGACCACATCGACGAAGGGCACATGCGCCGCCACCGCGCCAAACAGTTCGGGCGCCTGGTTGATCACCGCACCCATCAGCTCGCCCCCCGCCGAGCCCCCGCTGGCCGTGATCTTGCCCTTTGCGGTATAGCCCTGCTCGATCAGGCCCTTCGCCGCATCGACGAAATCGTTGAAGGTGTTGCGCCGCTCGAACGCCTTGCCTTGCAGATACCAGCGCCGCCCCAGATCATCGCCGCCGCGAATATGCGCGATGGCAAAGGCGAAACCGCGATCGACCAGGCTGAGGCGGCTGGTCGAAAACCCCGGCGGCACGGCATAGCCATAGGCGCCATAGGCATAGAGGTGGAGCGGCCCGCCCGGCTTGCGGTCCTTGCGCATCACCACGCTGACGGGCACCTGTGTGCCGTCGCGCGCGGTCACCGTCAGGCGCTCGGTCTTGTAGAGCGTGGGATCGTAGCCGCTGGGGATTTCCTGCTGCTTGAGCAGTTCGAGCGTGGCGCCCGCCAGATGGTAGTCATAGACCGAATCGGGCGTGACCATGCTTTCATAGCCAAGGCGTAGCTTGCTGACGTCATATTCGGGATTGTTCGAAAGCCCCGCGACATAGCTCGCCTCGGGGAAGGCGATCGGCGTTACCTTGGCCGGATCGGCATAGCTGCGCAGCTGGATCTGGTCGAGACCGTCCAGCCGCCCTTCGGTGACGAAGAAATCCTTGAACAGGTCGAATCCGGTCAGATAAAACTCGTCGGAACCGGCGATCAGCGTTTCCCATTCGCCCGGATTGTCGAGATTGGCCCTGGCAAGCCGGAAATTGACGTGATCGTCGTTGGTGTGGACATAGAGAACGTCGTCGCGCACATCGACAGCGTATTCGACACCCTTGCGGCGCGGCTTGACCAGGATCTGCTCCCCGGTCGGATCGTCGGCGCGCACCAGCCGCACTTCGCTCGTCTCGTTGTCGCCCGCGCCGATGATCAGCCAGTCTTCTTGCGCGGAAAGGCCCGCGCCCACGCCGAAGCTTTCGTCGTCTTCCTTGTAGAGCGTGACGTCCGCATCGACCGGCGTGCCGATAACGTGCAGCTTTGCCTCGAGCGTGCGCCATTCCTCGGTCGAAGGGCCGTAAACCAGCGCGCCGTCCTGTGCGACCCAGGTCAGGCCCCCGCGCAGATTGGTCAGCTCGTCGGGCAGCAGTTCACCCGTCTCGAGGTCCTTGATCCGCGCGGTGAAGCGTTCGGAGCCGTTGGTGTCGGTCGAATAGGCGAGATAGCGCCCGCTCCTGCTCACCGAAGCTGCGCCGAGCCGGAAATAGTCATGCCCTTCGGCCAGCTGGTTCTCGTCAAGGATCAGTACCGGATCACCGCCGGCCACAGGCTTGCGGTAATGCTTGCGGTATTGCGCGCCTTCCTCGAATTCGGACCAGTAGATCCAGTCGCCGTCCTTCTGCGGAACGGTGCTGTCATCCTCCTTGATACGGCCACGCATCTCGGCAAACAGCGCCTCGGTCAGGTCCTTGTTCTGCGCCATGCGCGCTTCGAACCAGGCGTTTTCCGCCTCGAGATATTCGAGCACGTCCTTGTCATCGACCGTGGGATAGGACTGGTCGCGCAGCCAGTTCCAGGGATCCGAAACGGTCACGCCGTGACGGGTGTAGCTATAGTCGCGCTTGCCTGCCACGGGCGGGGCCACGGGCGGAGATGTGGGAACCTGTGTCGTCACGCTGTCGTTGTCCTTGTGTTCGGCGTCCTTCTTATCCGCCGCCGATGCCGTAAATGGCGCGAGCGACAGGGAGGCAGCCAGCGCCAGCGACGCGAAATCCCGAAGTTTCATCGATCATGATCCCTTGCAATTGCGTGAACTGGCTGGAAAGCCGCCCCGGTGGAGCCTATGTTGCCCGCCATAGTAAGTTACGCCCCTTCGCCGCAAGTGCCGTGCAAGGGAAAGCCGGGAATCGACCAGATGCTGATGCAGACCCACGAATCGCGCCTCAAGGCGCTCAGGCAGCAATTGAAGGGCCAGGGGCTCGACGGATTCGTCGTCCCGATCAGCGACGAGCATATGAGCGAATATGTCGGCGGCTATGCCCAGCGCCTCGCCTGGCTGACCGGGTTTGGCGGCTCTGCGGGCAATGCGGCAGTGCTCGCAAGCAAGGCCGCGATCTTCGTCGATGGCCGCTATACCGTACAGGTGCGCGAGCAGGTGGACGGCAGGCTGTTCGAATATCGCTCGGTCCCCAAGGACAGCATTGGCGGCTGGCTGGCCGACAATGCGCCGGCGGGCGCGCGGATCGGCTATGACCCCTGGCTCCACACGCGCAAATGGGTGGACATGGTGCAGGCACGGCTGGTCAAGGCGGGCGTTACTCTGGTGCCGGTGACCAGCAATCCGGTCGATCGGGTCTGGCAGGACCAGCCCGAGCCTTCGCCCGCGCAGGCAGTGGTGCATGACAGCGTACATGCGGGCCAGACTTCCAGCGAAAAGCGCGCGAGGATTGCCGAATGGCTCAAGGCCGAAGGGCACGATGCGGCGGTCATCTCGGCGCTCGATTCGATTGCCTGGCTGCTCAACATTCGCGGGTCCGATGTCGATCACACACCGGTGGCGCTGTCGTTCCTCATCGCGCACGCCGATGGAACGGCCGAGCTGTTCATCGCGCCCGAGAAGGTCACTGCCGAACTGGCACAGCACCTGGGCAATGCGGTGACGGTCCGCGACCGGGGCGAGTTTGCCGCTGCGCTGGGCACCTATGCGGGCAAGCGTGTTTCGCTCGATCCCGATTACGGCGTCGCCGCGATCGCGCAGCTGCTCGAGGCGGGCGGCGCCAGCGTCGCCTTTGGCCGCGATCCCACGATCCTGCCCAAGGCGATCAAGAACCCGGTCGAACGG
>LOEX01000044.1 GCA_001516125.1 Sphingomonadales bacterium BRH_c42
TCACCGCTGTCGAGCACGGCCACGCTGGGTGCGCGCAGCACGCGAACCTGCGCATGGCCCGCGCTCAGCGCCAGCGCGATCTGCGCGGGGCCGATCTGCGTGCCTGCGGAAAGCAGCACATCACCCTCGGCAAAGTCGAAGCCGTGCGCGCGAACATGTTGCTGCGGGCGGGGAGGAGCCTGCGTGCACGAAACGCGCGGCCCCTCAACACTGGCATTTTCCTGGATCAGGATGCGGTCGGCACCCGGCGGGAGATGCGCGCCGGTCGAGATTCGCACCGTTTCGCCCGCCGAAAGCGATCCGGCAAAGGGCGCGCCTGCGCGCGATTCGCCCTTGAGCGCCCATGGACCCTCGCCGCAGATCGCGTAGCCATCCATTGCGGAAAGATCGGCAGAGGGCTGCGTGCGCATCGCGGTCAAGTCTTGCGCCAGATAGCGACCCATGGCCGCCTCTACCGCAAGCTCTTCCACCGCCATCAGCGTTGCCAGTTGCAACAGGCGCTGCTGCGCTTCCTCGAGCCCCAGCATCGCCATCAATCGCCCGCGCGCCAGTGGCCGGATTTGCCGCCCTGCTTTTCGATCAGGCGGATTTCGCCGATCACCATCCCCTTGTAGAGCGCCTTGGCCATGTCATAAATTGTGAGGAGTGCGATGGAAGTTGCTGTCATCGCTTCCATTTCCACACCGGTTCGTCCGGTAATCGATACCGAGGATGTGACCCGCACCCCGTCCTCCTCGAACGCGAAATCGACGTTCACCGCATCGATCGCGAGCGGATGGCACAGCGGGATCAGTTCGGCAGTGCGCTTGGCCGCCATGATCGCGGCAATGCGCGCGGCGGCCAGCACATCGCCCTTGGGCGCATCGCCCGCCTTGATCGCCGCCAGTGCCGCCGCGCTCATGCGAATCTTTCCGCCGGCCACCGCCCGGCGCGCCGTTTCCGCCTTGCCGCCGACATCGACCATGCGCGCAGCGCCGCTCTCATCGATATGGGTCAGTCGCTTGCTCATTTTTCCGCTCGAATTCGCTCTTCAAATCCTACTGGATGGAACACATGGAACACAGTCCAGGAAAAGAAAACCGGCCATTCATGAAAGGGGCAGCAAGCGGCAACTTTGTGGAAGGTGTGGCGGCGGACCATGGCGGCGCAGGATATGCCCCATGACCGGGCTGCAGGACAGCTTCACCCAATGAGCAGAGCACGCGTTGCGCCCTCGACATCGCGGTGCCGCATCAGGCTTTCCCCGACCAGAAAGGCGCGGATCCCGCTTTGCGCCAGCCGCAGGCAATCTGTATGGCTGTTGATCCCGCTCTCGCTGACCAGCAGTGTGCCCTCAGGCGCCAGCGGCGCGAGCCGCTCGCTCGTGGCGAGATCGGTGGTGAAAGTCCTGAGATCGCGGTTGTTGACCCCGATCAGCCGCGATTTGAGGCGAGCGGCGCGTTCCAACTCGGCCTCGTCATGCACTTCGACCAGCACATCCATGCCAAGGCCCATTGCCGCAGCCTCGATTTCAACCATCAATGTATCGTCGAGCGCGGCGACGATGACCAAAATTGCGTCGGCGCCAATGCTGCGCGCCTCGGCCACCTGCCAGGGATCGACCATGAAATCCTTGCGCAGTACGGGAAGATCGCAGGCTGCACGCGCCGCGATCAGATAATCCTCGTGACCCTGGAAATAGGGCGCATCGGTCAGCACCGAAAGGCAGGCCGCGCCGCCTGCCTGATAGGCGGCGGCATGTTCTGCGGGGTGGAATTCCTCACGGATCAGGCCCTTGGACGGGCTCGCTTTCTTTATTTCTGCAATCAGGCCGAAACCGGTTGCCGCTTTGGATCGCAGCGCCGCCTCGAACCCGCGCGGGGCCGTTTGTTCGGAGGCGCGCGCTTCCAGTTCGGCGAGCGAGGATTTGGCCTTGCGCGCGCGCACTTCTTCGCGCTTGGCGGCGCAGATTTCCTCAAGCTTGTTCATCGCGCCAACTCGATCCAGCGCGCCAGCAGCCTTGCCGCCTTGCCGCTGTCGATCGCCTCTGCTGCCAGAGCGGCACCGGCTTCCCAGCCATCTGCCACCCCTGCAACCATGAGCGCGGCGGCCGAATTGAAGGCCACTGCATCGCGGTAAGGCCCCGGCACCCCGGCCAGCAGCGCTTCGAGTGCCCTGGCGTTATGCACGGGGTCGCCCCCGCGGATTGCCTCGACCGGCGCATGTTCCAACCCGGCCATTTTCGCATCGACGCGCAGCATGGCGAATTCGTGGCCGGTGACATCGGCCAGCTCGTTGCCGCCGGCAAGGCTCAGCTCGTCAAGTCCCTCGTCGCCCGATGCGATGAAGGTGCGTTCGGTTCCGAGCCTCGCCGCTGCATCGGCATAGATCGAGACATAGGCGGGCCTGGCAATGCCGATCAGTTGGCGCTTGACCTGCGCCGGATTGGACAGCGGCCCCATCAGGTTGAAGATCGTCCGGCGGCCCAACCGCTTGCGGATCGGCTGAATGCGCCCCATCGCGGGATGGTGATTGGGGGCGAATAGGAAACAGATCCCGATTTCCGCCAGCGTCTTCTCGGCAGTCAGCCCGGCGGCTGCCATGTCGAGACCGAGCACCTCGAGCGTGTCAGCCACTCCCGAAAGCGAGGAAATGGCCCGGTTTCCATGCCTTGCCACCGGCACGCCGCATGCCGCCACGACAAGGCCGACGGCGGTGGAAACGTTGAGTGTATGATGCCCGTCGCCCCCCGTTCCGCAGACATCGATCGCATTTTGCGGTGCAGCGACGGGGATGAAGCGCGCCCTGAGCGCGCGCGCCGCCCCGGCAATTTCTCCGGCGGTCTCGCTGCGTTCGGTCATGCCGACCAGGTAACGCGCGATCTCGTCCTCGCCGGTTTCACCGTCGAGTATCCAGCCGAATACCTGCTCGGCCTCGGTTTCGCTCAGATGCGCGGCGGGATCGGGTAGTGTTTTCATGCGAGACGGCGCGCATCGACGCCGCACAGGGCAAGGAAGTTGGCGAGCAGTGCATGGCCATGCTCGGTGGCGATGCTTTCCGGGTGGAACTGCACCCCGTGGATCGGCAGATCGCGGTGGCGAAAGCCCATGACATGGCCATCGTCCGACACGGCGTTGACCAGCAACTCTTCGGGCTGATCCTGCACCACAAGGCTGTGATAGCGCGTGGCGGTGAAGGGCGAGGGGATTCCGGCGAACAGGCCCGTTCCGTCATGCGTCACGGGCGAAGTCTTGCCGTGCATCAGCCCGCCGCGCACCACCTTGCCGCCAAAATGCTGCCCGATCGCCTGATGCCCCAGGCATACGCCCAGCAGTGGCTTGCCCTTGTCCGCGCAGGCAGCCACCAGATCGAGGCTGATGCCGGCTTCGTTGGGCGTGCAAGGGCCGGGCGAGATCAGGAACCCGGCGGCATTGGTCCTGATCGCCTCGGCGGCGCTCAGTGCGTCATTGCGCTCGACCCGCACTTCGGCCCCCAGCTCCATCAGGTAATGGACCAGGTTGAAGGTGAAGCTGTCATAATTGTCGATCACCAGAATCATGGCGCGCCATTCTGCCGATTGGTGACAACAATCAAGGGGCCAAGCGGTGCGGTACCGTCGAGCCGGTCCGAGGCGGGGTTCCACAGGGCGGAGACCGCACCGTCGAGATAGAGCGCATTGGGCGCCTTGAGCCGATCGCGGAAGTAACGCGCAATCAGGCCGAAGGAGACAGGCGCTTCGGATATCACGAAATGTGCCTTGCCGTCTGCATCGACGCCCACCGCGTTGCGGATCGTGCGCGAGGGACCGTCCTCGGTAATCTGCGGGTGCAACTGCCCATCGATCAGCAGCATCGGCCCCGATTGCGTGCCGAATTGCGGGCGGTCCCCGACCTCGGCGTAGAAATCGTCCGCCGCGCGGATTTGCCATTTTCCGTCGCTGCCGAAGAACACGCCGTTGGGCTTCATATGGAAATTGCCCGGCCCGTCATTGCGGTTGAGTTCGCGCAGACGTTCGCCATTTTCGACGTAATAGCCCACCGGCTTGCCTTCACCGTCGAACATCCCGCCGTTCATGGCAAAGGCGACATTGGCCGCGGCATCGCCCAGGCTTTCGCCATAGGCCTTGAACGAACGGAACGGCGTGCCGTCTTCGTTTGCCAATGCCATGGCGATGCTGTGCCGGGCGGGATCGGCGACACAATGCGTCAGGCGTTGTTCCTCGAAGATCACCGCCGCGCAGGGCGAGGGTGCCGCCTTGGCCTGAACCTTGGCCGCTGCCGGTTCCTCGCTGTGCTTGCCGATTTCGGTGCGGATCACCGGCTCGCCCGCAGGCTCGGGCTTGCAGGCCGAAAGCGTCAACGCGGCGATAAGCAACAGGCGCTTCACTGCCCGAAATCCGGTTCGCCCGCTATGCGTACCGCCTCGCGCCCGGCGGCGATCAGCGCGCCAGCCTTGGCGTGGCATTCGCGCAGTTCATATTCAGGATCGCTGTCGGCCACGATCCCGGCACCGGCCTGGACATGCATCACGCCGTCCTTGACCACCGCCGTGCGCAGAACGATGCAGCTGTCAACCGAACCATCGGGCGCGAAATAGCCCACGCCCCCGGCATAGGCACCGCGTGTTTCAGGCTCCAGCTCGGCAATGATCTCGCAGGCGCGGATCTTGGGCGCACCGCTGACCGTGCCCGCCGGGAAGCCCGCGAACAGCGCATCGAGCGCATCGCGCCCTTCGGCCAGTTCGCCCACGACATTGCTGACGATGTGCATGACGTGGCTGTAACGCTCTACCGTGAAGCTGTCGGTGACCTGCACGCTGCCGCGCACACTGACCCGGCCCACATCGTTACGCCCCAGATCGAGCAGCATGAGATGCTCGGCGCGTTCCTTGGGATCGGCGAGCAGGCTTTCCCGATTGTCGCGGTCCTCGGCAGCATTGGCCCCGCGCGGCCGTGTGCCCGCGATCGGGCGGATCGTTACTTCAACCCGGCCTTCGCTGTTCGGGCGCACGCGCACCAGTATTTCGGGGCTCGAGCCGACCACGGCAAATCCGGGCAGGTCGAGGAAATAGAGGAAGGGCGAGGGATTGACCCGCCGCAGCGCCCGGTACAGCGCCAGCGGCGGCAGCGGGAAGCGGCAGGTGAAGCGCTGCGCCAGCACCACCTGAAAGATGTCTCCCGCAGTGATGTAGTCCTTCGCGCGCAGGACCATGTCGCGATAATCCTGCGCAGGCATCACCGGTTCCAGCGCCATTTCGGGCAGATCGGCATGGCGAGGCGTTGCGGGAACCGGCTCGGCCAGGCTGCGCAGCACATCGTCGATCCGTTCGCCCGCGTGTTCGAGCGAAGCCTGAGGATTGTCCGCCTGCCAGATCGGCGCGATGCAGAACATCTCGTCGGTCAAACCGTCGAACACCAGGATCACGGTCGGGCGCACGAACAGCATGTCGGGCAATTGCAGCGGACTTTGCGGGGCGCGCGGCAGATCTTCCACCAGGCCGATCGTCTCATAGCCGAAATAGCCGACAAGGCAGGCCAGCGCGGGCGGCAATTGCGCGGGAACATCGATTTTGCATTGCGCCGCCAACGCGCGCAGTTCCGCAAGGCTTCCTTGCTCGCAAGGCTCGAACGCTTCGCGGTCCCGCCTCCAGCGGCGGTTGATGGCGGCCTCGTTGCCGCTTGCCCGGAACACCAGATCGGGATCGAGCCCCAGCAGGCTGTAGCGCCCTCGTACCTCGCCGCCTTCGACCGATTCGAGCAGGAAATCGCCGCGCCCTTCCTCGATCAATCTCGCCGCCGCGCCGACCGGGGTCAATGTGTCGGCGATCACCCTGCGCCACACCAATGCAGCTTGCCCCGCAGCCAGTTGGCGCAGGGCAGCATCGCTGTTTTCGGGCAGATGGCCTGTCAGCACGGCCCCCTGTCAGGATTCGCCGAGCAGCTGCTTGCGCACAGCCTCGATCGCTGCCTCGTTACGCTCGACGCCAAGCTCCTTGCGCATCGCGGCGACCAGTTGATCCTGATATTCATTGGCCAGCGCCTCGCGCATCTGCGCCTGCGTCAATGCAATCAACGGATCGTCGGCGGCAACTTTCTCGGTCGATATTCTTTCCAGATTGACCAGATACCAGCCCAGATCGTTCGCCGCCGCCAACCATTTGCTGGTTCCCTGAGCCATGCTGAAAAACAGCGCCAGCGGCGGGGGAATCCGCTGGCCCTGGGCAAGCAGCTCCTCCCGGTTCATGTTGACCCGGTCCACCGGCGGCAGCTTTTCCTTTTCCGCTGCCAGCGCCTTGTCCAGCGAATCCCCGGCCTTGAGCCGCTTGACAATGCGGTCGATTGCCTGGCGAGCCGCCTTGCTTCCCTCGGCGAGGCGCCATTGCAGCGTCACCTCCGGCTTGATCTCGGCCAGCGGCGCCGCGGCCGCGGGAATGATGTTACTTGCCTCAAAGATCATGAAATCGGTGCCGCGGACGATTTCGGTGAGCTGCGGTTCACCCTCTTCCATCTGGAAGGCGGTTTCGACCGCGACCATGATCTGTGGCGCCGCGCTGAGATTTTGCTGCCCATAGATTCGACCATCCGCGGTCAGCTCGGGCGATGATGAAACCTCTACTCCCAGATCGCGTGCCATTTCGGTCAGCGAAGTGCCATTGTCGAGTTCTTCCTCGACCCGCGCCGAAAGATCGGCAAGCGCGGCGGCGCGCTTCTCGACCAGCAATTGCTCTGCAATCTCGGCAGAGACCTGCTCCAGGCTGCGTGCCGGAATGCGCTCGATCGCATCGACCCGCACCAGATGCCACCCGAGCGGGCCGCGAGCAGGCGTTGCGATCGAGCCGCTCGCCGCAGCAAAAGCCGCCGAAGCGACCTCGGTGTTGGTTTGTGCGGCGTAGGCAGAGCGGGATACCGGGCCGATGCTGCTGGTACTGAAGCCCGCTTCGCGCGCCAATGCAGCCAGCGAAATGCCGGCTCGGGCGCGATCGCTCAGCGCTCTCGCTGCATCCTGGGTCGGCAGTATCAATTGCGTGAAACGGCGGGTTTCCTGCGCTGCATATTGCGCTTTGTCACGATCATAGCGTGCCCTGATTTTCGCGTCGGTCGGTTTGATGCTTTCATCGAGGCTCTCGATGCCGAAGGTGGCGTAACGGATCACCCGCCGTTCGGGGCGGATGTATTTCTCGCGGTGGGAGGCATAGAAGGCGCTGAGTTCCTTACCGGTAGGATCCCGCCCCGGCGCGAACAAGGCGCTGGGAATATAGGCGACAGCGCCAATCCGGCGTTCCTTGAGCAGCGCAGTGTACTGCATGGCAAACTTTTGCGGCAGGAATGCACCGGTGGTAGCCGGGCGGATCAGCTGGTCGGACAGCAGGCTGTCGGCAAAGCCGCGCCTTACCATCGCGTCGGTCAGGCCCTGCTGGCCGATCGCTGCCTGATATACCTCCTGGCTGAAATTCCCGTCCAGCCCGCGAAATGCAGGGATCTTGAGGATTTCGCTGTTCACAAGGTTCTCGCCCGCCCGAAGGCCGTGTCTGCGCGCGTAACCTGCAAGTGCATAGCGATCGACCAACTGCTCGAATACGATCTCGAGGCCGTCCTGCGCGATGAATTCGGGCATCGTGACGGTGGGATTGTCCTGCCGGACTTGATCGATCGCTGCCGTGACGCTGCGCGAAAACTCGGCATTGCCGATCTTTTCGTCTCCAACGACGGCGACCCGGTCGCCGCCGGCGATTCCGCCGAAGGTGCCGGTTCCCGCGACGTCTCCGATACCGAACGCGAGCGCGATCAAGGCAATGAATCCGAAGGTTATGGCGAGGCCGGTCTTTGAGTTGAACAGGGATCGGATGATTTGGATCATGGTGCTGTAGGTTCTCGAACGATTGAGTGATGGCGCGTGGTCATATCGGCTTGCAGTGGCGCTTTATCCGGCCTGCGACCTTGCGGCAACAGGTGACAAACGGTTTTGACTGTATTCGCTTCCTCGGCTAGCGGACGCGGCCCTGCGCACCATATAGGTGCCCAGGATTCGATATGAATGACAGGAATTCCGGTATGGCCCAGCGGCCCTACATTGTCGGTAATTGGAAAATGAACGGTACGCGCGCAATGCTTTCCGAAGCGCGCGCGATCGACCGGGCGGCACAGCGCAACATGAAGGTGGAGGTCGCGCTGGCCCCGCCGTTCACGCTGATTCATGCGGTCCACCGCGAGGTTGAGCAGATTGGCGTGGGCGCGCAGGATTGCCATCCGGGCGAGGACGGCGCGCATACGGGCGATGTCTCCGCCACCATGCTGGCCGACGCGGGGGCCAAGTTCGTCATCCTCGGCCACAGCGAACGGCGAAACGGCCACAATGAAAACAACGAACTGGTCCGCGCCAAGGCCGAAGCCGCGCTGTCAGCGGGCATGCGCGTGATCATGTGCTGCGGCGAGAGTGCCTCCGAGCGCGGGAAGGGTGGGGCGGAGGATTTTGTGCTGGCGCAGTTGCGCGCCTCGCTGCCGCAGGTCGAGAACGCCTCCGAGCGGCTGACGGTGGCTTATGAACCGATCTGGGCGATCGGCACCGGCAACAATGCCACCCCGGAAGATATCGGCGCTATGCACACCGCCATCCGCGGGCTGATGGTCGAGCTGTACGGACTGGATGAAGGCACCGAAATACGCATTCTCTATGGTGGCTCGGTCAAGCCTGAAAACGCCCGTGAGCTGCTTTCCGCGGCCGAGGTGGGCGGGGCGCTGATCGGAGGGGCAAGCCTGGCGGCGGACAGCTTCATGGGCATTGCACTGGCCATTGCAGACGCCCCTGAGGGGTAACGGCGGCGCATTCGCACTTGTGCAGGCGCGCTCGCGATCCTAAGTGCGTCCCAGCTTAACCAGGTAAATTCAAATGTCGCTCTTCATATTTCTCACCGTTGTCCAGACGATTGTAGCCGCAGGGCTGGTCGGCGCGATCCTCATGCAGCGCTCCGAGGGCGGCGGCCTGGGCATCGGGGGCAGCCCCGGCGGGCTGATGGGTGCGCGCGGAGCGGCCGATTTTCTCACCCGCACAACGCGCTGGCTGGCGATTCTGTTTGTGGCGCTTTCCATCACTCTTGCTGCGGTGGCGGTGGAAACCAGCGGCGGCAGCGAGATTTCCACGACGCTCGATCGCAGCGCTGCGCCCGCTCCGGCGGACTTGCTTGGCGGCTCCGCCGGCGCCACCGGCGAACCCGCTGGTGAACCTGCGCCGGCCAGTGAACCGGCTCAATCGGATGATCCGCTCGCCGGTGTGACAGAGTAGAATTTTCGATCAGGATTGTGGATTGCGCGCTTCGAACCGCCGCAATTCACTTGCTTCGAATCCACATCACGGCTTAAGGCCCGACTCCCATGGCGCGGTACATATTTATCACCGGCGGCGTGGTTTCATCGCTCGGCAAAGGTCTGATGGCAGCAAGCCTTGGTGCATTGCTGCAGGCTCGCGGATTCAAGGTCCGCATTCGCAAGTTCGATCCCTATCTCAACGTCGATCCGGGCACGATGAGCCCCTATCAGCATGGCGAGGTCTATGTCACCGACGACGGGGCGGAGACCGATCTCGATCTGGGTCATTACGAGCGCTTTACTGGGGTTTCCGCGCGGCAGAGCGACAATATCACTTCGGGCCGCGTCTATCGTGATATCATCGCCAAGGAGCGCCGCGGCGACTATCTTGGCGCGACGGTGCAGGTCATTCCGCACGTCACCGACGCGATCAAGCAATTCGCGCTGGCCGACCAGGGCGACCATGATTTCATCCTGTGCGAGATCGGCGGCACGGTGGGCGATATCGAATCGCTCCCTTTCATGGAGGCGATCCGCCAGCTGAGGAACGAACTGGAGCCCGACCAGACCGTGTCGGTCCATGTCACGCTGGTGCCCTATATTGCCGCTGCGGGCGAACTGAAGACCAAGCCCACGCAGCATTCGGTGCGCGAACTGGCCAGTCTCGGCATCAAGCCAGATGTGCTGCTGTGCCGCTGCGAACATCCGCTGCCCGAGAGTGAGCGGCGCAAGATCGCGCAATTCTGCAACGTTCGTGCCGAGGCGGTAATCCCGGCGCTCGATGCGCCCTCTATCTATTCGGTGCCGCAGCAATATCATGCAGAGGGCCTCGATACCGAGGTTCTGCGCGCCTTCGGGATAACCGATTCGCCCGAGCCTGATCTCGCCAATTGGGAAGATGTCACTGATCGCTATTTCAACCCCGAAGGCGAAGTGACGATTGCGGTGGTTGGCAAATATGTCGGCCTGCCCGATGCCTATAAGTCGCTCAACGAGGCGCTGGTCCACGGTGGTCTGGCCAACCGGGTCAAGGTCAACATCCATTGGATCGACGCCGAAATCTTCGAAAAGGACGCGGCCGATATCGCTGTCGAGCTTGAGCCGATGCACGGCATTCTTGTGCCGGGAGGGTTCGGCGAGCGCGGGTCGGAGGGCAAGATCGCCAGCGTGCGTTTTGCGCGTGAGCGCGACGTGCCCTTTTTCGGGATCTGCCTGGGCATGCAGATGGCCTGCATCGAAGCCGCACGGACCAGCGGGATCGAGGAGGCATCTTCCACCGAATTCGGCGCAACGAGCGAACCGGTAGTCGGCATCATCACCGAATGGATGAGCGAGGAAGGGCTGCAAACGCGCGAAGCCGGCGGCGATATGGGCGGGACGATGCGGTTGGGCGCATATGAGGCGGTACTGGCGGGCAACAGCCATATCTCGGCGATCTATGGCGGGGTGACACAGATTTCCGAACGGCACCGCCACCGCTACGAAGTGAACGCGGCCTATCGCGATGCGCTTGAAAGCCAGGGTTTGATCTTTTCAGGCATGTCGCCCGACGGCCTTTTGCCCGAAATTGTCGAGCGGCCCAACCACCCATGGTTCATCGGCGTGCAGTTCCATCCCGAGCTGAAATCGCGCCCGTTCGAGCCGCATCCCCTGTTCGCAGGGTTCATTGCCGCAGCTGTGGAACAGTCCCGCCTATTTTAATTGCGCTTTCCTGTTTCGGGACAATATGTTTCGCCAGCGCTCATCGCCGCATATTTCTCTTGCCAACTTGGCTAACTTCCGATTACTTTCCTGACTGTAGTTGGGAATTTAGGGGAAGAGGGACACAAGCCTTGGGGAAGGCGCTGTCCTGCGGATCGCAACAGGGTTTGCGATCCCAAATGCTCGATCCGATTTTGTTCGTCTTTTTGCGACCCGGACGGTCAGAATCGGTGACGGGCGGCGTTAAACGCCGCGGGGGCGGATCCTTGGGTCCGCCCCTTTGACGTTCAGGACATGTGGACGATCACCGCGTCAGGCGGCGTCAGCAGTATCCGAATCTGCCTCTGCCGAAGCCACCGCCTTGAGCGTAGCAGCCTGACCGTTCACGGCGATCTTCTTCGGCTTCATCGCTTCAGGCACCTCGCGCACCAGATCGATCAACAGCAACCCGTCAGCGAGATCTGCGCTTTCGACCCGTACATAGTCCGCCAGTTCGAACCTGCGTTCGAACCCGCGATTGGCAATGCCGACATGGAGCAGTTCGCCCTTGCCAGCATCCTCGCGCTTGCGGCCCTGTATGATCAGCAGGTTCTGCTGCGCGGTAATGTCGATATCCTGCGCGCGGAACCCGGCCACGGCGAGCGTGATGCGGTAATTGTCGGCACCGCTGCGTTCGATGTTGAAAGGCGGGTAATTGTCGCCGGTGTTGCCGCGAACCTGGCTTTCGAGCAGGTCGAACAGGCGATCAAACCCAACGGTGGTGCGGCGATAAGGGGTAAAATCAAGACGAGACATCATGCAAATCCTCTTTCTGAGCAATTTGAACCACAATGGGGACCGGAAGAACCGGCTCCCCGATTTTGTCATCGCGCCCATTGCGGCGCGCGGCGACATGCACCAGATAGGGCCCGGAGCAGCGATTTCAAGATGACGAACGCAGCCGCATCGACTGCATCAGGACACAGGATCGAGTAACGAAGATGAGCACGCAACGGGTCGATATCTACACCACATTCACCTGCCCTTACTGCTACCGGGCCAAGCGCCTGCTTGACAGCAAGGGTGTGAAATACAACGAATTCGACATTTCCATGGGCGGTCCCAAGAAGCAGGAGATGCTGGCCCGTGCGCCCGGCGCGCGCACCGTTCCGCAGATCTTCATCGGCAATCATCATGTCGGCGGTTCGGATGAGCTTGCTGCGTTGGAACGGGGCGGCAAGCTGGATGCGCTGCTGGCCGGCTGATCTGCGATGCGCATAGCGCTGCTCCAGATGACCGCGGGCATCGATCCCGCTGTCAACGCCCGGGCGATCGACGATGCCGTCACCGCCGCCAAGGCGGGCGGGGCGCAGATGCTGTTCACGCCCGAGATGAGCGGAATGATTGACCGTGACCGCGTTCGCGCTGCCTCCAATATCCGGCGCGAGGACGATGATCCGGTGCTGCGCACGGCTCGCGCTGCGGCGGGGCGCGAGGGGTTGTTCGTTGCGCTGGGCTCGCTGGCGATCGAGCGTGAGGATGGGCTTTGGGCCAATCGCAGCTTCGCCATCGACGCGCACGGCGCAATCGTCGCCCGATATGACAAGATGCACATGTTCGATGTTGCACTGGCGTCAGGCGAGAGCTGGCGCGAGAGCGCGGCCTACGCAGCGGGCGAGGACGTGGTGAGCTGCGACAGTCCGCTCGGCTTGCTTGGCCTCACGATCTGCTATGACTTACGATTTCCCGCGCTTTTCGAGGCGCTTGGCAACCGCCGCTGCGATGCGATCGCAATTCCTGCTGCCTTCACCGTGCCCACCGGTCGCGATCACTGGCATGTCTTGTTGCGAGCGCGTGCGATCGAGGCGAGCGCGTTCGTGATTGCGGCGGCGCAAGTGGGCGAGCACGAGGATGGTCGGCGCACTTATGGCCATAGCCTGGTTGTCGATCCCTGGGGCGAGGTGCTGCTCGACATGGGCGAGGAATCTCCGGGGTTGGGCTTTGCCGAACTTGATCTGGCGCGCATATCGGAGGTGCGCGCACAGCTGCCCAGCCTTGCCAACCGCCGCGCAATCGCCAAATAGGCAGCGTTATGATTGTTTTCGACCTCTCCTGCGAGCACGGCCACCGTTTTGAAGGCTGGTTTGGCTCATCGGATGATTTCGCCGGTCAGCAGGCGCGCGGCCTGATGTCTTGCCCGTTTTGCGGCTCGGCGGCGGTGAGCAAGGCGCCGATGGCACCCGCGGTGCCTGCCAAGGGCAATGCCACGCGCAACGATAGCGGTTTGGGGGCCGCCGCGCAGGTTCAGGCGCTTGCCAATCGCCCAATGCCTCCTGAAGTAGGAGAGGCATTGGCACGTCTGGCCAAGGCGCAGAAAAAGGCGCTGGAGAACAGCACCTGGGTGGGCGAGAAGTTTGCGGAACAGTCGCGCGCGATGCACTATGGCGAGGTTGACGAGAAGCCCATCCACGGGCAGGCGAGCACCGAGGAAGCAAAGGGGCTGATCGACGAAGGCATTGCCATCGCGCCGTTGCCCTTTCCTGTTGCCGAGCCAGACAAACTTAACTGATTGCCACGCAGCCGATGCGCCCGTAAATGGGCGGCGCGCGCCCGTAGCTCAGCAGGATAGAGCACCAGATTCCTAATCTGGGGGCCACAGGTTCGAATCCTGTCGGGCGCACCACAAGATTACGGGATTGGACGATGCCGGTAGTTGCTGCATTACTGTATCGCGACGGCAAATCGGTGATGCCGGTCTCCCTCGATCAACCGGTTTCATTTAAGCTCGAAAAGTCGGAGTTTGTGTGGATCGGCCTGGTCGAACCGACAGAGGCCGAATTGTGGCAACTCCAGCACAATTACGACCTCCACCCGCTTGCAGTCGAGGATGCGCTCAAAGCGCACCAGTTGCCCAAGGTCGAGATTTTCGGCGATCAGTTGTTCGTAACGGCGCGTACCGTTCAGATGGTCGACAAGCGGATCGAATATGGTGAAACTGCGATTTTTGTCAGCGAAAATTTCGTAATCTCAGTCCGGCACGGATCGACGCGCGGGCACTCCGAACTGCGGCAACAACTGGAGGCAGCGCCATCACTGTTACGCCATGGAGTCGACTATGTCCTTCACGGCATACTGGACTTCATCGTAGAGGGCTATTTCCCCATCACAGAAGCGATCGAAGACGAGGTTCTGGAAACCGAACAGCGCATGCTCGACAGTTTCCTTGGCCGTGAGGAGATCGGCAGGCTGTTCGAACTGCGCCGCGAACTGATCTATTTCCAGCGGATACTCGGCCCAATGTCCGACATGTGCCAAAAGCTGGCTCATCTCGATCTGGCGGCGCTCGACCCCGAAGTTCGCCCCTATTTCAGCGATGTCTACGATCATGTGCGGCGGGTAGAGTCGCGGATCGCCAGCCTGCGCGAAATCCTGTTGTCGGTGTTTGAAGCGAGCAATCTGCTTGAGCAACAGCGCCAGGGCACAATCACCCGGCAGCTGGCAGCTTGGGCTGCAATCCTTGCTGTCCCGACGGCGATTGCAGGAATCTATGGCATGAATTTCGACAATATGCCCGAGCTCAGCGCTGAATACGGTTATTTCATCACCGTGGGGGTGGTTGCGGCGCTTTGCGCTGCGCTGTTCATACGTTTCCGTAAACTCGGCTGGCTGTAGGCGAGGTTGTTGCCCCCAATAAGCGGTTGTCGACAGCCGAGCGAACACTTGCCGCTTGAATCATTGCCTCAAGTGTGATTCTTGCGTGTGTATGGCGCAGCGCAATCCATTCAGGCCGATCGCCCGCGAGCACATCCGCCAAGGGATTGCGCTGGCCGGGCTTCTGCTTTTGGCGGGGCTGGCCATTGCAGGGCCGACCGGGCTGCTCGCCTGGAGCGAAAAGGCGAAGCAGCTGGATCAGCGCAAGGCGCAGATTGCCAAGCTCGCGGCTGAGCGGGACGAGCTGCGCAACCGGGTCGACCTGCTGGACACCGAAGCTGCCGATCCGGATCTGGTGGGTGAGCTTTTGCGCAAGGACCTCAATGTCGTGCATCCTGACGAGGTAGTCATCACGATCGAGGAAGCGAAATAAGCGAATTCCAGTAATGCGTTTTCGTATGCAGCGGGCTTGCTTGCCGTTGCGTCAGCCGCGCGCTTGAGCCATAGGCGGGAGAGGCCCAATCTCCCCAGGGGCCGGGAAAATACGAGGATTGAGGTTTTGGCCAAACCAGCAATGACGCGCAAGAATAAGCCCAAGTCCGATGCCGCGGAAGATCGGGATTTCGCACTCCACAGCCTTCAGGAAGCGCATCAACAGAGCCCGCGCTATGCCGCCACCGCTGACGAAATGCTCACCTTTTACGAGCAGATGCTGCTCATCCGCCGTTTCGAGGAAAAGGCGGGGCAGCTTTATGGGCTGGGCCTGATCGGCGGGTTCTGCCACCTCTACATCGGGCAGGAAGCGGTTGCGGTGGGGCTGCAATCGGCGCTGAGCGAAGGGCTCGACAGCGTCATCACCGGTTATCGCGACCATGGCCACATGCTGGCCTACGGGATCGATCCCGATGTCATCATGGCCGAGCTGACGGGGCGGCAGGCGGGCATCAGCCACGGCAAGGGCGGGTCGATGCACATGTTCTCGACCCAGCACAAATTCTACGGCGGTCACGGCATCGTCGGCGCGCAGGTGGCGCTGGGCGGCGGATTGGCACTGGCGCACAAATACCGCGAAGATGGCGGGCTGTGCCTCGCCTATTTTGGCGATGGCGCGGCCAACCAGGGCCAGGTCTATGAAACCTTCAATATGGCTTCCTTGTGGCAGCTGCCGATCGTCTTCGTGGTTGAAAACAACCAATATGCGATGGGCACGGCAGTACGTCGGTCGAGCGCGGAGACCGAATTCTACCGGCGCGGCACTGCTTTCCGCATTCCCGGGATGAAGGTCAACGGGATGGACGTTCTGGAGGTGCGCGGAGCTGCCGAAGTCGCATTCAAACATGTACGCGAGGGCAACGGGCCGGTGCTGATCGAATGCAGCACATATCGCTACCGTGGCCATTCGATGTCCGACCCGGCCAAATACCGCACGCGCGAGGAGGTTCAGGACGTGCGCGAGCACAAGGATCCGATTGAGGGCCTGAAGAAGGTGCTGATCGAACAGGGCAGGGCCGAGGATGATCTGAAAGCGATCGATAAGGCGATCCGCGCGCGCGTGGCACAGGCTGCCGATTTTGCGGAGAATTCGCCGCAGCCGGATCGGCAGGAACTCTACACCGATGTGCTGGTGGGGGAGTACTGAGCGATGAGCATTGAACTCAAGATGCCCGCGCTTTCGCCCACGATGGAAGAAGGCACACTGGCGCGCTGGCTCAAGCAGGAGGGCGATGCGATCGGGATCGGTGACGTGATCGCCGAAATCGAGACGGACAAGGCAACGATGGAATTCGAAGCCATCGACGAGGGCACGCTGGGCAAGATCCTGGTGGCCGAAGGCGCGGAGGGCGTCAAAGTCGGGACGGTGATCGCACTGCTTGCCACCGATGGCGAAGATGATTCCACAACCGCCGTTCGGGCTGAGCCTGTCGAAGCAGCACCTGCTGCCGAGTCCTCTGTCGCACCCATCGAGGCACCGGTGAAGCAAGTGGCCAAGCCCGCATCGCAAGCCGTTACCGATCCGGCCATCCCCGCAGGCACGGGCTTCACCAGCACTCCGGTGCGCGAGGCGTTGCGCGATGCCATGGCCGAGGAAATGCGCCGTGACGACCGTGTGTTCGTAATGGGCGAGGAAGTGGCCGAGTATCAGGGTGCCTACAAGGTCACGCAGGGGCTGCTCGAAGAGTTTGGGCCAAAGCGCGTGATCGACACGCCGATCACCGAATATGGCTTTGCCGGGATCGGCACGGGCGCGGCCATGGGCGGATTGCGCCCGGTCGTAGAGTTCATGACCTTCAACTTCGCCATGCAGGCGATCGACCACATCATCAATTCAGCAGCCAAGACCAACTACATGTCGGGCGGGCAGATGCGCTGTCCGGTCGTGTTTCGCGGCCCCAATGGCGCGGCCAGCCGCGTCGGCGCGCAGCACAGCCAGAATTACGGCCCGTGGTATGCCGCAGTGCCCGGTCTGATCGTGATCGCTCCATACGATTCGGCAGATGCCAAGGGACTGATGAAGGCCGCGATCCGCAGCGACGATCCGGTGGTATTCCTCGAAAACGAGCTAGTCTATGGCCGCAGCTTCGATGTGCCAGACGTTGACGATTACGTCCTGCCGATCGGCAAGGCACGGATCGTGCGGGCGGGCAGCGATGTGACCATCGTCAGCTATTCGATCGGCGTCGGGTTTGCGCTCGACGCGGCGCAGCAACTTGCCGAACAGGGCATCGATGCCGAAGTGATCGATCTTCGAACGCTCCGTCCGCTCGACAAGCAGGCGATCCTTGACAGCCTGGCCAAGACCAACCGGCTGGTGATCGCGGAAGAGGGCTGGCCGACCTGCTCGATCGCGTCAGAGGTTATGGCGATCTGCATGGAAGAGGGGTTCGACCATCTCGACGCACCCGTTTTGCGCGTATGCGACGAAGACGTGCCGCTGCCCTATGCCGCAAATCTGGAAAAACTGGCGCTGATCGATGCGGCGCGCATCGTCGCTGCGGTGCGCCGGGTCTGCTACGCCGACTGAGCCGGATCCGCGATCAGGCGTTGTCGAGGAGGAAGATCGGCCTCACATGGGTGACTGTCGGGCTGACCCAGTCGAAGAAGGGCAGCACCGTCGGCGTGCGGTAAGCGACGGAAACGGTCAGTTCCTTGGCACCGTTGACACGCTGCACAGCGGCGTCGTTGATGGTGATTGTCAGATCGTTCGGGTCAAGCAGATACGGCGGGCCGTCGGCAATGCCCAGCGCCTGCGCGCGGATTTGCGCATTGGTCGGCTCGTTGCCCTGCTGGTATTGGACCAGCGCAAATCGCGCAGTTTCGGCGGTGACGCTGCGGATCGCGTTATAGGATTGCATAGCCAAGCCGATCTGGATCACGCCGATCATCAGGCCCATCACGATCGGGCCGAGCAGGGCGAATTCGATGATCGTGGCGCCACTCTCGTCGCGCAGGATGTCTCTCTGTTTCATGGCGCTTCGAACTGCCCTATCTGAACCATCTGGGTCTTGCCCATTTCCACATCATGGCCGATGCCAAAGGAAGTCCACAGCGGAGTGTATGTGTCGCGCACGTTGATTTCGAGGAATTCCGCAACCAGCCTGCCGCTGCCGCATTCGGTTTCATCACTCACCACCGCAGCGTCCTCGCCGCAGCGATACTTCCTGACGAAGCTCACCCGGTCATCGGCAAGGCCGGTCGAATTTTCGACGATGTCCTCGATCGTGTCGATGTCGGCCTGCGTATCGGGCGTGACCGCCAGCGTAACGGCGGTCGCCTCCGCCAGCGCAGTCTGCATCTCAGTGTTGCGCGCAACCATTTCGCTGACCTCGAAGCCGCCCACGCCCAGCAGTACCAGGATAGGCAACACGAAGGCCGTTTCGATGACCATCGCGCCTTCATTGTCGCGCAAAAGCGGTTTCAGCGTGCGCATGTCCATCATCCTACCAACAGAACGCGGTTCTTGGTTTCGGAAACCACTCCCTTGGGAATGGCCCCCGTCGGACAGAGTGAGGAAACGTCGGTCGTGCCGGCAAATTGCAACGTCTTGGTCGCAATCACCAAGCACTGGCTGTTCCCCTTGGGGGTTCCCGCGATCCTGAGATCGCTGTTGGGCAGATAGATGATTCCGTCGAAGACTGCGCTCGAACTGCCGGTAATCTGGCTCTGGTCAGAGCCGGGAGAATCCGGATCCTCGAAAATCAGCATTCCCAGCATCCGGTCGACATCGCTGGAGGAGACGCCCGCAGCCAGCAACTGCGCCTCATTCATTGCCGAAAGCGCGATATTGGCCGAACCGGCGATCTGGATGTTCGCACCGTTCTTGAGCACGAACATGACGCCCGCGCCGGACAATGCGGTGTTGGCATTTACCTGGAAGGTGCCGCCATCGATCACGTAGACGCCGGAGGAAAGCACGGTGTCGCAACTTACGCTGAAGTCAGAGTAAGTTCCCGGCAAGGCCGCGCCGCTCGTGGAAGGTGCTTCAAGATCGGTATAGGTCTTGGTGGTGGTAGTGGTTGCCGATTCCCAGATCTTGTTGTTACCGCCACCTGCGATTTCCGTGAAGACCGGGTCATCGACAATGATCGAGTTGACCGGCAGCGAACCGAATTCCTTGTCATCGGTGAATGAGGAAGACGTGTCGCTGGACCTTCCATCGGGCCAGGAGATCGACGTCAGCTGGTTCCTGTTTCTCCCCTGGAAATACGCATAGATCGTCTCGATCAGGACCGACTCGTCGGCGGTATAGACACCGTCGTGTCCGTTGGCGCAGTTCAGGGTGCGGGGCGTGGGATTGTCGGGCGGGGTGAGCCCTTCATACGGGTCAGAGACATCGCGCGAATTTTCGACCGTGGTTTCCTCGTCGAAGTGGCCATGCTCGTCGACGATCTCGCCCCCGGTGATGACGAAGCCGACATCGATGTTGCCCGACTCTCCAACTTTGGTGACCGCCGAATTGCTGTTCGAAATGGCACCCACGCCGCATGTGGCGGTCACGTTTACCGTACCGTTGAAGAACAATGCCTGCGCTGCCGTGGGGTCGAGCGCGAGTATGCAGGGGTTGAATACCTGACCGGGCTCGAAGATGGCGACCGCCCGTGCGCTGACCGTTGCGCTGTCCTGGGTCAGGAATGAGCTGAACGGCAACGTGCCCGTGGCCGAGGCAACGACCTGGACCGAGTTGTCGGTGCCGCCATCGTAGTCTTCGAGCGTGATCGTGGGACCAGAGTCGAGATCGGCGACCAGAGTCAGGTTGTTCTCGTATTCCTGCGTGCCGCGCGAGACATAGGTGGTGCCGGCTGGCGCTTCCGATTTGGCCCAGGCGGCGGCGATTGCGGCCTGGTCAACCGCGAACTGCAATTCGCGCTTCCATAGGTACCACTGCGCGGTATCGACGGCGAGGCCGGTGCCGCCGATCAGCATTGGAGTTCCCAGCGCCAGTAGCAGCGTCGCATTGCCGCTTTTCGAGCGGTGCAGCCTGCGCATGAAATTGCGTATCTTCCCCATTGGGCCCCTCGTTCTTGCGGAATTTTCAGAACATTTGGGGTGTCATAGAGGAGAGATGGTATTCGGACCGTCAAATCATGTGGTTAACAGAGCCTTCCGAATTGGGCTTAATTTGCTAACCACTGGGCGGAAATCGCGTTCCTTGGAATGATCGGATGCCAGACGGCAGAGCAGATGATGAAAGTTGAAGTCGAGGAAAATCTGGCCACGGAACAGCGCACCGCGCTTGCGTACATGCAATCGCCGGCGCGAGAAATGCTGGCCGGCGCGCTGGCGCTTGACCGGCGGCTGGCGCGGATCGCCTCGCATATGGGCGAGCCCTTGCTTGCCCAAATAGGCCTCGCCTGGTGGCGGGATAACCTGTCGAAGCCGATGAACGAGCGCCCCTCGGGCGATCAGGTGCTCGATGATCTGCGCAGGCATTGGCAAGGGCGGGAGCAGGCGCTTCAGGGGTTGATCGATGGCTGGGAGAACGTCCTGGGCGATGAGCCGCTGGCGGATGGTGCGGCACGGCGGTTTGCGGAGGGCAGGGCGGGGATGTTTCTTGCGGCGGCTGAGTATGCTGGCTGCGCGGACGGCCCGGACGCGATTCTCGATGCCGCGCGCCGGTGGGCGCTCGCCGACACCGCTGCGCACGTCAGCCGCAGTGATGAGCGCGCAATGCTGGTCGTGCTGGGGTTGGAGCAGGGGACTCGGC
>LOEX01000045.1 GCA_001516125.1 Sphingomonadales bacterium BRH_c42
GCCCTGCGGCATCGGCTCACGCTCGCTTGCCATGACCCGCGCCTCGCCCAGCGCCGACCATAGCGCGGCCTCATCGCCATCGATCGCGACCGCCCGCTCGTAGGCCTTGGCCGCATCGCCGAAATCCCCGCGCTCGAAATAGGCGAAGCCAAGCTCCTGCCAGGCGCGAGCATCGCCGGGTGACGCCTCGGCCAATGCACGCAAATGCCCGATCGATGCGGGTGCTGTCGCGGCTGAGGGATTTTCAGCGGATCCACTCCGGCTGCCAAGCACATTATAGCCGATCGCACCCGCCGCGCCGATCGCCGCCACGGCGAGCAGTATCGAACTTCCTTTCGATTTCGCTACCTTGTCCAAGGTGCCCTCTTCCCCGATGCCCGCCAGCCCGTGGTAGCATCCCCGCGAACAAGCGGCAATTCACTCTGGCACAGCGGCCTTTTTATCCTATGATGTCCGCGCCAGAGATCTATCGGAGGGAAGGGGGATAGATTGCCGGAGGCGTTTCAGGTTGCGATAATCGGCTCCGGCCCGGCCGGATTGAGCGCCGCCGCGCGGGCCGCGGCGCTGGGCATGAGCCATGTGCTGATCGAGAAGGCCGATCACCTTTCCGACACGATCTTCAAATACCAGAAGGGCAAGCATGTGATGGCGACGCCGTCCAGCCTGGTCCTGCGCAGCGATATTGATTTCGATGCGGGCAAGCGCGAATTCGTTCTCGACACCTGGAACGAGCAGACCGACGGCCACAAGGTCAACGTCGCCTACAACGCAGAGATCGCCTCGATAACCGGAGAGAAAGGCGATTTCCTGCTCAAGACCAAGTCCGGTACGGAGTTCCGGGCAGCATCGGTCGTCGTAGCCATTGGCACGCAGGGCAACCCCAACCTCGTGCGCTGCCCGGTGGGCGAAGGCGCTGTGGTTCAATACCAGCTCGACGATCCCGGCGAATACATCGACGAGCACATCGTCGTAATCGGCGCGGGTGACGCGGGCATCGAGAACGCAATGGGGCTCGCCTCAGACCCGCAACAGCGCAATACGGTGACGATCGTCAACCGGTCGGCCGATTTCGCCACGGCCAAGGCGGCCAATGTCGCCGCGCTGCGGGCGATGGAGGCGGAAGGGCGCTTGATCGTTCGCATCGAAACCACCGCTTCAGCGATCGACAAGGGCGAGATCACGCTCGATACTCGCGATGGCGAGGTGAAGATCCCATGTGACCGGGTTATCGCGCGGATGGGCTCGGCTCCGCCGCGCGCCTTCGTCGAAGGCATTTGCGCCAAGTTCGAGGAAAAGGACGGCAAGAAGGCGATCGTCGCGGGGACCGGGGTTCAGTTCACCAGCCCCGACCGGGTCGCCTATCCCAAGCTCTCACCCACGTTCGAATCGACCGTCCCGGGGGTTCATGTGATCGGCGCGCTGGCGGGATATCCGCTGATCAAGCACTGTATGAACCAGGGCTATGATGTGATCGAGTTCCTCAATGGGAACCGCGATCTCAAACCAGCGGACGAACCGATCCTGGCGGCGAAATTCGCGCGCCTTCCCGGCAATCGCAGCGTCGATGACTGGCTGGCGATCTTCGGGCAGAACATCCTGATCTTTCAGGATGTTTCGCCGCTGCAACTGCGCGAATTGATGCTCGATAGCCAGGTTCACGCCTTTGCCGCAGGCGAGGTGATCTTCGCGCGCAACGATACGGGTTCCTCGATGTTCGCAATCGCGCAAGGATCGGTTGGCGTCGAGGTCAATCCCGATGATCCCTCCATCACCGTCCCGATCGGGCAAGGCTCGATCTTTGGAGAGGTCGGGCTGATCTCGGGCCGCCGCCGGGGGGCGACGATCCGCGCGGCAGAGCCGGTCGTCGCCATCGAGCTTTCGCGAACCGCCGCGCTCAAACTGCTCGCCACTTCGCCTGGGGCCAGCCGGGCGGTGACGCGCATCTCGATCGAACGGCAGCTGTTGCAGATGTTCGGCTCGGGCCTCACCTCGCAGGATGTCGCACCGCTGGTCGATAGCGCCGAGGTCATGCAGGTGCGCGCGGGCGAGGTCGTTATCGCGGAGGGCGGCGACGACAAGGACGTGTTCATCGTCCGGCGCGGCTCGATGATCGTCGAGAAGCAGATCGGCGGGCGTCAGGTATTCCTCTCGTACCTGCCGGCGGGCTCCTATTTCGGCGAAATGGCGGTGATTGACGGCGCGCCCCGCTCGGCCAGCGTCAAGGCCGCGATCAAATCCGAAATCATCCGTCTGCCGGGCGATGGCTTCATGGCCCTGCTGGCCAGCAATCCGAAACTGCGCGAGCGCGCGCTGAGCGACATGGCCAGTCGGCGCGAGGTCAACGCCTTTGTCGAAAGCCGCAAGAACAGCTTCGGCAGCGCGGTCGACATGTATTCCGAAACCGCGCAGTTCCTGGTCGATAACGGCATCGGCGAAGCGACCGATGTGCTGCTGATCGACGAAAAGCTGTGCGTCGGTTGCGACAATTGCGAAAAGGCCTGCGCCGACAGCCACGATGGCCTATCGCGGCTCGACCGCGAGGCTGGCCGGACCTGGGCCCACCTCCATGTGCCGACGTCGTGCCGCCACTGCGAGCACCCGCATTGCATGGCGGATTGTCCGCCCGACGCGATCCGGCGCGGGCCCGACGGCGAGGTGTTCATCGACGAGACCTGCATCGGCTGCGGCAACTGCCAGCGCAATTGCCCCTACGGCGTGATCCGCATGGACGCGAGGCCGCCCGCGAAACCTTCGCTGATCCAATGGCTGCTGTTCGGCAGAGGGCCGGGCCCGGGCGAAGCGCCCTATGCCTGGCGCAAGAAGGCCGCCGAGGCCGAAGGGGTGGAGCGGCCCAAGGTCGCGATTAAATGCGACATGTGCGCGGGGATCGAAGGCGGCCCGGCGTGCGTGCGCGCCTGCCCGACCGGAGCCGCGATCCGCGTCGCGCCCGAGAAATTCCTCTCGATTGCACGGCTGGAGAGCGTCGAGTGATGGCCAGCCTTCCCGAAAACGACACCGATTTTCACGCCGCGCGGCGCGCGTCGGACCACGAAAGCTTCCTGGTCCACCGCCGGATGCGCTGGGCCAAGGTCGCCGGAGCGCTGTGCCTGTCGGCATTCCTGGGGTATTTTCTGATCGACCAGCAGCCGCGCCCCAACGGAGGCAGCTGGTACGGCTATACGCTGGGCACCATCGGCCTCGGCCTGATCGTCTGGCTGTCGCTGCTCGGCGTGCGCAAACGCAATATGAGCGAGGGACGCTGGAGCCTGAAGGCATGGACCAGCGCGCATGTCTATCTGGGGTTGTCGCTCATCGTTATCGGCACGCTCCACACCGGTTTCCAGCTGGGCTGGAACGTCCACACGCTCGCATGGGCGCTGATGATGCTGGTGATCGTCTCGGGGCTATATGGAGTCGCGGTCTATGTTCTCCTGCCGGGCCAGCTGAGCGCCAACCGCAAGGAAACGACCCGGGCGCAGATGATCGCCGCGCTCGCCGCGATCGACCGCCAGTTGAAACATGCGGCGCAGCCGCTGGGGCGCGAGCAGTCCGATCTTGTCATCGCGGCGCTGGAGCAGGATGTATTCGGCGGCGGCGCATGGGCACGGCTTACCGGACGTTATCCGAACTGTGCCACGCGCCGCGCGCTCTGCGGCCTTCCCGACGATTTCCGGACCATGGCCGACAATACCGGGCCCGAGGAGCGTGTGCGCGTGCTGCTGCGCCGCCGCGATGCGCAGCTTGGCCAGATCCGCCGCCACCTGCGGCTCAAGGCGCTGCTCGAAGTCTGGCTGTTCGTCCATATTCCCGCAACCATCGCGCTGCTCGCGGCGCTGTTCGCGCACGTCACCAGCGTGTTCTATTACTGGTAAGGCGGGCGCGATGGCATTCCTGATCCGCACGATCGACCACACCGCCGCCGGGCGCGAGATCGTCCGTGAACGCATGGTCGAGAGCGGCAGCCTCACGATCGGGCGGGCAGCGGAAAACGACATTCACCTGCCCGATCTTGCCGTCGAGCAGCACCATGTGCGGATCGTTCCTGCGCCGGACGGGGGGCTCAGGATCGAGGCGGTCGGCACGCTGGGCTTTGGCCTCGACGGGCGCAGCGTAGATGCCGCGAACATCGATCCGCGCGAGGGCGGCGAACTCGCGCTCGGTTCATCGATTCTGGCGATAACCCAGGGCGATGACGGTGTGGTCGGGATCACCATTCGCCAGTTGGAAACAGGCGAAGGCGAGGGCGACGTGCTGCGAAGCTTCGCGCTGGCGAGCACTTTGCCCGGCAAGCGGGCGCTTTCCTGGGCATTCGTCGGCGCAATCCTGGCCGCATTCCTCGCGGTTCCGATCGTAACGCATCTCACCCGCGAGCGGATCGATCCCGATGCCGCGCGCGCGGGGCAGGTCGCGCTCGATTCGAGCTGGAGCACCGGCAGGCTCAGCCTCGCGCATCATGGGCTGGAGGACAATTGCGAGGCCTGCCACGTCGATGCCTTCGTTTCGGTGCGCGGGTCGACCTGCCTGACCTGTCATCAGGACTTGGGCGAACACACCACCGCCCCGCGCCTTGCCGATGGCCGGGCGCCCTTGGGTATCGGCGATGCGGTACAATGGTCGGTCGCGGGACTATTCGGCAAGGAGGGCCCCGGCGCCTGCACCACCTGCCACACCGAACACGAAGGGCCGACGCGGATGGAGCCTGCGAGCCAGAAGTTCTGCGCCGATTGCCACGCGGCGCTGGACACGCGCCTGACCGATACCGCGCTCGGCAATGCCAGCGATTTCGGCAAGGCGCACCCGCAGTTCAGGCCCGCGATATTCACCCGCTTGCAGCAGACAGCGCCCGTGCGCATTTCGCTGGGTGACAAGCCGCGCGAAGTGAACGGGCTCAAATTCCCGCACGATCTCCACCTCGATCCGCAAGGCGGGGCCGCGCGCATGGCGATCCGGCTTGGCGGCGGCGGATATGGTTCCCCGCTCGCCTGCAAGGATTGCCATACCCCGAACCCCGACGGCATCGGCTTTGCGCCGATCGACATGGAAGAGGACTGCGAAAGCTGCCACAGCCTGGTCTATGACAAGGTCGGCAGCACCTTTCGCACCTTGCGGCACGGCGATGTCCGGCAGGCGCAGGCTGACCTCATCGCAATGGACCGCGCGCCGCGGCGCCCGGTGGTCACCGGACGCACCCGCCCGGGACAATTCGCGCGCGGCGGGCGCTATTATTCCAATTTCGGGCCGCCGGTATCCTCGTTCGTCGGCGTCAACCGCGCGCTTGAGCCCGGCGGCGTGTGCTCGGAGTGCCATTTGCCGACGACCAGAAACGGCTTGGCTGATGTCATGCCGGTCAACCTGCCCGACCGTTTCCTGATCCACGGCGGTTTCAGCCATGCCGCGCACCGCCAGGAGAAATGCTCCAGCTGCCATAAGGCGGAAACCTCGGAGACCTCGACCGATCTGCTGCTACCCGATCTCAAGAGCTGCCGCGAATGCCATCTGGGCGAGGATGCGGTGAAGGCCGAGGTGCCATCGAGCTGTGCCATGTGCCATTCGTACCATGTGCCGGGCGGGTCGGCAGCGCAGGGTCATCCGGTAATGCGGCGCGGCAGCGTGCCGACCGTGAACCGGATGGGAAAATAGGATGGAAGGAAACGGCAAGCCGGTGCTGATCGCGCAAATGACCGACATCCATATCGGTTTCGAGCCGGATGCCGCGGGCGAGGAGTTCAACCATGTCCGCTTTCGCGCGACGCTCGACCGCCTGCTCGATCAGCCCAACGTCCCCGACATGCTCGTGCTTTCCGGCGACCTTACCGACCGCGGCGATGCGGCCAGCCTGGCCCGGATCACGCAGGCGCTGCGCGCATGCCAATTCCCGGTCTATCCGCTGGTGGGCAATCATGACAGCCGCGACGAATTGCTGCGCGCCTTCCCCGATTGCCCGAGCGAAGGGGGTTTCCTCCACTACGCAATCGAGAAGGGAGGCCTGCGCATCCTCTGCCTCGACACGTTCGAGCCGGGGCGACACGGCGGGGCCTTCTGCGCGCGGCGCGCGGCGTGGCTATCGGGCCAACTGAACGCGCACAGGCGCACGCCAACGCTGATCTTCATGCATCACCCGCCGGTGGTTTCGGGGATCGACTGGATGGACCCGCGCGCCGACGAGGACTGGGTTCTCAATTTCGGGAATGCCGTTGACGGGCACAGCCAGATCAGGGCCATCCATTGCGGGCATCTGCACCGTCCGCTGCACACGAGTTTTCGCGGAATTGCGCTGGGGGTGGCGCCCTCGGTCGCGCCGGCGGTCTCGCTCGACCTGCGGCCTGTTGACGCCTCTAAGCCCGACCAGCGCGCGCTGATCACGACCGAGCCCCCCGGCTATGCCCTGCACCGCTGGCACGGCGGATCGCTGGCGACGCACTACGAAACTATCGGCGATTGGCGGACGCTGGCCACTTATGGCCCGCAATTGCAGCCGATGATGCACGCGATGTTCGCCGAGCGGGAGTAGGACTTACTTCGCTGGGGCGGAAAGCCGTGGCCCCGCGCCCGGCACCCAGGCGCTCATATCGACCTCGTCCGACACCTTCCACGGAACGCCCAATCGGGTGAGGAACAGCTTCTCCATCTCGGGCCGGGTGAAGGGCCGCGAACCCAGCCGCCCGAAAACGGCCATCTGCCCGCCCGTCTCATCGACCGCGCGATCACGGTCGAGCCCCTTGCTGAGCGCGATCGCGGGCGTCGGCGTTTTCGCCCAGGCGATCAGTTCGGGCACCGGTGCCGGACTGAATCCATAGAAATTGCGCTGACTTTCCGGGCTGGTCAGTTGCAGCACCTTGAGCCCGTTGCGGCCATCGGCGACATAGGCGAACAGCGAGGCGTTGGTCGATGCGACGATGACGTCCTGGGCATCGTTCAGCTGGCCGTCCAGCGTCACCCCGGCGAATATGCGCGGCTGCGCGGGATTTTTGACGTCGATGATTACCAGCCCGTCACGCCCCGCCGCGACATAGGCGTAGGTGCGCGCGATGTAGAGCCTGCGCGCATCGGCCAGCGGCACGTTCGCCCCCGGCACCGCGACCGGGTTGCGCAGGCTGGTGACGTCGAACAGCTTCACCCCGTCGGCATCCGTCACCCAAAGGTATCGGAACTGGACCGCGCTGGCGCGGGCATCGCGCAATTCGCGCACTGCGGCAACCTGCGGATTGAGCGGATCGGAAAGGTCGACCACCACCAGCCCGCGCTTCGCGGTGATATAGGCGATCTCGCCCGCCAGATGGATGTGCCGCGCCCCGTCGAGCACGCCATCCGGGTTCCACGCGTTACTGCCATCGGCAAACCTGGTGCGGCGCAGCTTGTTGTTGCGGAATTCGCCATCGGCCAGCGTGGTCACATCGATCAGGATCAGCCCCTCTTCGCTATCGGTGATTGCGGCGTAGGAATAGATCGGCAGGAACGGCTGCTCCTGGTTCATTTCGCGCATTTGCGGCGTGTTGCGTAGCGGGTTGACCGGCTGGTTGGTCGCCAGCGCCATGCAGGTGGCATTCTTCGTTTTCACATGCGTGTTGTGGCCCAGCTTCGAGAACGGAGCGGTGATGATCCGTTCGGAAAAGCCCTTGTTGGCGATTGCGGCAACGTCATAGGCCCTGAAACCGCCCTTGCCCTCCGCCGCGAACATGTATTCGCCGCGCAGTTGCAGGCAGCCGACCCGGCCCCGCGTCTTCTCATGCACATTGGCGAATTCCTCGAAGCTGCCGGTTTCACCGCTCAGATCGCCGTCAAAAGTCTTGCCGCGCACCCAGTTCTTGAGCTCGCGGCCATTATCCTCGACGTGGCGGCGCCAGTAATCGGGATAGGCGTAGCGATGGAGGTACGAACCGAGCACTGCCTGCGGTTCCTCCCATTCGGTCACCCGGATCGCGGAGAACCCGCCTTCCAGACCCGTCCAGGCGTTGAGGCCGACGAAATTGACGTAATTGGTGCCGAGCAGCAGCAGCTGCGCCATGATCGCGTTGTTGTCATCCTTGGCCGAAAGATGGCAGTCCGTGCAGGTCTTGGTCTCGGTCTTGCGCACGGTATGCGGGAAATGCGGGGCAAAGGCCTGGCTCGAGAAACCGATCGCCGAGATCGGCGGCTGCTGCACATATATCCGCTCGCGGTTGATGTTGGTCGATGACAGCACCAGCGCGCTTGACGAGCGCACCGGCGCGGTCTGGTTGCCCTTGGTCGTCTGGTGCTTGCCCAGCTGGAACATCTCGTCGCGCGCGACCTGCGGGTTGTAGGTCGCGAAATTGCGCGTGGTTTCGCCCTCATACTTGTGGACCTCGCTCTTCCAGTTGGCCTCGACCGGAAGATGGCAGCCGCCGCACGATGTGGTCCATGAAAGGTGGCAGGTGAAGCAGGCCATTTCAGGGTCGCGGTGCGCCCGGTCCTGTTCCGCGACGCCGGTGCCGAATTCGAACTTGCCGCTTTCGGCGCCGTAGCGGCTCATCAGCTTGGCGCGGGCTGCCTTGGCATTGAACAGCGGGCTGGCCGGATCGAGAGAATCCTTGACCAGACTGACCTCCCACTCGAGCCTGGGATCGACGATCGAGCGCTGGATCAGCCGCCGTCTGCCATCGTCGCCATCGATCCATTCGAAGCGGCGCCGGCCATCGGGATTGCGCAGGAGAGTGAGGTCATTGCCCTTGGGCGGCGCTGCGGGTCCGCTCGTCAGCAGCGTGGGATAGGCATCGGCTGTACCGTGGCAGTCCTTGCAGCCGATTTCGACCGCGTTGGCGACTTCGCCATAGATCAGGCCGTTGCCGTGGCTGTCCTGCGCAAAGTGGCAATCGGCGCACTGCATGCCCTTTTCGGCATGGATGCTCATCATGTGCACCGCCTTGCCCGGATTGGTGCCGGGTTCGACGAACTTGCCCTCGCCCTGCTTGCGCCATTTCTCCGGATCGTCAGGATCGACCACATTGCCTTGTGCATCGAGCAGATTGCCTTCGCGGTCGCGCTTGAAGATCGCGCGGAAATTCCAGCCGTGGCCGTGATAATCGGCGAACTGTGTGTCCTTGAGCCCGGGATTGAGGTCATAGACGTTGCGCAGGAAATCGGGGTCCGCCCACTTGCCGCGCGGCGCGGCGCCCTCGGGATTCCGGTCGAGCACAGCGCGCACTTCGGCAGCGGTCGGGTATTTCTGCTTTTCCGGCCACATGAAGGGCGCATCGCTCTCGTAATCCCACATCGTGTAGCCGAGGAACGAATTGAGGAAGATGTTGGGCTGATGCATGTGGCAATTCATGCACTGCGCGGTGGGGATCGCGCGCGTGAACACATGCCGCAGCGGATGCCCTTTTTCCTTCGCTGGTTCCTCGTCCTGATGATCGCCCGGCTGCCTCAGCGCGCCGTGACCGCCCTCGATCTTGCCCGCGATGGTCGGGTCGGTGGTCACCGTCTGTCCGTCGCGTCCGAACTGGCCGTAGGTCAGCGAATGGCGCGGCTCGCGGTCGTTGGCATAGACGACATGGCATCCGGCGCAGCCCGAATGGCGGTAATCGCCCGGCTGGTCATTGGTGCCCATGAACCACATGAAGGGATCGTTGAGGCGGGTCTTGTGGATGTTGAGCGCGGGGATCGCCACGCGCAGCCCCGTTGCCGGGCCGCGGTTCGACTGCTTGAGATCGGGCCGCCCCGGCTCTTCCAGCCGCTGGATCTGCCCGGTCGGATTGGGCAGGCCGATTTCGGGAAACTGCGAATTGATGTTGCGCCCGCCGCGTTCGAAGACGCGGAACACGTCGCCGGGAGGAATCACCTGCCATGTCGGAAGTGGGTACAGTTCGGCCAGTGCGCCGCGCGCCTTCTGCCGATCGGTCAGTTCGCCCGGCGGATCGCCCGGCGTAACGATCTTCGCAGGCTCGCCCTCGCGCGTGTAGGCCTCGCCCAAGAGGTAGTTCTTGAAGGGCAAAATCCCGTTGTTGTAGGCGGCCCCGCCCCACAGCAGCGCGCCGGTTGCCATCATCGAGCGTTCGCCTGCCTCGATCGTCTGGATATGGCAGGCGCCGCAGGCCTCGCGCGCGACGCGGTAATCGCTGGGGTTGACGAATTTGACGAACTCGGGCGCTTCGCGGTTGAGCAGGGTGTAACTGCGCTTGGGATTGGCCGAGGATGGCCAGTGCCAGCTTTCGGGATACTTGGGCAGGACGTGCGCCCGGTCGCGCGCCGCGGTGTAATCGGAGTGAGTGTGCGGCAGATCGGAATTGCTCATCACGCCGGCATCGCCGCCGTGGCAATCGGTGCAGCCCAGCCGCACGGCGGGCGTCACATGCATGGTGGGCGCATCGGTGCGGACATGGCACGAGGTGCATCCGGCCGATTTCGCCATCATTTCCGCCACGGTCTGCCGCGCGGGCGCAGGGGGGACGATGACGCGGCTGTAATCGCGCTCTACCGGCTTTTCGCCTTCGCTCGCATGAATCTGGCTCACCGCCAGTGCCCCGGACAGGACCAGGCCCGCAAGCATCAGGGCAAGGTGGCGGATCGCCGGCATCAGTAGGTCACCACGACATTAGCGAGGACGGAATAATAGGTGCTGCCCCCGCCCAGACTGTCGAACAGGTCCCTGAACCCGTCACCCGAAACCAGCGCGGCGGCGGATAGCCGCAAGACGATGTTCTGCGTCGCCTTGGGCCGCCAGATGGCTGAAGTCGAAAGGTCCCAGCCAATGTCATCCGCTATCGATCCTTCGTTGCGAAGCGTCTCGAGCGTGGCCGTATTCTCGAACCAGAGGTGATTGGCATTGGCCGAAACGCGCAGTTCGGGGGTCAGGTCGAAATCGGCCCCGGCGCCCGCCAGAACCAGCCCCGGATTGTTGAAATTCGACTGACCTTGCTCCTTCGACGAACGCAGCGAATTGAGGATGCCGTTGCGCCCGTTGACCGAAACCGCGCGCCCACCGCCCGCGAACGGGATGGTCTGCCTGATCCAGTACGAGGTGTCGGCACCTGCGAAAACCGGATTCTCGAACACCGCGTCAAAACCGGTTTCGTTGCCGTCGAAAGGGTCGCCGTCGCCGCTGGCATAGGCGCCTGACAGGCGGAACCGCATCCAGTCCTTGTCATAGCTGAGCTCAGCCGCGCCGAAGTACGCGCGAATATCGGCCTTCTCGCCCGTGAAGAAGCTGCCGCGATCCTCGCCCAATGCGGCATAGGCGCTGGCGGTCAGATTGATCCTGCCGATCCGGCCATCGGCATTGTAGCCGAGATAGACGACGTCGTAATCGCGCCCACGCAAATTGCCGAGCAGCGCCGGCCGAATGGGAAAGCCGTTGTCATCCACCTCGATCTCGTCGCCTTCGCGGTTGCGATTATAGGCGACGGTTACCTGGCTGGTCAGCGCCGGGATCAGGAAATCCTGGCGATAGAGATTGGCGACGAACAGCCAGTCGTCGCGCGGGCGCTGCGTAACCGCATTGAGGCCGCTGTTGGTGTCTTTCTCGAGCCGCCAGAAGGCCGCAAGGTTATACTGAAAGCGGTTGTTGTCGCGCGTTCCGAAGAAACGCAGGCCCAGTTGCTGGTCGTTGAACAGGAAGCCGCGAAAATCGGACTGGAAGGGCTGGATGCCGATCCGCACCGAGTCGAAATCATAGCGGGTCGAAACATTGCGCAGGTGGTAATCGAAGAACGCTTCCTGCACCCCCACGAAATGGTCGAGGCGATGGCTCGGCTTCGACGGCTCGACAAACAGCACGCGGCGTTCCGGCACATCGACGTAGTTCACATTGAACGCCAGCGTCACGCGATATTCGACATCGGGCGGCTTGAACGCGGTTGCGCCCTTGATCAGCGCCGCACCCACCACAACGGTCTGCGAGAGGACAGTCGAAAAATCATTGCCGAACATGTCGGTCCGGTCCGGGTCTTCGGTCGTCTGGACTCCAACGGGAATCGGGAAGCTGCGCGGTTCGATTACCGTGTCGCTGACGGCGTTGGCGACGAAGAACCAGTCATGCCCCTTGATCGGCAGCCAGGGCACCTTGTCCGGATTAATCGGCCGATCACCCTTGTAGGTGTTCTGGTTGTACGGGTCCCACCAGCGTTCCCTGACGAGGCCGAGGCTTTCGATCAGTCGCCAGCGATCGGGGATCGGGATGTCATCGAGCGGGAAGGCGGTGGGCGGCGGTGCGCGAACCGCGCCAGGATTGTCCTGTGTGACCGGATCCGGCAGCGGCGGGGTGTAGTCGGGGCGGCGGCGACCTTCGATAATCTCAGGATCGACCGGCGGCGGATCGACTTCCCACGGCGGATCGGGCGCAGGCTCTGGCGCCTCAGCGGGAGGAGGCGTTGCCTGTAGCTGGAGGACAAGTGGAAGGAACACCGCGCCCGCCATCTACAGCCCTTCGCACACATTCTGCGCCGGATCGTCAAGGAACGGCGCGAAGGGGCAATTGACGTAGCGCAGCCGGACCTGCCGACCGCCGACGCTCACGACAATACGGTCTGCGCGAATCGCGCCCGGCGCATTGCCAATCCCGCCAGCACGCTGCCCGCCGTTGTGCAGGCCCAGAAAGCTGACCATGTCGTCCTGATCGATGCCGTCGCCCGATACGCCGATCCCGCCAACCAGCGTGCCGCCGCGATAGACCGGGACTGACCCGGGAAATATCTGGATGCCATTGGCGATCCGCGTGTGAGCAGGCGTCACCTCCGGCAGAGAAGTGCAGAAACGCGGCGTGTCGGTGGCCGAAGCGCCGGTGACGAAAGCGAGGTGCTGCGCCAGATTGCCGACGATCAGCGCGGATTGCAGCCCGGTCGAGAACGGATTGAACTGATCGATTCCGCGCGATAGCGGCCCGTTGGGCTGGCCCACTTCGCCATCTGGAAAATAGGGCCGGGACAGGTTTCCGCCCGACCGGTCCGCAAAGGCAAACTGCCCGGTCAGGGCACCGGGATCGTTCAGGAACGTCCGTAGCCGTCCGACGAATTGCGGAACTTCGCCAGCCGCTGCCTGAAGCTGCGCCGCGGCGAACGGGCCGGAAATGAAGTTTGCCGTCCGCGCCTTCTGCAAGCTCGTGTCGATGCCGAAGATCGGCGCATCGGGCGATCGGACAATGCCCAGCACCTCGCCCCTTGTATCCACCAACGAAATCGTGACCTGCGCGCGGCTGTCGAGCGGCTGGCGGATCTGCGCGCGCGCGCGGCTCATGACGGTGAAGGCTTCTTCGAGGATCGCGCGCGCTTCGGCCTGGCTGATCGGCCCGGCGATGTCGGCCCCGTCGGTTCCGGCGCGCACCGGATAGCGGTTGGCGCCCGCGCCGCTGGTCAGAATGAACGCGTCAACGTTCGCGAATTCGGCAGCACTCGCCGC
>LOEX01000046.1 GCA_001516125.1 Sphingomonadales bacterium BRH_c42
CTCCGCCCGCAGCCGGGCAATCTGCGCCCTTGACGCGCGCCGCGCCAGGCGCCGCACGATGAACAGCTCGATTGCCAGGCGTGCCTCGAACAGGTCGGGCACGCTTACGCGGCCCGCCTGCAACACATGGCTGACATAGCGCGCCGCGCTCTCGACACGCGGGGCACTGACCCGTGCGCCGCTGCGCGAACCGCGCGTAACCGCAATCAGCCGCTCGGCCTCGAGTATGCGGATCGCTTCGCGCAAGGTCGGGCGCGACACGCCGAATTGTTCGAGCAGCTGGCCTTCGGGCGGCAGCGAGGCACCCTCGCCCAGCTCGCCGGAAATGATCCGCTGCCGGATCCGGTCAGCCACCAGCTCGGCGGTCTTGGGGACGCGCGAAAACGCGGGCGGCGCAAGCTCGCTTGCGCGTAAATCCCTGCCTTTGTCTGCGTGCGCCATCTGCCTCCGTCATCGCTAGAACCCGATGACATTACATAGTTAGCGATGTGCGATGCAAGGCCATTGGGATTCAGCCAGGGTCAGCGCGTCAGTCGATTATCGGCAGCAGTTCCGCCAATTTGCCGAAAATCTCGTCGATATGCGATTTTTCGAGGATCAGCGGCGGTGACAGCGCGATGATGTCACCCGTCACGCGGACCAGCAGCCCTTCATCGAAGGCGCGGTGGAATATTTCCATCGCACGCCTGGTCGGCGCGCCCGGACGCGGCTCGAGCTCGATCCCGCCGATCAGCCCGATATTGCGGCAATCGATCACATGGCGCACGCCCTTGAGCGAGTGCACCGCATCGGCCCAATAGTCCTCAAGCTCGATCGCACGCTCGAACAGCCCTTCCTCGCGGTAAACCTCCATCGCCGCGATGGCTGCCGTCGCGGCCAGCGGGTGCGCGCTGTAGGTATAGCCGTGGAACAGCTCGATCCCCGGTGCGGCGCTATCGACGATGGCGTCATGCACTTCGCGCCGCACCGCCACCGCGCCCATCGGCACCGCGGCATTGGTCAGCCCCTTGGCCATGCAGATGATATCGGGCGTGACCCCGAATCTTTCGGCGGCGGTCGCCTTGCCCACGCGCCCGAACGCGGTGATCACCTCATCAAAGATCAGCAATATGTCATGCCGGTCGCAGATGTCGCGCAGCCGCTGGAGATAGCCCACGGGCGGGATCAGCACCCCGGTCGATCCGGCCACCGGCTCGACGATCACTGCGGCGATCGTATCGGCCCCATGCAGCGCGACGATCCGCTCCAAATCGTCGGCCAGCTCCGCGCCGTGGCTTGGCATCCCGCGCGTAAAGGCGTTGTGGGCAAGGTCATGCGTATGCCGCATGTGGTCGACCCCGGTCAGCAATGTGCCGAACTGGCGGCGATTGCCGACAATCCCGCCCACCGAGATTCCGCCAAAACCGACCCCGTGATAGCCGCGTTCGCGCCCGATCAACCGGGTCTTGCTGCCCTGCCCGCGCGCGCGCTGACAGGCGAGCGCGATCTTGAGCGCGCTGTCCACCGCCTCGGATCCCGAATTGGCGAAGAATATCCGGTCCAGCCCCGGCGGCATCGACAGCGCGAGCTGCGACGCAGCCTCGAACGCCAGCGGGTGGCCGAGCTGGAAGGTGGGGGCATAATCGAGCTGGCCGGCAACCGCGCGGATCGCCTCGACAATTTTCGTGCGCGAATGCCCGGCATTGACGCACCACAGCCCGCCGGTGGCGTCGAGCACCTGGTGCCCACTGGCCGAGGTGTAGTGCATGTCCTTTGCCGCAACCAACATGCGCGGATGCGCCTTGAAGCCGCGGTTGTCGGTGAATGGCATCCAGAAGGCGGACAGATCGTTCGGCTCGGTCATGGTCTGGCTCGATGTTGTGGTTCGCGGGGGAAGCGATAATCCGGCCACCGGATGCGGGCCATTAGAATCGGCGCGATCACTATTATCGGAAAATCCGATAGCAATAGCTCCGATTTATCTCGATGTTCCTTGCACGATAATTTCGCCTATATCGCGCAAAGGGGAAGAATTAGGTCGATTTCCGGCCTGTTGGCGGGTTATGGGATCAGTCCTGCAAGGATTCCCTGAAAACAGGAGGATATTCGACAATGCGCAGGATATTGGCCGTCGCGGCGTTGCCGCTGATGTTTGTTTCGACCGCCGCATGGGCGCAGGATGAGGGCGAGGACGCCGAAGAAGAAACTTCGGGCGCCTGGGAGATTGACGCCGAGGTCGGCTTCAATTCCGATTATCGCTTCCGCGGCATCTCGCTCTCCGACAAGGACGTGCAGGGCACGGCAGAGGTATCGGTTTCACATGAATCGGGCCTCTATTTCGGGGCCTGGGCCTCGAACGTCGCGCTGATCGACAATGCCGACAACGTCGAGGTCGACCTCTACGCCGGCTACGCTACCGATGTGGGCAATCTCAGCTTTGACGCGGGGGCGGTCTATTATGCCTATCCCGGCCACAACGGCGAGTTCGGCTATGTCGAATTCTACGGATCGGTCGGCACCGCCGTTGGCCCGGCCACGGTCACGCTGGGCGCGGCCTATGCGCCGAGCCAGGGCAACCTCGGCCACGAGGACAACTCATACGTCTATGTTTCGACCGACATTCCGCTGGGCGATTCACCACTTTCGCTGCATGGCACCTTCGGCTTCGAGGATGGCGCCTTTGCCGACAACAAGAAGGACTGGCTGATCGGCGCGACCTTCGATCTTGGCGGCGGCTTCAGCGCGACAGTCGACTATGTGGACACCGCGCACACCTTCAATGACCCGCTGGGCAAGGCGACCGTCGTCGGCGGCGTGCTTTTGGCCTTTTAACCTCGGGCAGTACCCGGCGAGGCAACGGAGCCCTGCCGGGTACCGCCAGACAGGAATATCATGACTACCGATATCGCCAGCTGGATCAGCGAGCGAGGCATCAGCGAAGTAGAATGCATTGTCCCCGACATGAACGGGATCCACCGCGGCAAGGTGCTGCCCGCGAACAAGTTCCTCAAGTCGCTGACCGATCGCACCTTGCGGATTCCCGTCAGCGTGTTTTCCGTCACCGTCACCGGCGAATATCCCGATGACATCGACGACGTCGTGCCGCCTTACGATCCCGACATGAACCTGGTGCCCGACCCCACCACGATCCGCGAGGCGCCCGGTTTCCAGACCCCGACCGCCTACGTCATCGCCGATGCCTACACGCGCAAGGGCGAACCGGTGGCGATCGCGCCGCGCATGATCCTGAAGCGCGTGCTGGCGCTGTATGAAAAACGCGGGTGGAAGCCGGTGATCGCGCCCGAGGTGGAATTCTACCTCGTGTCCAAGAATCTCGATTCGGATTTCCCGTTACAACCGCCTGCCGGTCGGTCGGGCCGCCCGGAAAGCGCCAGCCAGCCCTATGGGCTCGAGGCGCTCGGCGAGTTCGAGGATATCATCGAGCACATCTATGATTTCTGCGAGAAGGCCGATCTCAACATCGACACGATGATCCACGAAGCTGGCGCGGCCCAGCTCGAGGTCAATTTCGTCCATGGCGATCCGCTGGCGCTGGCCGACGAGGTTCTGTTGTTCAAGCGCATCGTGCGCCAGGTCGCGCTCGAACACGGGGTCTACGCCACCTTCCTGGCCAAGCCGATGACCGAGCAGCCCGGAAGCGCGATGCATATCCACCAGTCGATTCTCGACATCGAGACCGGGCGCAACGTGTTCTCGACGCCCAATGGCCGCGACAGTGCGCTGTTCCGCAGCCATATCGCCGGGCTGGTGCGGTTGTTGCCGCAGATCACCCCGATGTTCGCCCCCAATGTCAATTCGTTCCGGCGGATGCAGCCCGACAATGCCGCCCCGATCAACGTGCAATGGGGCAGCGACAACCGTTCGTGCGGCCTGCGGATTCCGATTTCCGACCCGCCCAACCGGCGGATCGAGAACCGGTTGCCGGGCGCGGATTCCAACCCCTATCTCGCTATCGCCGCATCGCTCATCTGCGGCTATATCGGCATGGTCGAGCGGATGCAGCCACCCAAGAGCATGACCGGCAATGCCTACAACCGCGCGCGCACGCTGCCGCGCACGCTCGAATCCGCGCTCGACCGGTTCAGCAAATGCAAGCCGGTGCGCGAATATCTGGGAAGCGATTTCTTCGACGTGTTCTATGCGATCAAGGAAACCGAGCTGTTCGCCTATCAATCGGTCATCAGTTCATGGGAGCGCGAGCACCTGCTGCTGCGCGTCTGAAAGTGACCGAATATCCGCCATCCTGGTACGCGGCGAGCGCCGAGCCGTTCGGGCGACGGACCCCGCTGGATGGACCGATCGAAGTCGATGTGGTGGTGGTGGGCGGCGGTTATACGGGACTCTCCGCCGCACTGACCGCAGCCGAGGCAGGCTTTTCCACCGTGCTCATCGAAGCGCGGCGGATCGGCTGGGGCGCATCGGGCCGCAACGGCGGGCAGATGATCCCGGGAATGCGCTGGCCGGCGAGCGATCTGCTGGAAAAGTTTGGCGAGGACAAGGCGCGCGCGCTTGTCGCATTGGGGATCGAGGCGACCGGGCGGGTGCGCAGCCGCATCGCGCGGCACGCAATCGCCTGCGACCTGCGCGACGGGCATTTCCACGCCGCCTGCAAACCCGCGCACCTCGAAGCCATGCGGCGCGAGGTCGATCTGCTTGACCGCCTGATCGGATATCGGTCCGCGCGGATCGTCGAGCGCGCCGACGTCCCCTCGATCGTCGCGACCGAGGCTTATCACGGCGGCATGTTCGATGCTTCGGGTGGGCATATCCACCCGCTCAACTACGCGATCGGACTGGCCAGGGCGGCCGAGACTGCGGGGGTCAGGATTTTCGAGGAAACCCCTGCCCTCGCCATGGATCATGGCAGCCCGGTGCTCGTCACGACGCCAAGGGGGGAGATCAAGGCGCGCCGCGGCATTCTCGCCTGCGATGCAGAGGTGGGCGCGCTCGAACCATCGCTGCGCCGGATCATGATGCCGGTGATCAATTACAACGTCGCCACCCGCCCGCTTTCGGAAGGAGAGGCGCGCGCGCTGATCCCGTCAAACGCCTCGATCGCGGAAAGCCGTTTCGTGCTCAATTACTACCGCCTCACCGCCGATAACCGGCTGATCTTCGGCGGGGGCGAGAAATACTCACCCCGACCGCCCGCCGATATTGCCGCGTTCGTGCGCCCGCATCTGGAGAAAATCTTCCCGCAGCTGCGCGGCGTGGAAATCGAACACGGCTGGGGCGGAACCATCGGGGTGACGATGAACCGCCTGCCGCATTTCGGGCGGATCGGAAACAGCCTGTTCGCGCATGGCTATTCGGGCCACGGGGTACTGCTGACCACGCTCGCGGGCGAGCTCATGGTCGAGGCGCTGCGCGGCAATTCCAATCGTTTCGATCTCGTCGCCGATTTGCCGATGCGCGGCTTTCCCGGCGGGGCGCTGCTGCGCCATCCGCTCTATGTCGCGGGGATGATGTGGTACGCCCTGAGAGACAGGCTGTGATCGCTGCAAGTGCCATTTCCCGCATGCTTGAGGCCGAGCGCACCCGCTTTGCCCAGGCCAATCCGGCCTCGGCCGCGCTTGAGCACCGCTGTGCACCGCACTGGCACCGCGGTGTGCCGTTTCACTGGATGCTCGACTGGGGCACGCCCTTCCCGCTGTTCGCCGATCGTGCGCAAGGGGCACAGCTATGGGATGTTGACGGGCATCGCTATGACGATTTCTGCCTGGGCGACACCGGATCGATGTTCGGCCATTCGCCGCCGCCGGTGGCCAGGGCTATCGCGCGCCAGGCGGATCGCGGGCTTGCCTATATGCTCGCCACCGAAGACGCGCCGGCAATCGCCGATGAGCTGGCGGCAAGGTTCGGCCTGCCGTTCTGGCAGGTGACCTCGACCGCGAGCGAGGCCAACCGCGCGGTCATCCGCTGGTGCCGGGGGATTACCGGGCGCGACAAGATCCTGATTTTCAACGGTTGCTATCACGGGGCGGTCGATGATGCCTTTGTCGATCTGCGCGATGGCGTGCCCGAATTGCGCGGATCGCTGATCGGCCAGGTCTATGACATGCGCGAGCATACGCGGGTGATCGAATTCAACGATCTTGCCGCGCTTGAGGCTGCGCTCGCCCCCGGCGATGTCGCCGCGATCCTGACCGAACCGGCGCTGACCAATGTCGGCATGGTGCTGCCCGATCCCGGCTATCTCGAGGCCATGCGCGAGCTCGCGACGCGCCACGGCACGCTGCTGGTGTTCGACGAGACGCATACGATTTCGAGCGGATACGGCGGCCACTCGATGCCCTTTGGCCCGCAGCCCGATCTGTTCGTGCTGGGCAAGCCGGTGGGCGGCGGAGTGCCTTGCGCGGTCCACGGCTTTACCGCCGAGGTTGCGGCGCGGATGGACCGCCTGAGGGAGATCGGCGAGAAGGGGCATTCGGGTATCGGCACCACGCTTTCGGCCAATGCGCTGGCGCTGGCCGCGATGCGCGCCTGCCTGACCGAGGTAATGACGCGCGATGCCTATGACCATATGCTGGCGCTGGCGGGTCGACTAGCCGAGAAGTTGCGCGCGGTGATCGCCGCGCACGGCCTGCCGTGGCCGGTGGTTCACGTCGGCGCGCGCGCGGAGTTCATTTGCGCTGACAAGGCGCCGCACAATGGCAGCGAGGCGCGTGCAGCGATGCACGGGCCGCTTGAAGCCGCGATTCACCTGTTCCTCATCAACCGGGGGGTGCTGATCGCGCCGTTTCACAACATGATGCTTGTCAGCCCGGCCACAACTGACGCACAGGTGGCGCGGCTGGCCGAAATGCTCGACCAATGCCTTGGGGTACTGACCGAATGACCGAATCCACCCGTTTGCCGAAGAGTTCGAGCGCGATTGCCAGCCTGGACGAGGCGCGCGCGTTCTTCGCCGCCAATCCCGATGTGGATGCGGTGGACATCATCTTCACCAACCTGTCGGGCGTGCCGCGCGGCAAACGCCTGCGCCAGCACGAGGCGCTGGCCGTCTATGAAACGGGCCGGTTCCTGCCCGGATCGCTGCTGGTGGTCGATATTACCGGCGCGGATACCGAGGAAACCGGGCTGGTGTGGGAGGACGGCGACGCCGATCGCTATTGCAAGCCGATCCCCGGCACTCTGGTCCATGCTCCGTGGCTGGGCGCAAATGCCGCGCAGTTCACCACCAGTTTCTACGAGCTGGACGGGACGCCCAACGATCTCGATCCGCGCCATGTGCTGGGCCGCGTGGTTGACCGGCTGACCGCAGATGGCCTGACACCCGTGGTGGCGGTCGAGCTCGAGTTCTTCCTGCTTGAGATGGACGGCGGGCGCCCGGTGCTGGCGCGCGGGCTTTCGAGCGGCGAGCGGCCCTGCACGCACGATGTCTATAGCCTGCGCGAGCTGGAGGATTTCAAGCCTTTCTTCGATGATCTTTATGCTGCCTGCGATGCGCAGGACATTCCCCTGGAATCGGGGATCAGCGAATATGCGCCCGGCCAGTTCGAGCTGACCTTGCGCCACAAGCCCGATGCGATGCGCGCGACCGACGATGCGGTGATGTACAAGCGGCTGGTCAAGGGTGTCGCGGCGCGCCACGGGATGATCGCCAGCTTCATGGCCAAGCCCTTTGCCGAACAGGCGGGCAACGGCATGCACCTGCATGTTTCGATGGCCGATGCGCAGGGCAACAACGCCTTTGCCAGCGACGATTCGCAAGGCTCGCCGCTGCTGCGCCATGCCATCGGCGGGATGAAGGAACTGCTGGGCGAATCGATGGCGATCTTCGCGCCCAATGCCAATTCCTATCGCCGGTTCAAGGCCAATTCCTATGCCCCGGTGGCGCCGACATGGGGCGTCAACAACCGCACCGTGTCGCTGCGCGTGCCGGCCGGACCGCCGTCATCTCGCCATGTCGAACACCGCATCTGCGGTGCGGACGCCAACCCATATCTGGCGATGGCGGCGGTGCTGACGGCGATGCACCACGGCATCGTCAACAAGGTCGATCCCGGCCCGGCGATCGTCGGAAACGGATACGAACAGGCACCGGAAGACTATCGCCTGCCCAACCACTGGGCCGCCGCGATCGAGGCGTTCAAGCAGTCGGAGACGATGCGCGACTATCTGGGCGACCGCTTCGTCACGCAATATTGCACGGTCAAGGAAGTCGAGATGGCCCGCTTCATGGGCGAAGTGACCGATCTCGACTACGCCTGGTATCTGCATAACGCGTGAGGGGGCGCGGCAGGTCTGGAAGCAGCGACCTGTATGATTCTGAGTGCCGTCCGTTTCTAGGCGTTAGCGCCGCTTGCCTGAATGTCCGGGATGGGGTGGGAAGCGGACCTACGCAAAAAGAATGATCGAGCCGGCGATTGAAGCGACAAGCACTCCAAGGATGGACCACTCCTTTAACAATCTGCGGCGCCGATGGGCTGTGAGAACTCGCTGCTTTTCGGCACGCTGCTCATCGCTCAGGTCTAGATCGTAATAGGCACGATAATCCGGGTGGTCTTTAAAAAGCTCATCGAAGTCAGGCTCTAGGATGCCCAAAATGTGTAGCTCGAATTCCCCAAGAGCTGGCCAATCCTGAATTGAGATTGCTTGGCTTCTCAGACGGATGCCGCCCGGTAACTCAATGCGCAGAATATCTCCGCGATCCGCGACGTAGTCTCCGTCCACGACGTTTGCATGACGCTCGACATCGTAGGCGGGTGCTGGCCGAAACTTTGCCATCGCAACGCCCATAGGAGGATCGAGCGCGAAAATTTCAGCGCTCCCGATTAGCGTATCGGCCTCAAAGATTGTGACAATCATACCAACAGTATGAACCAATCGTTCGGCGGTAGCAAAGTTGTCGGAAGCTGAATGACGGATTCCAGCGCAAGGACCCGCTTTAACAGACGTCCCGCCCCTACCTCCGCTGTTCGTGCACCGTCTCCATGAACAGCGTCGCCGCTTCGCTGTGATGCGTCAGCCGCCGCCAGGCGATGCCGATGTCCACCGTGGGCAGGCTTTCGCGCGGACGCTTGGCAATGATGCGGTCGCCGTCGAGGCTCCACGGGCGATAGACCAGCTGCGGCAGGATGGTGATCCCCGCGCCGGTGCCCACCAGGCTGCGCACGCCCTCCATCGAACTGGTGCGGAACGCTTTGTTGGGCGGGTGGTCGAACTTCGACCAGATGCTTTCGATCAGCCCCTCCATCTCGTCGAGCAGCAAGGCAACGATCGGCTCGTTCTCGAGGTCGGACAGGCTCAGCACATCGACTTCGGACAGCGGATGCCAGGGCGCCATCCACGCCCGGCAATCCGACCGCAGCAGCACCTCGTAATCGATCGCGCTCTTCTGCACGAGGTTGGAGACGATGAGGATGCCCAGATCGAGTTCGCCATTGACCAGCAGGTGCTCGATATAGTCGCGCTTGTCCTCGACCAGGGTCACGGTGATCTGCGGGAACATCCGGCGGAACCGCGAGAGGATGTCGGACAGGAAATAGCCGGTGACCACGGGGGTGATGCCGATCCTGATCGATCCGGTCGCCGCCACCTGATCATTGCCGACCCCGTCGGACAGATCGGCCAGCGCATTGATGATCGAACGCGCGTGCCGCAGGAACTTGTGCCCTTCGCGCGTCAGCGTCACACCGCGCGGATGGCGGTAGAACAGCTTGACCCCGGTTTCGATTTCGAGCGTGCGGATCGCATCGGTCACCGCCGATTGCGAGATTCCCACCGCGGTCGAACCGGCTGAAACCGAACGCGATTCAGCCACTGCGATGAAATAGCGAATCTGCCGGAAAGTGATGTTCATCGATTTTTCCGATACCTCTCGGTATGAATTATAGGCTGGAACACCCGGGCCGGGAAGTGCTTGATAGGCACGATTTGGGCGAGATTCGCGAAGTCTCGCGGAAATGGCGTGTTTCCGCGGGCGCAGGCAGGGGAAATTGACATGAATCACTTTGATATTCGAGGGAAACGCTTGGGCCGCCGTTCGCTGCTTCAGGGCATGGGCGTTGCCGCGATCGGCATCACCGTGACCGGCCTTGGGGCCTGCACCAAGGAAAAGGGCGAGACGGCATCGACCGGCGAGGAAGCCGCGCTCAATTTCTACAATTGGGATACCTACATCGGCGAAACCACGCTTGACGATTTCAAGGCATCATCGGGCATCGCGGTCAAGATGGACCTGTTCGACAGCAACGACGTGCTGTTTGCCAAGTTCCGCGCCGGCAATCCGGGTTATGACGTGATCGTTCCGTCGAACGATTTCGTCGAACGGATGGTCCAGGCCGAGATGCTGATGGAGCTCGACCATTCGCTGATTCCCAACATGAAGAACATCGACCCGACGTTCATCGATGTCGAATACGATCCTGGGCGCAAGTATTCGATGCCCTACACCTGGCTGACGCTGGGCATCGGCTATCGCAAGTCGAAAGTCTCCTCGGTGCCCGACAGCTGGAAGGTGCTGTTCGATTCGGATGAATACAAGGGCCGCATCGCGGTGCTTTCCGAAGCGGGCGACATGTTCCGCCTGCACGCCAAGTATCTGGGCAAATCGGTCAACGACATCACCACTGCCGACATCAAGACGATCGAGGCGATGATGATCAAGCAGAAGCCCTTCATCAAGAAGTATCACGAGGATGACGGGCAGGACCTGCTGCTCAAGGGCGATGTCGACGTGGTGCTCGAATACAACGGCGACATTGCACAGGCCATGGTCGAGGATGACGACATCGACTTCGTCATTCCCAAGGAAGGGAGCCAGCTCAATTCGGATACCTTGTGCATCCCGGTTGGCGCGCCGCATCCCAAGAACGCACACGCCTTCATCAACTACATCCTCGATGCCGAAGTGGACAAGAAGATCACCGAAACGATCCTCTACCCCACGCCCAATGCTGCGGCCAAGGCACTGATGCCCGACGATTACCGGAACAACCCGGTGATCTTCCCGCCCGCCGATGTGCTGGCGCGGTGCGAATACGCCAAGTTCAATCCTGAATTGCAGCCGCTTTATGAAGAGGCGTTCACGCGGGTTCGCGCATCCTGACCCGGGGCACACGCACCGGCAACTGAGCAAGATTGGTGATCCGGACGGGGCGGCCTGCGGGCACGCCTTGCCGGGCGCTGCGGGAGTGATCGATGGCTGAGCAGGACTGGAGCACGGACCGAAAGGCGTTCTGGGCGGTTTCCGCAGTGCCGCTGGCGTGGACGGTCCTGTTCTTCCTCGTCCCGATGAGCTTCGTGTGGCTCTACAGCTTCGGCAGTAACGTCGGGCTGACCGAAATCGACATTTCCGGAACGCTCGACAATTACAAGCGCGCGACCGAATGGCTCTACCTTTCGATCTTCCTCAAGAGCTTCATCGTGGCCTCGCTCGTCACCGCGATCTGCCTCGTCATCGGATTTCCCGTGGCGATGGCGCTGACTTTTGCCAGCGAGCGCTGGCGGCCATGGCTGCTTCTGGGGATCATGCTGCCGTTCTGGACCAACCTGCTGATCCGCACATATGCGCTGATGATCATGCTGGGAACGCAAGGCTATGCCAACAAGACGCTGGGTTGGCTGTGGGAGAGTGCAAGCTGGATCAAGACGCTGGCCGGGCTCCAGCCGCTCGAAAGCTGGGAGCCGGTGCAACTGCTCTACAACAATTTCGCGGTGGTGCTGGGGCTGGTCTATGTCCACCTGCCCTTCATGGTGCTGCCGCTCTATTCGGCGCTCGACCGGCTCGACAAGAGCCTGATCGAGGCGAGTCTCGATCTTGGCGCGGGGCATTTGCGCACGCTGATGAAAGTGGTGGTGCCTTTGGCCATGCCGGGCGTGATTGCGGGGATCATGATCACTCTCATCCCGGCCCTGGGCGCCTATCTCACGCCCGATCTGATGGGCGGCACCGACAGCCAGATGATCGCCAATGTGATCGAACGCCAGTTCAAGCGCGCCAATGACTGGCCGTTCGGCGCGGCGCTGTCGTTCCTGCTGATCTACTCCATGTTCATCCTGATCGCGCTGCAAAGCTTTCGCGGCAAGAAAAGCGCGGAGGCGCGCTGATGGGCCTGTTCAACACCGCCCCGCGCGCGCCGCTCGAATATACCCGCACCCTGTGGATGCGTGCCTGGGTCACTGCCGTGCTGGTGTTCCTCTATGCACCGCTGGTGGTGCTGATGATCTTCAGCTTCAACGATTCGCGCCGCAACGTGGTGTGGCGGGGTTTTACCACCAAATATTACGAGAAGGCGCTGGGCAATGACACGCTGGTCGAGGCGCTGGTCAATTCGCTGACCATTGCGGCGCTCGCCACGCTGGTCAGCCTGGTGATCGGATCGATGGCGGCGATCATGCTGTGGCGCTTCCGCTTCCGTTTCAAGGGGGCGGTCGATGGCACGATCTCGCTGCCGATCATCGTGCCCGAAATCTGCCTGGGCGTCGCCATGTTGATCTTCTTCGCCTGGATCGAATGGCCCAACGATCTGATCTGGCCGCTGAACCTGTTTGCGATCACCATCGCCCATATCACCTTCTGCTTCCCCTTCGTGACAATGGTCGTGCGATCGCGCCTCGCCAGCTTCAATGCCGAGGAAGAGGAAGCCGCCAAGGATCTTGGCGCGAGCGACTGGCAGGCGTTCAAGGATGTGCTGCTGCCGCACATGCGCCCGTCGCTGGTCGCAGGCGCGCTGCTCGCCTTCACGCTCAGCCTCGACGATTTCGTGATCACTTTCTTCACCAGCGGGCCGGACACGATCACCTTCCCGGTCAAGGTCTATTCGATGGTGCGCTTTTCGGTCACGCCCGAAGTCAACGCCGCTTCGACCTTGCTTATCATCCTGACCATTGTGCTGACCGCGATCGCGCTGCGCGTGCAGGGCACCAAAAACCTTTCCGTGAGTCACTGATCATGAGCGAGAAAACCCCGATCATCGAAATCAGGAATGTGTCGAAGCGCTTCGGCAAGGTCACGGCGGTTGACGATGTCAGCCTCGATATCGTGCCCAGCGAATTCTTCGTGCTGCTGGGGCCATCCGGCTGCGGCAAGACCACGCTGCTGCGCATGATCGCCGGGTTCGAGGTGCCATCCGAAGGGCAAATCCTGATCGACGGGCTGGACATGGCGCACATCCCGCCCAACCGCCGCCCGGTCAACATGGTGTTCCAGAGCTATGCCGTGTTCCCGCACATGAGCGTTGCGGCCAATGTCGGCTATGGCCTCAAGATCGCCGGCGTCGGCCGCGCCGAATGCGATGAGCGCGTGCGCGAGGCGCTGGCGCTGGTCAAGCTGGGCGGGTTCGAGGACCGCATGCCCGATCAGATGTCGGGCGGGCAAAGGCAGCGCGTGGCGCTGGCGCGAAGCCTGGTGATGCGGCCCAAGGTGCTGCTGCTCGACGAGCCGCTCAGCGCACTCGATGCCAAGCTGCGCGCGCAGATGCAGTTCGAACTGGCCGACCTGCAGGACCAGGTCGGCATCACTTTCGTCACCGTCACGCACGATCAGGACGAAGCACTTTCGATGGCCAGCCGGATTGCGGTGATGAACAAGGGCGACGTGGCCCAGCTTGCCACCCCTTCCGATCTTTACGAATACCCGGCCAACCGCTTCGTTGCCGATTTCGTCGGATCGGTGAACATTTTCGAAGGCAAGCTTATCCTCGACGAGCCCGACCGGGCGGCAGTCGAATGCGCAGGCATCGGCAAGGTTTACCTCAATCACGGGGTTACCGGTCCGCACGGTGCCGATGTGTTCGTCGCGCTGCGGCCCGAGAAAATCTATCTCCACGTCCCCGGCGCGGGCAAGGCGGTGAATGCCGCCGCGCAGGATGCGCCCGAAGGGCACAATTTTGCGCGCGGGCAGATCCACGGAATGAGCTATCTGGGCGACATCACGCTCTACGACATCAAGCTGGATAGCGGCGCCACGATCCGCGTGTCGCGGCCCAACCTTTCGCGCCACGATCAGGACGATTTCACCTGGAACGACCGGGTTTCGATGCACTGGCGCGCCGACAGCCCGATTGTGCTTTTGTCATGACCGGACGTGATGCGCCGATCGAATGGGGCTGGACGATGAAGGGGTGTCTCGCCCTTCGCAGAGGAATGACAAATGATTGAGGTTTTCGGACAGTTCATTGGTGGCCGCGCGCTAAAGGGCGAGGAAGCGCCCGAAGTGGCCTTCAACCCGTCGACGGGCGAAGAACTCGTCAACCTCGCCAGCGCCAGCCGCGAACAGGTCGATGCGGCAGTTGCCGCCGCCCGCCAGGCCTACCCCATCTGGTCGCGAATGCCGCCGCGCGAGCGGGCAAACCGGATGCTCAAGATCGCCGAGAGGGTCGAGCAACTGGCGGGCGAATTTGCCGATTTGGAAATGCGCAATTGCGGCAAGCCGATCGGCACCGCCAAGGCGATCGACGTTGGCAATACGATCGACGTGTTCCGCTTTTTCGCAGGCGCAGCGCGCACGCTCCACGGGCTGCCTGCGGGCGAGTACCGCCCCGGCTACACCTCGATGCTGCGGCGCGATCCGCTGGGCGTGTGCGTGGGCATCGCGCCGTGGAACTATCCGTTGATGATGGCGAGCTGGAAGATCGCCCCGGTGATCGCGGCGGGTAACACGGTGGTGATAAAGCCGTCGGAGCACACGCCGCTGACAACGCTCAAGCTGGCCGAGGTCTGCGCCGAGTTCCTGCCCGAAGGGGTTGTCAACGTCGTGACCGGCAACGGCCCGAATGTCGGTGCGCGCCTGGTTTCGCACCCCGATGTCTGCATGGTCTCGCTCACCGGCGATGTCGCCACCGGACGCAAGATCATGGAAGCCGTTGCCCCCACCATCAAGCGCACGCATTTCGAGCTGGGCGGCAAGGCGCCCGTGATCGTGCTCGAAGATGCCGACATCGCCGCCGCGGTCGAGGCGATTGCCGAGGGCGGATATTACAACGCCGGGCAGGATTGCACCGCCGCCTGCCGCGTCTATGCCCATGTCAACATTCATGACCGGCTAGTTGCCGAACTCGAGGCCGCGGTGCGCAGGATCGACGTGGGCGACCCTGCGCAGCCGGGCACGGTGCTGGGGCCGATGATTACCGCGCGCCAGCGTGACCGGGTGGACGGCTTCGTTGCGCGCGCTGCGGCGGATACTCCGGCAGAGATCGTCACCGGCGGCACACGGCCCGACCGGCCCGGCTTCTTCTACAATCCCACGCTGATCGCGGGCGCGCGCCATCAGGACGAGATCGTGCAGAAGGAAGTGTTCGGCCCGGTGGTTTCGGTCACGCGCTTCGACGATGACGCACAGGTGCTCGGCTGGGCCAACGATTGCGAATACGGCCTAGCCTCGTCGGTGTGGACGCGCGATGTCGGCAAGGCGGCGGAATTTGCCGCAAGACTCGAATACGGGGTGACCTGGATCAACACGCATTCGGTCAACACCGCCGAAATGCCGCACGGCGGGGTCAAGCTGTCAGGCTACGGCTCGGACCTGTCGGTCTATTGCCTCGAACACTATACCGTGACGCGGCACGTCATGATAAAGCACTGATCCACCATGCGCCCGATCATCGGCATAACCTCCTGCAACAGGACCATCGGCAGCGAGACCGCGCAGGCGGTGATGAACCGCTATGCCATGGCGGCGATGCGTTATGGCGATCTGGGTGCGCTGCTGATCCCGGCGCTGCCCGAATTGATGGACACCGCCGAGGTGATCGGCCGGATCGACGCCGTGCTGCTCACGGGCTCGCCGTCGAATATCGAAGCCTCGCGCTATGGCGATGACGAGGGCTTCGGCCCGTTCGACAGCGCGCGCGATGAAGTGGCGCTGGGCATCGTGAGGCGGATGATCGATGCGGGCAAGCCGGTGTTCGGGATCTGTCGGGGGTTTCAGGAAATCAACGTCGCGCTGGGCGGAACGCTGCGGCGCGATGTCGCCAGCAACGATGCCATGCTGCTGCACCATTCGCCCGAAAGCAGCGATCTTGCCCGCATGTTCGACCATTACCACGAGGTCGATCTGGCCCCCGGCGGAATGCTGGCTGGGGCGCTGGGCAAGACCAGGGTGACGGTCAATTCGGTGCATTTCCAGGGCGTGGACAGGCTGGCGGAAGGCCTGAATGTCGAGGCCACCGCCAGCGACGGTTTGGTCGAGGCGTTCAGCGCGCGGCCGGGCGGCGCGCCGCTCATGGCGGTGCAGTGGCATCCCGAATGGGAGCCGGAGCATAACCCCGACAGTCAGGCCTATTTCGCCCTGCTTGGCCAGGCCGCAAGGGGCGAGCTGTGATCCTGCCAACGCGCCGCTACAACCTGCATCTCGCGCGGCTGTGCTATTCGCCCTGATCGATAGCCTGGCGGCGCATCATGCGCCGCACTTCAGCCGAATTCGCATCACCTCAATCAGGAAACACCGCAATGCCACGCAACTACGACATCGCCGAGCTTCGCAGGCTCGACGTCGCCCACCACTTGCCCGCGCAGGCCGACTGGCAGGAAATCGAAGACCTTGGCGGCAGCCGCATCATCACGCATGCCGAGGGCTGCTACATCCACGATGGTGACGGCAACCGCATCCTCGACGGGATGGCGGGCCTGTGGTGCGTCAATGTCGGATACGGGCGCGAGGAACTGGTCGAAGTCGCCGCCGAACAGATGCGCGAGCTGCCCTTCTACAACACCTTCTTCAAGACCGCGACGCCGCCCACCGTGCTGCTGGCTGACAAGATCGCCAGCCTTACCGGCAATCGCCTGCCGCATGTGTTCTTCAACTCGTCGGGCAGTGAAGCCAACGACACGGTATTCCGCATGGTGCGGCGCTATTGGGAGCTGAAGGGCGAGCCCACGCGGCAGGTCTTCATCAGCCGCTGGAACGCCTATCACGGCTCGACCGTGGCGGGTGTCTCGCTGGGCGGGATGAAGGCGATGCATGCCACCCCCGGCCTGCCGATTCCCGGGATCGAACATGTCCGCCAGCCCTACTGGTTCAACGAAGGGCGCGGCATGAGCGAGGAGGATTTCGGCACCGCCTGCGCGCAGGCGATCGAGGAGCGCATTCTCGCGGTCGGGCCCGAAAACGTCGCCGCCTTCATCGGCGAACCGGTGCAGGGCGCAGGCGGGGTCATCATCCCGCCGGCCAATTACTGGTCGCAGGTTCAGGCGATCTGCCGCAAATACGGCATTCTGCTGATCTGCGACGAGGTGATTACCGGGTTTGGACGCACGGGGCGCATGTGGGGGCATGAAACGATGGGCGTTTCGCCCGACATCATGCCGATCGCCAAGGGGCTTTCGTCAGGCTATCTGCCGATCTCCGCCACCTGCGTTTCGGCAGAGGTGGTCAAGGTGATGAAGACCGGCGGCGATTTCGTCCACGGCTTCACCTATTCGGGCCATCCGGTCGCAGCCGCAGTGGCGCTGCGCAATATCGAAATCATCCAGCGCGAAGGGCTGGTCGAGAGGACCGGCAGCGAAACCGGCCCATATCTCGCCCGGGCGCTGGGGAGCCTCGACGATCATCCGCTGGTCGGCCAGACCCGTTCGATCGGCCTGCTCGGCGCGGTCGAGATCGTTGCCGACAAGGCCAGCGGCGCGCGCTTCGGCGGGGCCGAGGGGACCGCTGGCCCGATGGTGCGCGATCTGTGCATCGCGGGCGGGCTGATGGTGCGCGGCATCCGCGATTCGATCGTGATGTGCCCGCCGCTGATCATCAGCACCGCGCAGATCGACGACATGGTGGCAATCATCCGCCGCGCGCTCGACGAGGCGCTGCCCCGGCTGCGCGCCATCGGGTGAACTTCCATGCCTGACGAGAAACCCGGCCAACCCATCGACCTCGCCTTCACCCGGCCCGGCGGGCGCGACGGGACGATTGCCGAGCCGACCTTCTCGGGCGCGATGAGCTTCATGCGGCGGCGCTATTCCAAGGAAGTGAGCGGCGCGGACGTGGCGGTGGTGGGCGTGCCGTTTGACATTGCCACCACCGGCAGGCCGGGTTCGCGCTATGGCCCGCGCGCGGTGCGGCAGGGTTCGGCGATGATCGCCTGGGATGCGGTGTGGGGGTGGGACTTCGATCCGTTCGAGCGGCTCGATGTGATCGATTATGGCGATCTGGCAATCGACTATGGCTCCCCGGTCGAAGTGGTCGGCTGCATCGAGCGGCAGTTTGCCGCGATCCACACCCAAGGCGCGGCGACATTGATGCTGGGGGGCGACCACTTCTGCACTTATCCGGTGATCCGCTCGCTCGCGGGCCAGCTTGGCAGGCCGTTGTCGCTGATCCATTTCGACGCGCATAGCGACACCTGGCCTGCGAAGGAGGGCCAGGTCGATCATGGCACGATGTTCTGGCGCGCCGCGCAGGAAGGGGTGATCGACCCGGCGCGATCGATCCAATTGGGCATCCGCACCAACAACAAGGACACGCTCGGCTTCACCGTGCTCGGCGCCGATGCGGTGGACTCCATGAGCGCGGCAGAGATCGGCGCGCGCGTAGCCGAGGTGGTGGGCGACAGCCCGGCCTATCTGACCTTCGACATCGATTTCCTCGACCCCGCTTTCGCACCCGGCACGGGCACGCCGGTGGCGGGCGGGATCAGCACGATCAAGGCATTTTCGGTCCTGCGCGCGCTGGCCGGGCTCGACATCCGCTCAGCCGATGTGGTCGAGGTCGCTCCCGCCTATGACAGCAGCGACGTGACCGCGCTGGCGGCAGCGACGGTGGGCCTGCACTGCCTGGCGCTGATGGCAGACCGCAATCGGGCCGGCGGTTAGTTACCCAGGATGCCCGGCAGACGCAGGCCCTGCTCGCGCGCGCAGTCGAGCGCATCCTCATAACCCGCATCGGCATGGCGCATCACGCCGCTGGCAGGATCATTCCACAGCACCCGCTCGAGCCGCCTTGCTGCATCCGCCGTTCCGTCGGCGACGATCACCATGCCCGCGTGCTGTGAAAAGCCCATCCCCACACCGCCGCCATGGTGCAGGCTGACCCAGGTCGCCCCCGAGGCAGTGTTGAGCAGCGCGTTGAGCAGCGGCCAGTCGGAAACCGCGTCCGAGCCGTCCCTCATCGCCTCGGTCTCGCGGTTGGGGCTGGCAACAGAGCCACTGTCGAGATGGTCGCGCCCGATCACCACCGGAGCCTTCAACTCGCCGCTCGCGACCATTTCGTTGAAGGCGAGGCCCAGCCGGTGGCGGTCGCCCAGCCCGACCCAGCAGATACGCGCGGGCAGGCCCTGGAAGGCGATGCGCTCGCGCGCCATGTCGAGCCAGTTGTGGAGGTGCGTGTTGCCCGGAAGCAGTTCCTTCACCCTGGCATCAGTCTTGTAGATATCCTCCGGGTCGCCCGAAAGCGCCGCCCAGCGGAACGGCCCGATCCCGCGGCAGAACAGCGGGCGGATATATGCGGGGACGAAGCCGGGAAAGTCGAAGGCGTTCGCCAACCCTTCCTCGAGCGCCATTTGGCGGATATTATTGCCGTAATCGAGCGTGGGCACGCCCGCATGCCAGAACGCCAGCATGGCCTCGACCTGCCGCCGCATCGATTTGCGCGCCGCCGCTGCAACAGCCTTGGGGTCGCTCTCGCGCAGTGCGCGCCACTCGGCCATGCTCCAGCCTTCGGGGAGGTAACCGTTAACTGGGTCGTGCGCCGAAGTCTGGTCGGTCACAATATCGGGGCGCACCCCGCGCCGCACCAGCTCGGGGAACACTTCGGCGGCATTGCCCAGCAGACCGACCGACTTGGCTTCGCCCGCAGCAGTCCAGCGCTCTATCAGCGCCAGCGCCTCATCCAAAGTCTCGGCCTTTTCATCGAGATAGCGCGTGCGCAGGCGGAAATCCACGCTTTCGGGATTGCATTCGACCGCGAGGCAGCACGCCCCCGCCATCGCCGCGGCGAGCGGCTGCGCCCCGCCCAT
>LOEX01000047.1 GCA_001516125.1 Sphingomonadales bacterium BRH_c42
GGCCACGACCGAAGAGTTCGCGCGCAAGCACGGGCGCATCGCGGGCAGCGAACTGGTGGTGCTGGGCCTCGGGCGGCTGGGCGGCGGCGCGCTTACCCACGCTTCCGACCTCGATCTGATCTATCTCTTTACCGGCGAGACGGGCGCCGAATCGGACGGCGCGAGGCCGCTGGGCGGAACGCTCTATTACAACCGTCTTGCCCAGCGATTGAGCGCGGCCTTGAGCGTACCCACGGCGCAGGGCGCGTTGTACGAAGTCGATACGCGGCTGCGCCCGCAGGGCGCACAGGGGCCGCTGGCCGTCACTTGCGAAAGCTTCGCCAAATACCAGCGCGAGGCAGCATGGACCTGGGAGCACATGGCGCTCACCCGCGCCCGGGTGCTGGTCGGTTCGCCGCCGGTGCGCGAGGAATTGGGCCGGATTATTGGTGAGGTGCTGGGGCAGGAGCGCGACGAAGCCGTGCTGCGCGCCGATCTGCTCAAGATGCGCGGCGAGATCGCGCAGCACAAGCCGCCCAAGGGCGTGCTCGATGCCAAGCTGCTGCGCGGCGGGCTGGTCGATCTCGAGTTCATCGTGCACTATCTGCAATTGCGCGATCACGTGGGACTGACGCCCGATCTGGGCGCGGCGATCGATGCGCTGGCAGGGGCGGGGCTGATTGCGGGCGAACTGCGGGACGCGCATGATCTGATGACGCGGCTGCTGGTTTCGGGCCGGCTGCTAGCGCCCGATCTGGCGCTGCCGCCGCATGCCGCCGCGCTGGCGTTGGCCCGCGCTTGCAGGCAGGAAAGCCTTGGCGGACTGATGCACGAACTGGCATTGGCACGGCAACAGGTGGCGCGGGCCTGGAACGATGTTTTCGGCGAGCAATTGGAGGTTGAGACGTGAGCGATTTACCCGATGTGGGCGACCCGATGCCCGATCTGCCCCTCGAAACCCCGGATGGCGGGACGGTGAAGCCATCGGGCTACCGCGGGCAAAGGCTCGTCATCTTCTTCTATCCCAAGGACGATACGCCCGGCTGCACCATCGAGGCGAAGGACTTCACTGCATTGAAGGCCGAATTCGACCGGGCGGGCGCGGCGCTGCTGGGGGTCAGCAAGGACTCGCCGCAGAAGCATCAGCGCTTTATTGCCAAACATGGTTTGACGGTGCCTCTCGCCAGCGATGCCGCAGACGGCGGCCTGTCCGATGCGTTGGGCATCTGGACCGAGAAGCAGAATTATGGCCGCACCTACCTGGGCATGGTGCGCACCACCTATCTGGTTGGAGCCGACGGCGTGATCGAGCGCGTCTGGCGCAAGGTCAGGGTCAAGGGCCACGCCGCCGAAGTGCTGGCCGCCGCCACAGCACCGTGATTCGACGCCGGAACACCCGTTCGCAGCAGGCGCAGGCGTGACCCAGGGGCGAATTCCGGCCACGGTTCAACGACTCAACCCGTCCCGGCGGCGGTTGGTCGCTTGACTCGGGTGCGGGGGTTGCGTGCCGAACCTGCGCCTTCATAACCGGGTCAACGCAAGGGAGGGGTTTCCTTCGCGGCACATTTCAGGATTACGATGAGCGCTCCTGCGGGGTCTCTTCGGGTCTCGCAACAGAAAGGGCGCTGCCTCGATGCAGCGCGGATGGTCGGAACTCTTGGCTGGATCGCAGAAACTGCGCCTGTTCTTCAAGACCGCATCTGCCGCATTGCTCGGTTGCCTTTCGTTCATGGCCGGCCCTGCGCTCGCCAATTCTTCCGCCAACGCCAATGCCGACATCATCGAGCCGCTGCGCCAGCAGCAGGGCGGTGCCCTGGCGGGTGACGAGAAGTTCCAGCAGCTTTTCGCAAGCTGGCAAGCACTCGATGCTGCGGGGCCGCACGGTTCCACGCTGCGCCCCAGCGTCTCTATCCCTTCGCGTCTCCCGCTCGACGGGCTGGCGCTGACCAGCGGCTTCGGCATGCGCACGCACCCCGTGCTGGGCGGTCGCCGCCAGCACAAGGGGATCGATCTCGCCGCCCCCACCGGAACGCCGATCTATGCCACCGCCGATGGCATCGTGGGCAAGGCGCAGTGGTATTCGACCTATGGCCTCTATGTCGAGATTGCGCACGGCGCCCAGCTTGAAACCCGTTATGCCCACATGTCGCGCCTGGCGGTCGCTCCGGGGGAGCGGGTGCGCAAGGGCGACGTGATCGGGTATGTCGGATCGACCGGGCGCTCGACCGGGCCGCACCTGCACTATGAAGTGCGGATCGGCGATCTTGCCGTGGACCCGCTGCCCTACATGACGGGCGCGGCCGAAGCGGTCCGGCTCGCCGGGCAGGAAGCGCAGCTGGCGCAGGGCGGCGACTGAAACTAACGCTATCCCGCCTGGAAGCGGGTGAGGACATTGGAGAGGATGTCCGATCATGGGCGGCGGGTAATCCCGCCGCCTCTTTTTTATTGTCGCCCCTTCAGGATCGGTTAGGTTGCCGGAAAAGACCGGCTTTCCGGCCTGGGAGAGAGCGTTGAACCTGCATCCGATCGATCACGCAAGAACCCGCCCCGATCATCCCGCGGTGATCATGGCGGGGAGCGGCGAGGCCATCACCTTCGCGCAGATGGATCAAGCTGCGAACCGCTTCGCCCACTTGCTGCGCATGGCGGGCCTCACGCCTGACAACGCCTTTGCCGTGCTGCTCGAAAACCGTATCGAATACTTCACGCTGATCTGGGGATCGCAGCGCGCAGGCACCATGCTGGTGCCGGTATCGACCCGGCTCACCGCGCCCGAGATCGCCTATATCCTGCGCGACAGCGGGGCAAAGCTGCTGATTACCTCGACCGCCTTCGGGCCGGTGCTCGAGAACCTTCGCAGCGAGGTTCCCGATCTGCCCGTGCTGGTGATGGACGGCAACGGCGAGGAAGATTTCGCCGGCGCGCTCGCCGCGCAACCGGCAGCGCCCATCGCCGATCCGCGTGCAGGCATGGTCATGCTCTACAGTTCGGGCACCACCGGGCGGCCCAAGGGGATCAGGCCCGCACCGCCCGCCGATCCCGATCCGCAGGCGAGCGTTCCGCTGATGGGGCTGGCGGTGATGGGCGCGGGCATGCCCGCCGACGGCAGCATGGTCTATCTCTCGCCCGCGCCGCTCTATCACGCGGCTCCGATCGGCTGGTGTTCGACCGTGCACAGGCTGGGCGGGACCATCGTGATGATGGAGAAGTTCGATCCCGAAGCGGCGCTGCGCGCGATCGAGAAATACCGCGTGACCGACAGCCAGTGGGTGCCCACCCATTTCGTGCGGATGCTGCGGCTTGATGACGAAACGCGCGGCAAATACGACCTTTCCAGCCACCAGCGCGCGATCCACGCCGCCGCCCCCTGCCCGGTGCCGATCAAGCGCGCGATGATCGAATGGTGGGGGCCGGTCCTGATCGAATATTACGCCGGGTCCGAAGGCATCGGCATGACCATGATCGGCAGCGCCGACTGGTTGGCGCATCCAGGATCGGTGGGCCGGGCGATCTTCGGCAAGCTGCACATTTGCGGCCCTGGCGATGACGAACTGCCCGCGGGCGAGGACGGGCTGGTCTATTTCGAGAACGCTATCCTGCCCACCTATCACAACGATCCGGCCAAGACCGCCGATGCCATGCACCCGCAAGGGTGGATGACGCTGGGCGATATCGGCCATCTGGATGCGGACGGGTTCCTCTATCTGACCGACCGCAAGAGCCACATGATCATTTCGGGCGGGGTCAACATCTATCCGCAGGAGATCGAGAACCTGCTGATCAGCCATGCCAAGGTGATGGACGCCGCCGTGATCGGCGCGCCCGACCCCGATCTGGGCGAGCAGGTGGTGGCGGTGGTCCAGCCTGCCGACATGCGCGATGCCGGACCTGCGCTGGAGCACGAACTGCGCGAATTCCTCCTGCCGCAGCTCGCCAGGATCAAGATTCCCCGCCTGTTCGATTTTCGCGCAGAGCTGCCGCGCGAGGCCAATGGCAAGCTCTACAAGCGCGAACTGCGCGACGAATATGCGGTGAGGGCAAAGGCGCAGGAAACCGGCGGCTGAGGGCAGGCGATCGCGGCGATTACTGCGCCAGCAACCGCTGGGCGATCCGGCGGACTTCGGCCCCCATGTCCTCGCGCTCCAGTGCCAGCGCCAGCGTGGCTTCGACAAAGCCGGTCTTGCTACCGCAATCGAACCGGCGGCCATCGAAAGTCACGGCGTGGAACGGCTGTGTGCCGATCATCCTCGCCATTGCGTCGGTCAGCTGGATTTCGCCGCCCGCGCCCTGTTCCTGCGCTTCGAGCACGCGCATCACTTCGGGCTGGAGGATATAGCGGCCCGAAATGATCTTGTTCGATGGCGCCTCGTCCAGCCGGGGTTTTTCGACCAGCCCCCTGATCTCCGTAATCGCGCCGTCGCCGGCCCCCGGATCGATCACGCCGTAGCTTGAAACCTCGTCATGCGGGACTTCGAGCACACTGACCAGATTGCCGCCCAGCCGCTGATAGGCATCGACCATCTGGCGCATGCAGCCGGTGCCGCCGTCTTTCCTGGCGATCATCAGTTCGTCGGGCAGGAAGATCGCGAAAGGCTCTTCGCCGACGATCGCGCGCGCGCACCAGATCGCATGGCCGAGGCCGAGCGGAACCTGCTGCCGCACGGTGATAATATCGCCCGGCGTCGCCCGCGTCGGATCGAGCACGCCCATGTCCTTGCCGCGCTCGTTCATCGTCGCCTCAAGCTCGTAGGCGATATCGAAATGTTCGACGATCGCGGTCTTGCCGCGCCCGGTGACGAAGATCAGCTGTTCGATCCCCGCCTCGCGCGCCTCGTCCACCGCATACTGGATCAGCGGGCGGTCGATCACCGGGAGCATTTCCTTCGGGATCGCCTTGGTCGCGGGCAGGAAGCGCGTGCCAAGGCCGGCGACGGGGAAAACGGCCTTTCTGATGGGTTTGCGCGTCGTCATGACCGGTGATTTGGAGGGGCTTGGCGGCGCGGTCAACAACGCAATTCGATGCGATGCCATTCTGACATTTCACAGACGGGCCAGATTGGCTAGAGCGTTGCCGATGGACAAACTCGTAATTCGCGGCGGCAACCGGCTGGAAGGGACGATTCCCATCTCCGGGGCCAAGAACGCCGCGCTCACCCTGATTCCCTGCGCGCTGCTCACCGAAGAGCCGGTGACGCTGCGCAATCTGCCGCGGCTGGCTGATATCGACGGCTTCCAGCACCTGATGAACCAGTTCGGCGTCACAACGGTGATCCAGGGCACGCGCCCGGAAGATTTCGGGCGGGTGATGAGCCTGGAGGCGACGCGGATAACCTCGTCGGTCGCTCCTTATGATCTGGTGCGCAAGATGCGCGCCTCGATCCTGGTGCTGGGGCCGATGCTGGCGCGCATGGGTGAGGCGACGGTTTCGATGCCCGGCGGCTGCGCGATCGGCAATCGCCCGATCGACTTGCATTTGAAGGCGCTCGAAGCGTTCGGCGCGCGGATCGAGCTGGCGCAGGGTTATGTCAGGGCCGCGGCGCCCGATGGCGGCTTGCCCGGCGGTGAGTTCGATTTTCCGGTGGTTTCGGTGGGCGCGACCGAAAATGCGGTGATGGCCGCGGTGCTCGCCAGCGGAACTTGCCGCCTGTTCAACGCCGCGCGCGAGCCGGAAATCGTCGACTTGTGCAACCTGCTCACCGCCATGGGGGCCGAGATCGAGGGGATCGGCACGTCCGATCTCACCATTCACGGGGTCAAGCGGCTCCACGGCGCGACCTACCGCGTGATGGCCGACCGGATCGAGGCGGGCTCCTATGCCTGCGCCGCGGCGATCACCGGCGGCGATGTGCGGCTGGAGGGTGCGCGGGCCGAGGAGATGCTGGCCACGATCCATGCGCTGCGCGCGATCGGGGTGGAAATCGGCGAGGACAAGAAGGGGATCACGGTGCGCGCCGACGGCGCGCTCAAGGCGACCAACCTGACAACCGCGCCCTACCCCGGCTTCGCCACCGACATGCAGGCGCAGATGATGGCGCTGCTGTGCCGGGCTGAGGGGACCAGCGTGCTCAAGGAAACGATCTTCGAAAACCGCTACATGCATGTGCCCGAACTGCGGCGCATGGGGGCGGATATCGAGACCGAGGGCCGCACCGCGATCGTGCGCGGGGTCGAACGGATGACCGGCGCGGAGGTGATGGCGACCGATCTGCGCGCTTCGTTCAGCCTGGTGATCGCGGGGCTCGCTGCCGAGGGCGAAACGGTGGTGCGCCGTCTCTACCACCTCGATCGCGGATACGAACGGCTGGAGGAGAAGCTGCAACTCGTCGGCGCGGACATCGAGCGCGTGGGGGACGACTAGGTTCGTTCCTTCGTCATTGCGAGGAGCGCAAGCGACGAAGCAATCCAGCTTGGCCCGGTGGATTGCCGCGCCGCCTTTGGCGGCTCGCAATGACGAATTCTATAGATTCGCCACCAGCCACACCCTGACCGCGCTCGCCAGCCCCGGCGGCGTTTGCGCCCCGATCCGTTCGGCATCGATCCGCGCGACCAGCGCATTGATCGGCAGCCCTTCCGCCTCTGCCGCCGCGCGCAGCATGTCCCAGAACACGGGCTCGAGACTGATCGAGGTCTTGTGCCCGGCGATTTCGACGGAGCGTTTGACCGGCGGGTGGTAGGGAGGAGGCGAGCTCATTTTTCGAGCATAGCAGGCATGATCCGCAACGTCAGCTTTCAGGAAATGGTGAAAGGGCGGGCAATGGCGGGAAATAGGGTGGAAAACGGACTCTCGACTAGATAGAAGCAAAGCCACGTCCTTACCTAGCGGGAAGCTCCAATGATTAGACTCATTGCCATCGCTGCCGCCATTTGGACTGCAACATTCTCGACAGCATCTGCCCATGATCTTGAGGGACCTGCGCGGTTTTGTGGGTATTCACCAATCATCGATCTACTTCCAGACGAGACAATCACACTTCTTCATGGGGGAATCCATGGAGGGAGTTTTCAGTGGGATGGGGCTTTTGGCTCGCTTGAAGTTTCAGGAATTGGTTGGGCAAGTCGCCCTAAGGGGCGTTTGGTAGAAGGACCGACGAACGGAAACCCCGGACGTTTTGCTCAGCGAAAACAAGACGGAGAGTATGTCATAGCAATTTGGAATGGTCGGCAAGGGGCAGCCTATTTCAAATCTAACTCCCGCTTCACCAAACTACAGCGTGCGGCAATTGCGCGAGTTAGCTTGTTTCAGGAAGGTGAGGAGCCATCGGGGTGTGATCTGCGAACCAAGTTTGTCTGGACGATAGACGATTGACCATAATCGAAGGCGAAGGTCCGCAACTGGGTCGCAAGCTGAAATTCCGCCACCCCCTCAATACATATGCTGGCCGCCGTTGATGCTCATCGTCGAGCCGGTGACGAAGCCGGCGTCTTCGCTGCACAGGAAGGCGACGCCGCGCGCGATTTCATGCGCCTGGCCAAGCCGTCCGACCGGAATCTTGGCGACGATCTTCTCCAGCACCGGCGGGGGTACGGCGGCGACCATGTCGGTATCGATATAGCCGGGCGCGATGGCGTTGACGGTGACGCCGAACTTGGCCCCTTCCTGCGCCAGCGCTTTGGTGAAGCCGTGGATGCCCGATTTGGCGGCGGCATAATTGACCTGGCCATATTGCCCCGCCTGCCCGTTGATGCTGCCGATGTTGACGATCCGGCCCCAGCCGCGCTCGCGCATTCCGGGAAAGCAGGCCTTGGCCATGTTGAAGCAGCCGCCAAGGTTGATCCGCATCACCTCGTTCCAGTCGTCATAGCTCATCCGGTGCAGCGTGCCGTCGCGCGTGATGCCGGCGTTGTTGACCACAACGTCGATCGGGCCGACCTCTTGCGCCACGCGGGTACAGCCCGCCAGCGTCGCTTCGTGGTCGCCCACATCCCATTTATAGCTGGCGATACCGGTATCGGCCTTGAGCTGATTGGCGGCGGCATCATTGCCGGCATAATTGGCGATTACGGTAAAGCCGTCCGCTTTCAGCCGCTCGCAAATTGCCCGTCCGATGCCGCGGGTGCCCCCGGTCACTATCGCTACTCGCCGCATAAACCTCTCCACCAAATTTAGGGTTCTGACCCCTGTTTCCGGCGAAGCTAGCGGTGACGTAAGGGAAGGGAAACAAAAAACCCGCCGAAGCGGGTCATGCGAATACGAATTTTCGGAGGCGGAAAATCAGAACCGCAGCTGCGTGCCGACGTAAACGGCCTGGCTGTCCTGCACCGAATCGGTCAACGGGGCCAGCCGGTCCCGCTCCTGCGACAGGCGGACACCCGCTGTCACATCGAGATTGCGCGAAAGGCTGTAGGCGCCGCCCAGATCGACCGTCTGCGAGCCAAGCGCTTCGAAAGTCCCTTCGGAACGCCCTGCCTTGCCCTTGCCCTCCAGCGCGATGCGCGCCCGGAAGCGGTCCGGCTCATCCCCGGCCCGAACCGCAGGCTTGAAGCTTGCGAGGTCGGGCATTTCGACCCGACGGATATTATCGGGGAGTATGGCCGTCCGGGCAAAGCTCTTGTAGCCGCGCGCGGCGCCGAGATCGTAACGGCTGGAGGAGATCGCCGAAATGCCGGTGCCTGCGCCGCCTGCTGCATCGATCGCGGAACGCACGCTGATCGCCTGCGCGATATCGCTATCCACCCGCACCGCAACCGTCACCGGCCGGTCCCGCTTGCCCGATTTCCCGGCAGGGGTGAAACGAAACGGCTTGTCGCCCGCCGCACGCTCGGCAATGGCCAGGGCAAGCGCCGGTTCGACCGAAGCAGGCGTGAAAATACCAACGCCCTGGTTGACCTTGCCGGTAATGGCAGCAACCGCAAGGCTTGCACTGGGAAGGCCGAATGCCAGGCCCATTGCGGCCAGCACCAACGGCAGCGCGGGCTTCGCGCCTTTCCTGCCTGGGACTGCCACGGCCTTGGCCACTTCGAACGTCCTCCATCATACACACGCAAAGCTGCGATTCGCGCACCGCCCAACTTGTGGAGCAGGTGCTTAACATAGGCTGACCGTGCAAGGTTGACCAGCCTTAAGGAATCGAGCGCAGTCGCGCGTCACGAAGCCATCTTGTAGAATCGAATCGGCAGTGCGCGCAAACGTTTCAGGTCCATCCGCACGAGCTTGCTTTCAGACTGTGGCAAACTCTCCACAGGACCGGCCATGGCCCGATCCGCATTCAGCATGGGTAAAGCGGAACCTGTGCGATTGGTGCGGGCCTTGCCCTTGGCCCTTGCCGCCACCGCACGGGTGGCTATAGAGCCTGTAACACACAGCATCAGGACATGATCCGACCATGAGCGCGCCCGTATCACCAACTGCATTGCCGACCACCCGCCGCACCGGCATCCTGCTCGCCTGTACCGCACTGGCGGCGCTTTCGGCATGCGGCGGGGGCCGCGACAGGCCGAAGGCCGATCTGGCTGCCGCGCAGATCAGCACGATCGGGGTCAATTCCTATCTCTGGCGCGCGGCGCTCGATGCGGTCAGCTTTGCCCCTCTGCTTCAGGTTGACAGCGCCGGGGGCGTGATCGTGACCGATTGGTATGCCAATCCGGCCAATCCGGATGAGCGGGTGAAGATGTCGATCACCATCCTCGACCAGGACCTGCGCGCCGATGCGCTGCGCGTTGCGGCCAGCCGGCAGGTGGCGCAGGGCGGAACCTGGGTCGATGCGCCGGTGCAGGCGGCAACGGTGCAGAAGCTGGAGGACATCATCCTCACCAAGGCCCGCGATCTGCGCCGCAAGGCCGTGGCATCCTGAACCAGACTGCCCGGAATGGGCGCAACCCCTTTCCCCCTACGGATTTGACATGACTGACACGCAGCCGGATGCCCGTTTCGATCCCGGGCAGGCCGATGCCCGCTGGCAACGCGCCTGGGACGAGGCGGGCACCTTCACCGCTGACAGCAACAGCCCCAGGCCCAAGAGCTATGTGCTTGAGATGTTTCCCTATCCATCGGGGCGCATCCACATCGGCCACGTCCGCAATTATACGATGGGCGACGTGCTGGCGCGCTACAAACGGATGCAGGGCTTTGAAGTGCTGCACCCGATGGGCTGGGACGCATTCGGCATGCCTGCGGAAAACGCGGCAATGGAAAAGGGCGTCCATCCCGGCGGCTGGACCCGGCAGAATATCGCGGCGATGAAGGCGCAATTGAAGCGGATCGGCTTCGCGCTCGACTGGTCGCGCGAAATCGCCACCTGCGATCCGGAGTACTACGGGCACGAACAGGCGCTGTTCCTCGATCTTTACGAGGCGGGGCTGGTCTATCGCCGCCAGAGCGAGGTCAACTGGGACCCGGTGGACATGACCGTGCTCGCCAACGAACAGGTGATCGACGGACGCGGTTGGCGCAGCGGTGCCATGGTCGAACGGCGAAAGCTCGACCAGTGGTTCCTCAAGATCACCGATTTTGCCGAAGAACTGCTGGACGGGCTGGGCAAGCTCGAAAGCTGGCCCGAAAGGGTGCGGCTGATGCAGGAAAACTGGATCGGCAAGAGCACCGGCCTGGAATTCCGCTTCGAGCTGAGCAATGGCGAGCGGTTGCCGGTCTATACCACGCGCCCTGACACGATCTTCGGCGCCAGCTTCGTCGCGGTCGCGCCCGATCATCCGGTCGCGCAAGGCGTGGCCATGAACAATTGCGATGCGGCAAAGTTCATCGAACTGTGCAAGCGCGGCGGCACCACCGCAGCCGAGCTGGAGACGGCGGAAAAGCTGGGGTTCGATACCGGGATCGGCGCGCGCCACCCCTTCACCGGCGAATACCTGCCCGTCTTCATCGCCAATTTCGTGCTGATGGATTACGGCACCGGCGCGATCATGGCGGTGCCGGGGCACGACCAGCGCGATTATGACTTCGCCAGCAAATACGGCCTGCCGATTCCGCGCGTTATCGCAGGCAGTATCGAGCAGGCCGGCCTGCCGCTGGCGGGCGAGGCGGAACCGGGCGCCAAAGACGATGGGGGCGTCTGCGTCAATTCGCAATTTCTCGATGGAATGCGCGTGGATGACGCCAAGGCCATGGTCATCGCCCGCGCCGAAAACGAGGGCTGGGGCGAGGGCAAGACCGTGTGGCGGCTGCGCGACTGGGGCGTTTCGCGCCAGCGTTATTGGGGCACGCCGATCCCCTTCATCCACTGCCCGGCATGCGGCGTGGTGCCGGTGCCCAAGGACCAGCTTCCCGTCACCCTGCCCGAGGATGTGAGTTTCGAGGTTCCCGGCAATCCGCTGCTGCGCCACCCGACATGGAAGCACACGCAATGCCCGCAGTGCGGCAGCAAGGCGGAGCGCGAGACCGACACGCTCGACACGTTCGTCGATTCAAGCTGGTATTTCCTGCGCTTCGCCAGCCAGCCCGCCGACAGGCCGTTCGACCCCGAAGAAGTCGCCAAATGGCTGCCGGTCGAACAATATATCGGCGGGATCGAACACGCGATCCTGCACCTGCTCTATGCCCGGTTCTGGACCCGCGCGCTCCAGCGGATCGGCAAGATCGATTTCGCCGAACCGTTCGCCAGCCTGTTCACGCAGGGCATGGTGACGCACGAGACGTATTCGCGGCGTGAGGACGGGCGCGAAGTCTTCTACAGCCCCGATGAAGTCGAGCGCAGATCCGAAAGTGCCGTGCTCGCTGCCGATGGCGCACCGCTCGAAATCGGCCGCGTCATCAAGATGTCGAAGTCGAAGAAGAACGTTGTCGATCCCGACGACATCATCGAACGCTTCGGCGCCGATGCGGTGCGCTGGTTCATGCTTTCGGACAGCCCGCCTGAGCGCGACCTGCCGTGGTCGGAAAGCGGCATCGAGGGCTGTGCGCGTTTCACCCAGCGGCTGTGGCGGCTGTTCGGCCAATACGATGCCGATGCGCAGGGCCGCGATCAGGCGCTGACGCGCAAGATGCACCAGACGATTGCCGCGGTGGCGGCGGATATCGAGGCGCTGTCGTTCAACAAGGCGGTCGCGCGCATTTACGAGCTGACCAGTGCCGCCGAAAAGGCCGCGCCCACGGCCGCCCGCAGCGAGGCGATCGCCGCGTTGATGCTGCTCTGTGCGCCGATGATGCCGCATCTCGCCGAAGAGGCCTGGCATGCCAATGGCTTCGAAGGATTGATCGCAGATGCGCCATGGCCCGAGTTCGATCCGGCACTTCTGGTCGAGGACGAGGTGACCATCGCGGTCCAGCACATGGGCAAGCTGCGCGACACGGTGACCGCGCGCAAAGGTGCCTCGAAGGACGAACTCGAGGCGTTGGCGCTGGCATCGGAGAAGGTGCGGCGCTCGCTCGGCGATGCGCCGGTCCGCAAGATCATTGTAGTGCCCGACCGTTTGGTGAATATTGTCAGCTGATGCGCGCTCTGCTCCTCCTCGGTGCCTGTATGACGCTTTCTTCCTGCGGTTTGCAGCCGATGTATGCAGGCGGCGGCGATTCTGCCGTCGCCCAGGGGCTTGCCGGGGTGGAAGTGCCCGCGATCGAGGGACGCGCGGGCTGGCTGCTGCGCAATGCCCTCAACGACCGGCTTGGCGTGGCGGGCGACGCGGCGAGCC
>LOEX01000048.1 GCA_001516125.1 Sphingomonadales bacterium BRH_c42
GGCGGGGTGCCGCCGAACATGCCGCCGCGCTGCTGCATCGCCTTGATGTCGCCGCCCGCGCTGAAGGCTCGCCCCGCACCCGTCAGGATCACGCAGCGCACGCCCAGGTCGGCGTTGATCGCGTCGCAGGCAGCGGCAAAGGCCTCGCCGTCGCCGCTTGCGCCGAGCGAGTTCATCGAATCGGGGCGGTTCAGGGTGAGGGTGGTGATATGGCCGGCGGTATCGACTTTGAGGAGAGGCATGGAGAGCGGTCCTTGCGGAATTCGGGAAAATGTCATACATGTATGACAAGGAGTATCAATCATGCTTGCCGTCCGACTCGATCCCGATCTTGAGGCCCGCCTGACCGTCATGGCCAAGCGTTCCGGTCGCAGCAAGAGCGACTTCGTCCGCCGCGCGATCGAGGACCGGATCGATGAGATGGAGTGCATCGCCCTGCTTGAAGAGGCGATGCGCGATCCCGATGCGGGCAAGACCATTTCCCACGAACAGATGATCCGCGAACTTGGCCTGGACGCTTGAGTACGAAGCGTCGGCGCGCAAGGCCTTGCGCAAACTCCCCCGCGATGTTGGTCTGCGAATCGTAACCACTCTGGGAAAGGTCGCGGATGCGGAAAACCCGCGCGACCGGGGCAAGGCGATGGCGGGCGAGTGGGCGGGCCACTGGCGCTACCGCGTGGGCGATTACCGCGTTATCGCCCGGATCGAGGATGGCCAGATGGTGATCGTAGCCATTGCCGTGGGCCACCGGCGCGAGGTCTATCGCTAGCGCGGGCACCCGTTCAGGCGACCGGACCCATCTGGCTCAGCGCTAGGCCCGCGCCTCTTCCACACCCGCCGAATTGTGGCGCAGCGCTTTCAGCACCGTGTCGACGATTCCGGCGGCGTTGAGCCCCGCCGCATCGTACTGCCTGACCGGATCGTCATGATCCTGGAACGCATCGGGCAGGCGCATGGTGCGCACTTTCAGCCCCGCATCGGTCAGCCCCTCGTCGCTGGCGAAAGTCAGCACATGCGCGCCGAGCCCGCCGATGGAGCCTTCTTCCACCGTCACGATGACTTCGTGCGTGCGCATCAGCTTCTCGATCAGCTGCGTATCGAGCGGCTTGGCGAAGCGCATGTCGGCCACCGTCGTCGACAGCCCCCTGGCCTCGAGCTGATCGGCGGCCTTCATGGCCTCGGCCAGCCGGGTGCCGAGCGAGAGGATCGCGACCTTGTTTCCTTCGCGGACCACGCGGCCCCTGCCGATCTCAAGCCTCTGCGGAACCTCGGGCAGCGCCGCGCCGGTGCCGCTCCCGCGCGGATAGCGAAACGCGATCGGCCCCCCGTCATGTTCGGCAGCGGTATAGGTCATGTGGACCAGCTCGGCCTCGTCCGCCGCCGCCATCACCACCATGTTGGGCAGGGTGCAAAGATAGGTGAGGTCGAAACTTCCCGCATGCGTCGCGCCGTCGGCGCCGACCAGCCCCGCGCGGTCGATGGCAAAGCGCACCGGCAGGTTCTGGATCGCGACATCGTGCACCACCTGGTCGAAGGCGCGCTGGAGGAAGGTGGAATAGATCGCGGCAAACGGCCTCAGTCCCTGCGCCGCCAGCCCGGCGGCGAAGGTAACCGCGTGCTGTTCTGCAATCCCCACGTCGAAGGCGCGGTCCGGATGCGCCCTGGCAAAGCGGTCAACCCCTGTGCCCGATGGCATGGCTGCGGTAATCGCGCAGATACGCGGATCGGTTTGCGCCAGCTTGGCCAGCGTATCGCCGAACACGTCCTGGTAATTGGGCGCGCCAACCGCGGATTTGGCCTTCTCGCCTGTCACCACATCGAATTTGGGGACGCCGTGATACTTGTCGGCGCTGTTTTCCGCCGGGGCATAGCCCTTGCCCTTCTGCGTCACCACATGGACAAGGCACGGGCCCTCTGCTGCATCGCGCACGTTCTCGAGCACCGGGACCAGTTGCTCGAGATCGTGCCCGTCGATCGGCCCGACGTAGTAGAACCCCAGCTCCTCGAACAGCGTACCGCCCATCGCCATGCCGCGCGCGAATTCGTCGGTCTTCTTCGCCGCGCGGTGCAGCGGCTCGGGCAGCTTGCGGGCGAATTTGCGCGCCAGTTCGCGCAGGCCGAGGAAGCGCGCGGAAGTGACCAGCCGCGCCAGATAGCCCGATAGGCCGCCCACCGGCGGCGCGATCGACATGTCGTTGTCATTGAGAATCACGATCAGCCGGTTACCGGCCTGTTCGGCATTGTTCATCGCCTCGTAGGCCATGCCCGCGCTCATCGCGCCGTCGCCGATCACCGCGATGCCGCGCCCCGGCTCGCCCTTGAGCTTGGCTGCGACCGCAAACCCCAGCGCCGCCGAGATCGAGGTGGACGAATGCGCCGCGCCGAACGGATCGTATTCGCTTTCACTGCGCCGGGTGAAGCCCGACAGACCGCCGCCCTGCCGCAGCGTCCGGATCCGGTCGCGCCTGCCGGTGATGATCTTGTGCGGATAGGCCTGATGGCCGACGTCCCACACCAACCGGTCACGGGGCGTGTCGAAGACATAGTGGACCGCCACCGTCAGCTCGACCACGCCCAGCCCCGATCCCAGGTGCCCACCGGTGGAGCCGACCGCATCGATCATTTCGGCACGCAGTTCATCGGCGAGCTGGCGCAGCTGCGACCTTTCGAGTTTGCGCAGGTCCGCCGGGAACGCGACCTGGTCCAGCAGCGATGTTAGGGGACGATTGCTCATGTCAGCGATCTACACACGATAAGCGGCACTGTCGATGAACCCGTTATCGCCCCGGGTCAGCCGGCGCATCCCTGGCAAAGTCCGCGCACCTCGATCACCGGGCGTTCGGGCTTGAAGCCGTGCGACTGCGCAATCTTGCGGATCATCTCCGCGATCTCGTCATCATCGACATGCGTCGCCTCGCCGCATTCATCGCAGACCAGGAAGATGCAATCATGCTCGCAGCCGGGATGGCTGTTGGCGAGAAAGGCATTGGCGCTTTCGACCCTGAGCGCAAGATTGTTGGCCACGAACAGGTCGAGGATGCGATAGACACTGTTGGGTGCCACTCGCCTGCCGCGCAGCCGCGAGAGGTTGTCGGCAATGTCGTAGGCGGAGGCCGGACGGTCGTGCCGCGCCAGTTCCGCAAACACCGCCTCGCGCATGCCGGTCCATTGCTCGCCCGCTGCCGTCAATGAAGCGCGGGCGGCACCGATCAGGCCGGTGCCCGAATGTTCGCGGTGAGCATGTTCATGGCAGGTCATACGCCCATATAAGCGCTTGTGGGTCGCTGCGCCAAGAGCCGGATAGATCGCGCGTCGCGCCTTCGCGCCCGCAGGGAGCTATTCGCCTATGGTTTGCCCGGTGGTTTGCCCCGCGGTTTGCCCCGTGGTTTGCAATGCGTCGGGGGAAGTCGCGGCCTGCGCCGGATCGGCCAGATCGCCATCCCAGTGCGGAACGCTGATCATTGTAATCAACGCGACCCCGAGCGCGAAACCGATCGCGAGGCTGCGATAAAGATCTGGCTTGAAGAGGTTCATGCAATGCGTTCCATGCGTTCAGATTCCGGCAGGTTCCGGCAATTTACGGGCTTACAGCGCCCTGTGGCCGTTCCACTTGCCACTTGGTGAACGCGGCGCCCTTGTCAGCCTGTTCGCGCGACGGACCGTGATGGTTACACGATGAAGCGATCAAGGTGTGCCGCAAGCAAGGCAGGCGGCTGGCCGAATCACCCGATCATCAATGCCGGAAATGGCGCATCCCGGTGAACACCATCGCCAGCCCGGCCTTGTTGGCCGCTTCGATGACTTCGTCGTCACGGATCGATCCGCCAGGCTGGATCACTGCGGTCGCCCCGGCCTCGGCAGCGGCAAGCAGCCCGTCGGCGAAGGGGAAGAAAGCGTCCGAGGCAACCGCGCTGCCCACGGTGCGCGATTGCTCCCAGCCATATTTTTCGGCAGCTTCGGCGGCCTTCATGGCGGCGATGCGGCTCGAATCGCGCCGGTTCATCTGCCCGGCGCCAATGCCTGCGGTCGCCCCGTCCCTGGCATAGACGATCGCGTTCGATTTGACGTGGCGCGCCACGGTCCAGGCGAACAGGCAATCCTTGAGCTCCTGCTCACTGGGCGCACGGTCCGTCACCACCTTCAGATCGTCTGCAGAAATCGCGCCGTTATCGCGCGTTTGCACCAGCAGCCCTCCGGTAATCAGCTTGATCGTCAGCCCGCCGCGGCGCGGATCGGGCAATTCGCCGGTGACGAGCAGACGCAGGTTTTTCTTGCGCGCAAAGACCTCGCGCGCCGCATCGCTCACCGACGGGGCGATCACCACTTCGGTAAAGATCTCGCAGATCGCCCCTGCGGTCGCACCATCCAGTTCGGTGTTGACGCAAACGATCCCGCCGAATGCCGATACGCTGTCGCATTGCAGCGCGGCCTCCCAGGCTTCGATCAGGCTGCCCGCCTGCGCCACGCCGCAAGGGTTTGCGTGCTTGACGATCACAACGGCCGGATCGCCCCCGCGAAACTCGGCGCACAGTTCCAGCGCAGCATCGGCATCATTGTAATTGTTGTACGAAAGTTCCTTGCCCTGGAGCTGGCTTGCCTGGGCAATGCCTGCGCGATGCGGCCCCGCCGGCGTATAGAGCGCGGCCTGCTGATGTGGATTCTCGCCATAGCGCAGGACCACCGGGGCCTTGCCGTTGATCGCCAGCATGTCGGGGAACAGCTGCTGCTGATCGGCAAAGGCGAACCACTGGCTGATCATGCTGTCATAGGTGGCGGTGGCGGCAAAGGCCTTGGCCGCCATGGATTTGCGAAAGGCCAATGACGTTGCCCCACCGCGCGCGCTCAATTCCCCCAGCAGCGCGCCGTAATCGGACGGATCGGTGAGGATGGTGACGAAGGCGTGATTCTTGGCGGCAGAGCGCACCATGGCCGGGCCGCCGATGTCGATATTTTCGATGATCTCGTCGCGCGGTGCCCCGCGCATCACCGTCGCCTCGAACGGATAGAGGTTGACCACCACCAGATCGATCGGTGCAATTGCATGCGCTTCCATCGCCGCGACGTGCGCCGGATCGTCACGCACTGCCAGCAGGGCGCCGTGTACCTTGGGGTGGAGCGTCTTGACCCGGCCATCCATCATTTCAGGAAAGCCGGTCAGGTCGGCAACATCGCTCACATCGAGGCCCGCGTCGCGCAGCGCCGAGGCAGTACCGCCGGTCGAAACCAGTTCGATGCCGTATCCCGCCAGCGCACGGCCCAGTTCGACAAGTCCGGTCTTGTCGGACACCGAAAGCAGTGCCCGCCCGATTTTCACATCGTTCACCTTGAAATTCACCCCATTTTCTTGAGCAGCCACGAGAAATGGCCCCCGCTGCGCGAGGTCATCCCTTCTATCACCACCTGACTGGTGGCATGCGGGCGGCCTTCGCTGTCGACCCAGATACTATCTTCCAGGATCGCCTGCGAGTTACATTCGCCCCCGGCCATGCGCAACTGCCAGTAACTGCCGTCCGGCATCAGCAGCCCCGCACCCCGGCGATCATCGCCCAGCCGCGGCTCGACCCCGGGGGCGAGATGGAAGCGGATTGCAAAGCCGATCTTGCCCCGCTTGCCGCTGCGGCCTTCAGGGACGAGTATATCCTCGCCGCGCAGTTCCCGGCCGTCTCCGCGCAGCATCAGGATACGGCGGTGCGTCAGGCCGAAGCGGGCGACGTAACCGTCATGACTGGCTTCGAGCTGCAATGCCTGCCCGCCCCGGCTCTTGACCGTGCGCCGGGCAAGTTCGACCTTCTCCACGCCCTTGCCCAGCTTGCCGCCGAGCAGCACCGCCGTGGAATTGGCATTGTCGAGCACCAGCGTCGAATGCGCGGCGCTCGCCCGCAGGCCCTGTTCGATACGGCACGGCACCAGCCCGCCTGCAAGCGCCGATCCGCCGCAGTTGACGATCAGCCGGTGCGGACCGTCGGACATTTCGAACGCCAGCGTCGAGGCACAGCCCCAGCGCGCATGGCGCGGTTTGGGCGGCGGCGCGGCATCGAACTGCACGATCGTCTTGCCCGCGCTCAGCCGGTGGAAGCCC
>LOEX01000049.1 GCA_001516125.1 Sphingomonadales bacterium BRH_c42
CAAGACAAGGACAATACATATCACTCATATGAAAACAGGCCAACCCGTGACGGGTCCGGTTACATCATTTCAGCGCATGATTTTCTAAGCCTTCCTCTCGCGATCCCGCAATCAATTCGTGCTTCAAAGTCTAAGCAGGAGACTTGCGTCATCGCTGGTGGCTTGTCTGGACCGATCTGCGACACCGAACACGCATTCAGACGAACGCGCAAGCCGAGCCTATCCGACAGGGATCTCCAGCAGACACTAATCTACAGCGGGCGGGTCGGTGATCGCATTCGTATCGGTTATCGGGAATCATCAGGGACCATGGCCCGCCCTGCATTTTCCAACGAGGCCGAATACGATCTGTCGACATCAAAAGAAATTGCGTATCGAGGCGCTCGACTTCGCGTGATCGAAGCCGATAACCAAAAAATCCGCTACGTGGTCCTCAGCAACTTCAATACCAAATAGGCCCTCAGCCGCCTCCCAGCTTGTCCTTCAGGATCTGGTTGACCACGCCCGGGTTGCCCTTGCCCGCCATCGCCTTCATCGTCTGGCCGACGAAGAAGCCGAACAGCGCCTGCTTGCCGGCCTTGTACTCGGCAACCTTATCGGCGTTGGCGGCGAGGATGGCATCGACCGCAGCCTCGATCGCACCGGTGTCGCTCTGCTGCTTGAGACCTTCCGTATCGGCGATTTCCGCCGGATCGCGCCCGGTCCTGAGCACGATCTCGAAAATCTCCTTCGCCTGCCCGCCGCTGATTTCGCCTGCGGCCTGCATCTTGAGGATGCTCGCCTGCGCCTGCGCCGTCGCATGCGCGGGATTGGCTTCTGAGCCCAGCGCATTGAGCACGCCCGGCGCAACCGAAAGCGACCAGTTGGCAACCTGCGTCGCCGCCTCTGCTTCCGACTTGCCCAGCGCGCTCGCCGTCTCGGCCAGCAGCGTTTCGAAGCGCGCGAAGGTCTCGACCTCGGCGGTCAGCACATGCGCGTTGTAGGGCGAGAGGCCCAGTGCATCGATATAGCGGCGGCGCTTGGCATCGGGCAGTTCGGGCAGGCTGGCGCGGCACTCGGCCAGGAAATCATCCTCCAGCTCCAGCGGCAGCAGATCGGGATCGGGGAAGTAGCGATAGTCGTGCGCGTCTTCCTTGCTGCGCATCGACCGCGTTGTGCCGGTGCCCGGATCGAACAGGCGGGTTTCCTGCACGATCTTGCCGCCGCTTTCGAGCACATCGACCTGGCGGCTGGCCTCATGCTCGATCGCCGCCATCACGAAGCGCACCGAATTGACGTTCTTGGTTTCGGTGCGAGTGCCCAGTTCCTCTCCCGGCCTACGCACGCTGACGTTGACGTCCGCGCGCATCGATCCTTCTTCCATATTGCCATCGCAGCTGCCGACATAGCGCAGGATCGCGCGCAGCTTGCGAATATAGGCCCCCGCCTCGGCGGGCGAGCGCATGTCGGGGCGGCTGACGATCTCCATCAGCGCCACGCCGCAGCGGTTGAGATCGACATAGCTCATCGTCGGGTGCTGATCGTGCATCAGCTTGCCCGCGTCCTGTTCGACATGGATGCGCTCGATCCCGATCCACTTGTCTTCCGCAATACCCGCCTTCTCGTCCGCCTCGATCAGCAGCCGCCCTTCGCCCACCAAAGGGTGGTAAAGCTGGCTGATCTGGTAGCCCTGCGGCAGATCGGCGTAGAAATAATTCTTGCGGTCGAACCGGCTCCAGCGATTGATCTCGGCCTCGATCGCCATGCCGGTGCGCACCGCCTGGCGGATGCACTCGCGGTTGGGAACGGGCAGCATGCCGGGCATCGCCGCATCGACCAGGCTGACCTGGCTGTTCGGCTCGGCCCCGAAGGCGGTGGAGGCACCGCTGAACAGCTTGGCGTGACTGGTGACCTGCGCATGGACCTCGAGGCCGATCACGACCTCCCATTCGCCCGTTGCGCCGTGGATGCGATAGTCAGTCATTATCCCAAACTTTCGTCATTCCGGCGAAAGCTGGAATCCAGTTCCGACGGTCGCGCTTTACCATTCTGGATCCCGGCCTTCGCCGGGGTGACGGCGTTTAGGGTTGCTCCCTTGATGCGATATGTGCTCACCACCACTTCTCCGGTTTTGCGCTGAACCCTGCGCGGCTCTCGATCGCCAGCCCGGCGTTGAGCACGCCCTGCTCGTCGAACGGCTTGCCGATCACCTGCAGGCCCAGCGGCAGCCCGCTGCCGTCAAGCCCGGCGGGAACGCTCATCGCGGGCAGCCCGGCAAGCGAAGCGGGCACGGTGAACACGTCGTTGAGGTACATCGCCAGCGGATCGGCCAGCTTCTCGCCCAGTGCGAAGGCTGCGTTGGGCGCGGTGGGGGTGAGGATCACGTCGCATGTCTCCCACGCCCGCTCGAAATCGCGCGCGATCAGCGTCCGCACCTTCTGCGCCTGCGTGTAATAGGCATCGTAGAAACCGGCGCTGAGCACATAGGTGCCGATCAGGATGCGGCGCTTGACCTCGTCACCGAAACCGGCGGCGCGGGTGGCGGCGTACATATCCTGCAAGCCCGCGTGATCGGGCAGTTCGCGCAGGCCATAACGCACCCCGTCATAACGCGCGAGATTGCTCGAAGCCTCGGCGGGGGCGATGATGTAATAGGCGGCCAGCGCATAGCTGGTGTGCGGCAGGCTGATCTCGACCACTTCGGCGCCGGCATCCCTGGCCCAGGCCACGCCCTGCTGCCACAGGGCATCAATCACAGGATCCATCCCCTCGACGCGGTATTCGCGCGGGATGCCCACGCGCTTGCCGCGCATGTCGTTCGAAAGGTTGGCGCTCCATTCGGGCACCGGCAGGTCGAGGCTGGTCGCATCCTTGGGATCGAACCCGGCCATCGCCTCGAGCATGATCGCGCAATCGGTGACGTCGCGCGCCATCGATCCGGCCTGATCGAGCGACGAGGCGAAGGCGACCACGCCCCAGCGCGAACAGCGGCCATAAGTCGGCTTGATGCCCGCAATGCCGGTGAGCGCGGCAGGCTGGCGGATCGAACCGCCGGTATCGGTGCCGGTCGCTGCCGGGGTGATCCGGCCCGAAACCACCGCCGCGCTGCCGCCCGATGAGCCGCCGGGGGTGAGCGCGGCATTGCCGCCGTCACTACGGCGCCACGGGCTGATGACATTGCCGAAATGGCTCGTCTCGTTCGACGATCCCATCGCGAACTGATCCATGTTGAGCTTGCCCAGCATGCCCGCGCCCGCATTCCACAGGTTCTGGCTGACGGTGCTTTCGTACTGCGGCTTGAAACCTTCGAGGATATGCGATGCAGCGGTGGTCTGCACGCCGCGCGTGGCGAACAGGTCCTTCATCCCGATCGGCACGCCCGCCAGCTTTCCCAGCGGCAGGCCTGCCGCGCGCACGGCATCGGTCTTGTCCGCCGCCGCCAGCGCGTGTTCGGGCGTGGTGACAATGAAGGCGTTGAGCTGGGACGCGGCGGCCACGGCGGCGTTGAACGCCTCGGCGACTTCGCGAGCGGTGAAAGTGCCGCCCGTCACCCCGTCGCGGATTGCCTTTACGCCAAGATCGGTGAGTTCTGTCACATTAAACTCCGCAAGGTCGGCGCGCGGGCTTCGACAAGCTCAGCCTGAGCGGGAATTGGGATAAAACATAAATATCCGCTCGTCCTGAGCCTGTCGAAGGACAGCCACGACACACCATCATTCGATCACCTTCGGCACACCAAAAAAGCCGTGCTCGGCCGCAGGCGCATTGGCCAGAACCGCATCGCGCCTGCCGCCGCCGGTGAGCGGATCGGCATCGACCACATCATCGCGCAGCCGCAGGTGATTCGGGATCACCGCGGTCATCGGCTCGACGCCGGAGGTATCGACCTCGCCCAGTTGCTCGACCCAGTCGAGGATCTGCGAAAGTTCAGGCGCCATCCGGTCAAGCTCGTCATCGCTCATGCTGATACGCGCGAGCGAGGCGATCTTTGCCACGGTGGCCCGGTCAATGGACATGGCTCTCAACTCCGAACGGGCAGGCGCGCTGCCACAGGCTTGCAGGTGAAACTGGAAGTATCCCCGGCGCTAGCAGCGCACCATGGGGGCTTCAAGGTGGTTAGCGCGGATTATTGCGCGGGCGCGGGCTCGCCCCCTTGTTCGGGCGGGCCTTGCCCAGGTGCTTGCTGAGCCATCATCTGCTGCAATATGTTCAGGCGGCGCTGGAAATCCTCGCGGCTCATGAAGTCGATCAGTTCGATTTCGAAAACCAGATCGGCGCCCGGCGGGATCGGCGATCCGGGCTGCGGATTGTCGCCATAACCCTTGTCCGCCGGGATGAAGAGCGTGTATTTTCCGCCCTTCTGCATCTGCAGCGCGCCTTCGCGGAAGCCGGGAACCATGGCTTCGAGCGGCAGCGGGTTTCCTTCGGGGAATATGCCTTCCACCGGCAGCGGGATTTCCTGCGAGCGGTCAAATTCGGTGCCATCGGCCAGTTTTCCGACATATTTGACGAAGACCACATCTTCCGCCGTTGGATTCGGCCCGGTGCCTTCTGTCAGCGTTTCGAGCTCAACCCCCTTGGGCATCGCCACATAGGCAATCCCCAGGCCAATCAGCGCGGCGATGATCACGCCCAGCCACAGCCGGGTCAGCGAACCCTTGGCGATGGGCTGGATCGGAACGCGGGTAATTTCGGCCATCGGTTTATCCTGAAGTTATGCGCCATCGGGCAAGAACAAGCAAAAGGGCGCGGAAATCAACCGCGCCCTGATGGCTTATCGCAAGTGCGCGTTCAAGCGGGAACTGCCCGTCTGACGGCAATTTCGCCCGCTTACTTGGCGCTGTCGCGCTCCATGCGCTTGCGCTCCATCTTGCGGGCGCGGCGCACTGCGGCAGCTTTTTCGCGGGCGCGCTTTTCACTCGGCTTTTCAAAATGGCGGCGCAGCTTCATTTCGCGATAGACGCCCTCGCGCTGCAGCTTCTTCTTGAGCGCGCGGAGTGCCTGGTCAACATTGTTGTCGCGAACGAGAATTTGCATAAATTCCAACACCTTACTTCAACGATGCAGAGCCCGCCGCTGCGCGGGATGCGCCACAAGACAAATCAATGAAAATTGCGCCGAATCCATCTGGACCGGCTGAATTCGCGCGGCCCCTAACAAGGCAGCACGGATTTGGCAAGCGTAGCGTTGAGATTCTCGGCGCTATGCAGGCAGCAAACTCAAAGCTAAGAGGCGCGCATGTCAAGCGCGCTCTCTCCACTCATGGCAAGCGCCCATGTCGCTTTGGGCGGCGCGTTGGGTGCGGCTGGCCGGTATCAGCTGGGCCGCGCGATCACTCACTGGCTGGGGCCGCGCGTCGTCACGACTTTCCCGTGGGCGACGCTGGCGGTCAATGTGATCGGCAGTTTCGCCATGGGGCTGCTGGCCGGATGGCTGGCGCGCCACGGCACGCAATATGGCGAGAATGTCCGGCTTCTGCTCGGCGTAGGCCTGCTGGGCGGCTTCACCACCTTTTCCGCCTTCAGCCTCGAACTGATGCTGCTGGTGGAACGCGGCCAGACGGCGAGTGCAATGGCCTATGCGGGCGTGTCGGTGCTGGCGGGACTAAGCGGTCTCTATCTCGGCCTCGTTGTGATGCGGTTCGCGGCATGACCCTGGGACCGGCCCAAAAGGGCGACGCGCAGCGGGTGAGGCAATTCACCGTAGCTCCCGATGATGAAGGGGTGCGGCTCGACCGCTGGTTCAAGCGCCACCTGCCGCAGGTGGGATTCACCACGGTTACGCGCTGGGCACGCACCGGGCAGTTGCGCGTCGATGGCAAGCGGGTCAAACCAGAGGACCGGCTTGCCGCAGGCCAGGTGCTGCGCGTACCGCCCGGCGGCGAACAGGATATGCGCAAGCCCAGGCCCCGCCGTGAGCTTTCGCCAGAGGAAATTGCGCAGGCCAAGGGCATGGTCATCCATGAGACTCCATCGGCAATCGTGCTCAACAAGCCGCCGGGCCTGGCGACGCAGGGCGGCACCAAGACGCTGCACCATGTTGACGGGCTGCTCGATGCCTTTGTTGCCGGTGATGAGCCCCGCCCGCGGCTGGTCCATCGGCTCGACAAGGACACTTCGGGCGTATTGCTGGTCGCGCGCACACCGGGCAGTGCGGCGCACTTCTCCCGGCGCTTTTCGGGCCGCTCGGCGCGCAAGATCTACTGGGCGCTGGTGGTCGGCGTCCCCGAAGTGAGCGAGGGCACGATCGACGCACCACTGGCCAAACAGCCGGGCAGCGGCGGCGAGAAGATGCATATCGATGAGGAGAACGGCCAGGTTGCCCGCACGCGCTACCGCGTGGTCGAACGCGCGGGCAATCGCGCCGCCTGGGTCGAACTCGAACCGCTGACCGGGCGCACACACCAGTTGCGCGTGCACATGGCGGCGATGGGGCACCCTATCGTTGGCGATGGTAAATATGGCGGGCCAGACGCCTTTTTGACCGGCAGCGTGAGCCGCAAGATGCACCTGCACGCGCGCCGCCTCAAGATCGATGCGCCCGAGGGCGGAACAATCGATGTTACGGCAGATTTGCCAACCCACTTTGCCGCCAGCATGGATCAACTGGGGTTTGACCTTACCGCCAGCAAGGCCGAACCGCTCGTCTATGCCGCGCCCGAGCGTTCCCGCACCGAAAAGAAGCAGGCGGCCAAGGCGCATGCCAAGCAGTTTCGCAAGGCCCGGCGCGGCGAGCGGCGCACTCGCGGCGCAGATGCACCCGCCAAGCGCAAGCCCGCAGCTCCGCGCAAGTCGGCATCCCCGCGCAAACCGAAGGGCAAGGGCTGATGCATCCCAATCCGGCCTTCCGTCATGACGACCGCGGGCTGCTCGAAGCCCTGATCGAGGAGGTCGGCTTCGGGATGGTTTTTGCCACCACGCCCGATGGCCCGCGCGTGGCGCACACGCCGCTGCTCGGCACCGGCGATGGCGCGGTGCAATTCCACCTGTCGCGCGGCAATGCGCTGACGAAGCACCTTGATGGCAACACCGCGCTGGCGGTCGTCAACGGCCCGGACGCCTATGTTTCGCCGCGCTGGTATGCCGATACAACTCGCGTGCCGACGTGGAATTATGTGACGCTGGAGCTGGAAGGCCGGGTTCGGAAGATGGACGAACAAGGTCTGATGGGCTTTCTTGAAGCCCTGTCTGATCGGCACGAGGCGCGGATCACCACGGGTGATTTCTGGAAAATGGAAAAAATTCCACCCGCAAAGCTCAAAACGCTGCTGGCCGGGATTTTCGGGTTTGAAATGGAAGTGCAAGCTTGGCGCCCCACCTTCAAGCTCAGCCAGAATGCCCCAGCCGACGAGCGCGAAAGACTGGCTGCCGGGCTCGAAGCGCAAGGGTCCGTCGCAATCGCCCAACTGGTACGCAGCTTCGGCGCATGACGATCCGCCTCGCCGTGTTCGATTGCGACGGAACGCTGGTCGATGGCCAGGCCGATGTCTGTGACGCGATGGAGGCGGCGTTTGCCGAAGCCGGATTGCCCGCCCCCAGCCGCAATGCCGTGCGCCGTTCGGTCGGGCTGAGCCTCGCCGCCGCCGTGCGCCAGCTTGTGCCCGATGCGGACGATGAGATGCAGCACCATACTGTCGATTGCTACCGCCGGATCTACCGTGCGCGGCGGATGGAGGGGCGCATCAGCGAGCCGCTCTATCCCGGCATTCCGCAGCTGCTGCACAATCTGCACCGGGACGGATGGTTACTCGCGGTCGCAACCGGCAAATCGGAGCGCGGCCTGAAGGCGTGCCTCGAAACGCACGGCATTCTCGACCTGTTCACCTCGCTCCAGACGGCCGACAAGCATCCATCCAAGCCGCATCCCGCGATGCTCGAGGCCGCTTTGGCAGAGGCAGGCGCCCTGCCAGCCGAGGCGGCGATGATCGGCGACACGACGTTCGACATCTTGATGGCCAAAGACGCGGGCGTGCGCGCCATCGGGGTGGAATGGGGTTATCACGAGGCGCATGAACTGCACGCCGCCGGAGCGCAGGCAGTGGCCAGCGATCCGGCGCACCTGGAGCGACTGTTATGATCGACGATGGTCTTGCGAAACGCCGCTTCCTGCTGCTCAACGTGATACGGATGGGCGGGCTGGCGCTTGTGCTGTTCGGGCTCGCAATCACGCAGGGTGTGGTCGATCTGCCGAGGGAACTTGGCATGGCAATCGCTGTGATCGGCATGTTCGATTTCTTCTTCGCGCCCCGGCTGCTCGCCCGGCGCTGGCACGAAACGGACAAATGAAGCGCTTTTATCGCGAGGTTACGCTCACCGAGGTCGGGGCTGGCTGGCAGGTCGCGCTCGATAGTCGCGGCATCAGGACCGCCACGGGCGCGCCGCAGATCGTGCCCACGCAGGCGCTTGCCGCAGCGCTCGCCAGCGAATGGGAGCAGCAGGGCGACGAGATCGACCCAGCGCGCTTCATCCTGCGCGACATGGCAGACTTCGCGATCGAGCAGGTCGCGCCCGATCCTGCCGCGGCGATCGCTACACTGCTGCGCTACGCCGAGACCGATACGCTGTGCTACCGCGCCGACCCCGTCCTACGACAGGCTCAGGATGATCGGGCGCTCTACGCGCGTCAGCAGGCCGAATGGGAGCCGCTGCTTCGGGCTATCGAGGCGCGCGAGGGTATCCGTTTCCGCCGTGTGAGCGGGGTCATGCCCCGTCCGCAGCCTGCGGAAACGCTGGAGCACCTGCACACCAGGCTGGATAGCTTCGACGCCTTCACGCTCGCCGGGATGCAGGCCGCCGCCGCGCTCGCGGCTTCACTGTGCATCGCGCTCGAAGCCACGCAGCCGACCTGCGATCCGCAGCATTTGTGGCAGCTCGCCAGTCTGGAGGAGGTGTGGCAGGCAGAACAGTGGGGCCGCGAGCCCATGGCCGAAGAGCGCCGCACAAGGCGGGGCGAGAGCTTCCTCGCCGCTTGCCGCTTTATTCGGCTGGCTGGCCAATGACGGGATCGGTGACGGGATCGGCCAGACTCCCGGCAGTCCAGTCCGCCACCTGTTTCGCCACCGCGTTGGCCGCACGGTTGAGCGCAAACCCGACCGCGCCCGCTTCGGGCGCCACATCTGGCTCGATCGCCTCGAAACGCTGCGTTTCTACGCGGCCATCCCCGGCCTGGCGGACGGCATCGAAGCGCACTACCACCGCGCGGCGTGCGGCATCATAGCCGAATTCGCGTAGCGTCCCGCGCAGATGCGTCTCTGCAAACAGGCTGGGATCATCGCCGTCGATTACCAGCCGGTCGGTGCGAACCCGCACGGTCTCGGCCAGCAGGCGGCGGAACAGCCGGGCCGGCTTTTCAACCCATGTCGCATCCTTGAGATAGGCGATGTTGACCGCATCGACGCGCACCGGAACGCGCAGCACGTCAACCTCGGCAGGGACTTCCGGCTCGTGGATGGCGATGGCATTTTCGCGCGTACCGCTGTGCCCGCTGCCCGCCGGGGCCGACAGGTCCGGCGTGAGCGTGAGCAGGTTATCGGGCACTTCGCCGCCGAAGCTGACACAGCCCGCCAGCGTCAGCACCGCCGCCAGCACTGGGGCCGATGCTGCCAGCCGAATCGTTCTCACAGCAACCATCGCTCGCCCCCTCATGGCTTGTAGTCCGGCAATGACTGGCCTTCGACCAGCGGGCCGAGGCCCTGGTTCTCCAGCCGCTCGGTTACATTTCGCAATGCCTTGCTGGTCGCACGCAGATCGCGCAATGTCGCTTCGGCGGCCGGCAGCGTGCTTTCGGATAATTGCCGTGCAAGCGGCCGCGTATCCTCCAGCGTCCTCGACAGCGAGGCGGCGGCGGCATTGGCCGAACCCAGCGTTTCGCGCAGTTGCTGCGCCAGCGCCGCACCTTCCTGGTTGATCAGCCGGTCGGTCGATTTGGTTGCGGTTTCAAAGGCGTCGAGCGCCTCGCCCGCCTCGCGCAGGGTCACTTCCAGTTCCGCCATTGCACCTTCGAGCTGCGGGCCGGAGCGTGCCAGGCTTTGCGAAAGGCTGTTGGTATTGCGCAGGATCCCGGCAATCTGCGCCTGGTTATCCTCAGACAGTACCTGGTTCATCCGTTCGGTCAGCGTAGCCAGTCGTTCGAGCAACAAGGGCGCGCTGGCCAGGATTTCGTTGAAGCCGCCTCGCGTCGGCGGGATCAGAGGCGCGCCTTCGGGGCAAGCGGTCGTCTCGCAGGTGATTTCCGGGGCGTCCTTGCGCGCTCCATCGAGCATGATGGTGGACACGCCCGTGAACGAAGCCTGGATCGTCGCAGTCGTGCCGACCAACATCGGGACATCGTCCCTGACGCTGATCCGCACCCGGACGAAGCCCGGATCCTTCCGCCACAGCTCGATATCGCGTACCTGGCCCACGGGAACCCCGGCGAACGAGACCTGCGAGCCATTGGCAAGGCCGGCAACCGACTGCTGGAACAGGATGTCATATTCATCCTGCTGGCCCTGCCCCAGCTGCGCCAGCCAGACGATGAAGGCCGCCAGCGCCGCCAGCAATGCCAGCGTCACCGCCCCCACCAGAATATGATTTGCGCGCGTTTCCATTGCCTTCCCCTATGAACCGCCCGCAGCCCGATTGTCCACCGTAGCCGCGCTCATTTTCGATCGCGCTCCATGCTCGCCCGGGCCGCCCTGCCGCGCGGCCCGTTGAAGTATTCATCGATCCACGGGTGATCCGTCTCGAGCAGTTCGGGTATCGTTCCGACCGCAATCACCCTGCGGTCGGCCAGCACCGCTACCCGGTCGCAGATTTCGTAAAGCGTATCGAGATCGTGGGTAATGAGGAACACGGTGAGGCCCAGCGTCTGCTTTAGCTCACGCGTGAGCCTGTCAAACTTGGCGGCGCCGATCGGATCGAGCCCGGCTGTCGGCTCGTCGAGAAACAGTAGCTCTGGATCGAGTGCCAACGCCCGCGCAAGCCCGGCGCGTTTCCTCATCCCGCCCGACAATTCGGCCGGATACTTGTTGACCGCATCGTCGGGCAGGCCCGACAGCATGACCTTGTACCGTGCGATCTCGCGCCGCAGTCTGCCGCCGATTTCCGGATAGAACTGTTTCAGCGGAACTTCGATATTCTCGCCAACAGTCAGTGTCGAAAACAGCGCACCGCCCTGGAACAGCACGCCCCAACGGCTCCGCAGCCCGATCTCCTCGTCAAGATCGGCATCGGCGATCGACCGCCCGAACACCTCGATTTCGCCTGCCGCCGGCTTCTGCAGGCCGATGATCGATCGCATCAGCACCGACTTTCCGCTGCCCGACCCACCGACCACGCCCAGAATCTCGCCGCGATCGACCGTGAGCGAAAGATCCTCATGCACGGTGAAATCGCCAAAGCGGTTGACCAGCCCTTCCACCACGATCGGATGATCGCCGCGAAAACGCTCGTGCATGGCCGGGGACGGCTGATGCTCCAGGATCATCCCCAGCCCACTTCGGTGAAGAATACCGCGAAGAAGGCGTCGAGCACGATCACCGCGAAGATTGCCGAAACCACCGCCATGGTGGTCCTGAGGCCGACCTGCTCCGAATCGCCCTTGACCTGCATCCCATGGTAACAGCCCGCGAGCGCCACGATCAGCCCGAACACCGGCGCCTTGATCAGCCCCACCCACAGATCGTGCACGGGCACCACATCCTTGATCCGTTCCAGGAAGGTCCAGAACGGAATGCCGAGCAGCAGGTCGCCCACAACCGCGCCGCCGACGATGGCGACCACCGAAGCGTAGAAGCCCAGAAGCAGCATCATCAGGACGCACGCGAGGATGCGCGGAATCACCAGCGCCTCCACCGGCGAAATGCCGATGGTGCGCATGGCGTCAACCTCTTCGGTCAGCTTCATCGTCCCGATCTGCGCGGCAAAGGCAGAGCCGGACCGGCCCGCGACCATGATCGCGGTCATCAGCACGCCCAGTTCGCGCAAGGTAATGCGCCCGACCAGATTGATCGTCAGCGCCTCGGCCCCGAACTGTTCAAGCTGCACCGAGCCCTGCTGTGCAATCACGATCCCGATCAGGAAGCTCATCAACCCGATGATCGGCAGTGCTTCGACCCCGACCAGTTCGAACTGGCGCACCAGCGCCTTGCCCCGGAAGCGACTGGGGTGGCGGATCAGCGTCCCCAAAGCGATGAGTATCTGACCCAGAAAGCCCACTACCCCAATCGCGCCTTGCCAGCCCTTCCCAACCAGAATCCCCATCTCCCGTGGGATCCGCAGCCAGAAGGGTTCGGTTGGCGGTTCGAATTCGTGCTCGCTCTCGCAGTTCTCAACCGCGCTCAGCAACCGCATGGCGCGTGCACTGGCACCCACGATCTGCGCCCCGTGCTGCCTTGTCAGCCGACAGGCGAGCCATGCCCCCACGGTGTCGATTTCGCTGATCGCGGTGAGATCGATCCGCGCAATTGGCCCCTCGATCGAAGCCAGCCGCTGATCGACATCGCGAATTGTCGAAAGCAGCCACGGGCCCGACAGCGCCAGAACCGCCCCGCCCCCCGCCTCTTCTTCAACCGAAAATTGCGCGAATTCGCTCATGCGGGCAAACTATGGGGGGAAAATCAGATCATGCCAAGTGCCCTGATTGCGCGCTCAGGCGTTGCGTCCGCAGGCGCGCACTGGCATGGGCGCAGGCCATATGAACAAGCAACTCGACAAGACTTTCGATCCCGCGGCCATAGAGGCGAAATGGTATGCCCATTGGGAGGCGAACGGGCTGTTTCGGCCAGAGCGTCCCGATGCCGTGCCCTTCACTATCGTAAACCCGCCGCCCAATGTGACGGGAAGCCTGCATATCGGCCATGCGCTCGACAACACGCTGCAAGACGTCGTGATCCGTTACGAGCGGCTGCGCGGTAAGGATGCGCTGTGGGTGGTGGGCACCGACCATGCCGGGATTGCCACGCAAATGGTGGTCGAGCGCCAGATGGAGGAGCGCCAGGACAAGCGCACCAATTACTCGCGCGAGGAATTCGTCGCCAAGGTATGGGAGTGGAAGCACGAGAGCGGCGGGCAGATCACGCGCCAGTTGCGCCGCCTCGGCTGCTCGATGGACTGGTCGCGCGAGCAGTTCACCATGGACCCGCATTTTACCCGCGCGGTGACAAAGGTGTTCGTCGATCTTTACAACCAAGGCCTCATTTACCGCGACAAGCGTCTGGTCAACTGGGACCCCAAGCTCAAGACCGCGATTTCGGACCTCGAGGTCGAAACGCGCGAGGTGCAGGGGCATTTCTGGCATTTCCGCTATCCGCTGGCAGACGGCGTCACGACGACAGAGGGCAACGATCATCTGGTAGTCGCGACCACACGGCCCGAAACGATGCTGGCCGACATGGCGGTGGCAGTGCATCCCGACGATGCGCGCTATGCCAGCGTGGTCGGCAAGTTCGTGGTCCTGCCCATCACCGGACGGCGCATCCCCGTGGTGGCGGACGAGCACGCCGATCCCGAACTCGGATCGGGCTGCGTCAAGATCACGCCGGGGCATGATTTCAACGACTTCGAGGTGGGCAAGCGCGCCGGGATCGCGCCTGCGCAGATGCTCAACATGCTCGATGCCGAGGCGCGCGTGGTGCAATGTGGCGGCATACCGGACGAGCTTGTTGGGCTCGACCGTTTCGAGGCGCGGAAGCGCGTCGTCGCCATGATTGACGAGGCGGACCTGCTGGTCACGGTGGAAGATCGCGTGATCGCAACCCCTTATGGCGACCGCGGCGGCGTGGTGATCGAACCGTGGCTGACCGACCAATGGTATGTCAACGCGGCGGAACTGGCGAAGAAGCCGATCGAGGCGGTCAAATCCGGCGAGATCGAAATTGTCCCGAAAAGCTGGGAAAAGACATTTTTCAACTGGATGGAAAATATCCAACCGTGGTGCGTCAGCCGCCAGCTATGGTGGGGCCACCGGATTCCGGCTTGGTATGGGCCGGCAATCGAGCGAAATCCTGATGGAACTTTTGCTTGGATCGAGGAATTGCCTGATCTCGATCGCCCCGAAGTCAAGGTCCACCGCGCCACACCGGAAGTCTTCGTCGCAGAGACTTTCGATGAGGCCTTGGCACTCGCGGTTGCCCATTATGAGAAAGTCGGGATTGATTTCTCCTTGCCCGCCGGCTTCTCTCTCCAAGAAATTGACGGGATCGATGAGGCTCGGACGTCTTTCAATAATGGCGTTCTGGGTCTCTGGCGCGACCCCGACGTCCTCGACACCTGGTTCTCCAGCGCGCTGTGGCCATTCGCCACGCTCGGCTGGCCGGAGGAAGAGCCCACCCCCGGCCCCTCCCGCGAGCGGGAGGGGAGCGAGACTTGCCGAACCGAAGGTGAGGCTAGTCGCAGCGGGGTGGGCACCAACCTCCTCGCCCGCCACTACCCTAACGACCTGCTGATCTCAGGCTTCGACATCCTGTTCTTCTGGGATGCGCGGATGATGATGATGGGCCAGGCGATGACCGGGCAGAACCCGTGGCCGCGGCTCTATCTGCACGGCCTCGTGCGCGCGCCCGACGGGCAGAAAATGTCCAAGTCCAAGGGCAATGTGGTCGATCCGCTGGGCCTGATCGACCAGTACGGCGCGGACGCGCTGCGCTTCTTCATGGCGGCGATGGAAAGCCAGGGCCGCGACATCAAGATGGATGAAAAGCGGGTCGAGGGGTATCGCAACTTCGCCACCAAGCTGTGGAATGCCACGCGTTTCTGCCAGGCAAATGGCGTCGCGGCTTCGACTAGTATCGCCGCTCCCGCCGCGACCCTCGCGGTCAACAAATGGATCGTGGGCGAAGTGGTCGAAACGCTGGCCGCGCTCGATTCTGCGATGGCCGACTTGCGCTTCGACGCGGCGGCGAACGCGATCTACCACTTCGTCTGGGACCAGTTCTGCGATTGGTATCTGGAGCTGGTGAAGCCCATCCTAAGTCCTCCCCCCACGGGGGAGGTGGCAGCGCGAAGCGCTGACGGTGGGGGAGAGGCAAGCGCGACGCCTGCCCCCTCC
>LOEX01000050.1 GCA_001516125.1 Sphingomonadales bacterium BRH_c42
AGATTAGGTATCTTCGAACCGTCATAGACCATGACGTTGATAGGCCGGGTGTGGAAGCGCAGTAATGCGTGGAGCTAACCGGTCCTAATAGTTCTGATCGCGCTTGATGAATCCCACCATCAACGTCAGTCCTGTGAAAGGGCTTGCGTTGGGGAGGATCCTCCAGCCAGATCAATCGCCCGTTCCCTTGATTGGGAACAACAAGAAACGCATCGATTTAACCCGTATCCGCCTGCTTCATTGCTTGGTGGCCATAGCGCCTGTGACCCACCCGATCCCATCTCGAACTCGGCCGTGAAACCAGGTTGCGCCGATGGTACTACCGCTTAAGCGTTGGAAGAGTAGGGCGTCGCCAGGCATTGCAGCCGGCGGGTACGCGGAAAAACCCATTCATGATGCCAAAGGGCCGCCCTGTTAAGGTCGGCCCTTTTTGGCGTCTCTGATACCCATCGGAGATGCCAGGCCTACCGGACCAGCAGGGTTCGCAAGGCCGAATGGCCGTCCGCAGCGCCGCAGGCGCGAGGATAGCAGAGCCGACGGATGTCGGCGCTGGCGCTTGAAGCCAGCAAGAATGGTGACGCGGGGTGGAGCAGCCCGGTAGCTCGTCAGGCTCATAACCTGAAGGTCGTTGGTTCAAATCCAACCCCCGCAACCATCTATTTCACCGCAAATACAAGGCGATGCCTGCATTGCGATTGACGTGCTCCCCCGGTTGTTACCGCGCATCCTGGCCCTTCCTCTCAACCGGTAGTGCTCCCGGCAATCCCGGGGCGGCTCGTGCCCCAGCGGTCGTTGCGCGTCAGGTCGGCGCGGCGGTCTCCTGCAATCCTGCCAGCACCTCGTAAGCCAGAACCGCACCTGCGACGGCGGCATTGAGCGAATCGGCGCGTCCACGCATCGGCATTGTCACGCGCAGGTCGCAGGCCGCTTCGTACTCTTGCGGCAGGCCCTGCGATTCATTGCCGACCAGGATGAAGCACGGCGCCGCATAAGGCGCGCCGCGATAGGGCACTGCATCGCGCAGGCTTGCCGCGACCAGCTGGCCCGCTCCCGAACGCAGCCACGGCAGGAATTCCTCCCAGCGTGCGCGGGCAATCCGCTGCGTGAAGATGGCCCCCATGCTCGCGCGCACTGCCTCGACGCTGAAGGGATCGGCGCAATCGTCGATCAGGATCAGCCCGCCCGCGCCCACCGCATCGCCGGTGCGCAGCATGGTGCCAAGGTTGCCCGGGTCGCGCAGATCCTGCGCCACCAGCCAGAGTGGTGCGGAGGCACGGTCAATTGCGGAGAGCGAAGTATCGAACTCCTCGAACACGCCGGCCACCGCCTGCGGGTTCGATTTTCCGGTAATCTTGGCCAGAATGTCGGGCGTGGTCTCGATCACCTCGCCGCCCGCCGCCACGACATCGCGTTCAAGCGCGTCGATCAGCGGATGCGGATCGCGCGTGCCGGCCATCACCAGCATTTGCGGGACATGGCCGGTTTCGCGCGCATCGGTGAGCAGCCGCAACCCTTCTGCGAGGAAGGCGCGCTCCTGCTTGCGGTGCTTCTTGTCCCTTAGCGAGCGCAGATATTTGACCACCGGATTGGAAAAACCGGTGATCTGGCGGCGTTCGGGTGGCTTGCTCACTCTTCGCCGAATCCGTCATCGATCATGCTGGCGAGCTCGCCCAGCACCGCCTCGGCATTGGTACCGGCAACGATCAGATCGATTAAATCGCCTTTGGCCGCGCCCAGCATCATCAGCCCCAGGATTGAGCCGCCTTCGGCCTCGTTGCCGTCCTTGGCGACGCGCACCCTGGTGCCTTCCGGCAACTGGCTGACAGCATTGACGAATTTCGCGCTGGCACGGGCATGCAGGCCGCGCTGGTTGACGATGATCAGGGTCCTGCGCAGCTCGTTCACGAAGCTTTGGCTTCCTGCGCCAGGAATTCCGAGGCAACGGTAATGTAGTTGCGCCCTGCCTTCTGCGCGGCCTCCACCGCTTCGACCACGCCCATGCACTTGCGCGCACCGGCCAGGCGGATCAGCATTGGCAGGTTGATCCCGGCGATGACTTCCACCCGCCCAGCGTCGAGCAGTGAAATGGCGAGGTTGGATGGTGTGCCCCCGAACAGGTCGGTGAGGATGATCGCACCCTGACCCTGATCGACCGATGCGATCGCCTTGGCAATTTCCTTGCGCCGTAGCTCCATGTCATCGCTGGGGCCGATACAGACGGTGGCCACACCGTCCTGCGGCCCCACGACATGTTCCATCGCGTGAACGAATTCCTCCGCCAATCGGCCGTGCGTTACCAGAATCAGTCCGATCATGTGCGAAAACCGGGTCCGTTACTTTCCAAGGTGCCACGCTGTCTGCTTGCTTGCCGAATGGTCAAGGCTCCATCCCCTCGATCTCGTCAGCTACGGGAGAGCCGAGATTGCGGTGGCGGACAGTGGGCGAAAATCCTGCCTCGCGCAAGTCTCGCGCCATTTCCTCGGCGGTAAAAACCGAACGGTGCCTGCCTCCGGTGCAGCCGAAGGCGATATGGACATAACTCTTGCCCTGCGCCTGATAGCGCGGCAGCAACGTCAGCAGCAGATCGCGGATCTTGCCGAAGCTGGCCGCGAATGCCTCGTCCGAGCGGATGTGGCTGCTTACGGCCTCGTCAAGCCCGGTCAACTCGCGCAAATGCGGCACCCAGTGGGGGTTGTCGAGAAAGCGCATGTCGAACACCAGATCGGCCAGCGGCGGCATTCCCCGGGCAAATCCGAAGCTGGAAATCGTCAGGTTGAGCGATTGGCCGTTGCCGCCGGAAAATCGCTCGCGGATCGCCTGTTGCAGCTGGCTTGCGCTCAGGGCGCTGGTGTCGAGCACCATGTCCGCCCAGTTGCGCAATGGTTCGAGCAGCTCGCGCTCCGCCCTGATTCCGTCGCCCAACGGGCGGTCCTGCGCCATCGGGTGCCTGCGGCGGGTTTCGTTGTAACGCCGCTCGAGCTCACCCGTGGCGCAATCGATGAACAGCGATGAAAGCGTGGTCGCCGGGCGCTGCGCGATCTCCTCTGCCAGCGCGATGATCCTGTGCGGGACAAAGCCGCGCGTGCGCGAATCGAATCCGATCGCCAGTGGTGCGGCCTGCTCGTCGCCGGCCGCAATCAGGCGTTTGAGCATGCGCATCGGGAAGTTGTCGATCACCTCCCAGCCCAGGTCCTCGAGGACCTGCAGCACGGTCGTCTTGCCCGCTCCCGCAAGTCCGGTCAGCAGCAGGATGCGCTGCCCCTTGCTGGTCGAGGTAGCGTTGTCAGGCGTTGAGGGTGCCGGTGTCATGACGGGTCCATAACTTGGCAAATCGCGGCTAATCCGTGAACCTGTAAGGCCCATTCAGCGCGCAGCGCCTGAATGGCGTCGCCGGGAAAGAATGCCAGCGAGGGGACGCCCGCGCCCTCAAGCATGAGCGTTTTCGCGGCTTCGACATGGCGCGGCGCATCGCGCGACAGCTGGAGCGCGAGCGCAACGGGAGCGGACGTGGTTGGCAGTTTGATGATCCCGACGTTCCTCACCTCCAGCAGCCCGGCGATATTGGGTGGGGGCGCCGCGATCACCCGATTTCCGGTTCGGGCGAGCGTAATCCCGTCATCGCCGATAAGCGTGGCTCCGCGATCGATCAGCGCCAGCGCTAGGCTGGTTTTGCCCGCACCTGGCGGACCGAGGATCAACAGTGCCCGGCCGCAAATTGCAACCGCGCTGCCCTGAATGACTGAGGAGGTCTTGGTCATCGCGGTGTCAACCTGTCGCCGCAGGCAATTCGAGCCGCAGGCAGGCGCCGCTGCCTCCGTCGCTTCGGGCATGCGCGGTCAGGCTGCCCTCATGCGCCTCGACGATGGCGCGGGCGATGGCCAGCCCCAGGCCGCTGTGATTGCCGAAATCTTCACCTTCAGGACGGTCGGAGTGAAACCTTTCGAACACCTTTTCGCGCGCATCGTCGGGAATGCCGGGACCACTGTCGATTATCTCCAGTACGACCTTCCCCGCCTTCCGCGCGATGCGAACCTCAATGACGTCGCCAGGAGGTGAAAAGCTCTCGGCATTGTCGAGCAGGTTTTCAATCACCCGCTCCAGCCTCACTCCAACCCCGTGCACCACCGGCTGACCGCCAGAGGTGCGCAACACGACGCGCGGTTCGGCGCGTGCCTCGGAATTGTCCGCGCGGCTTGCGCGTGATCCGATGATAGCTTCGGCCAACACGGCCATGTTGATAATCTCCAGTTTCGCGCGCGACATCTCCGCATCGATCCGGCTGGCATCGGAGATTTCGCTCACCAGACGGTCGATCCGGCGCACGTCGTGCGTGGCGATGGAAACCAGCTCGTTCCGCAGGCGCGGATCCTCAAGGCGAGAGAGCGATTCGATCGCGCTGCGCAGCGAAGCCAGCGGGTTCTTGATTTCGTGTGCGACATCCGCGGCGAAGCTGTCCACCGCGTCGATCCGCTGCCTCAACCCGGCTGTCATATCCGAAACCGCGCGAGCAAGAAGCCCGATTTCGTCGCGCCGCTCCGGCAGGCGCGGGACCTCCACCTCGCGTTCGCGACCTTGCCGGACCAGCACCGCCGCGCGTGCAAGCTGGCGCAATGGCAGGACAATCGTGCGCGCCAGGAACAGGGACATGAGGATCGAGGCGATCAGCGCAACCAGCACTGCCACCCCCAGCGTGGTCCGCGCCTGGCGCACCTTCTCGGTGATATCCACCACATTGCGCGTGGTCAGCAGCGTCGCGCCGCGGAGCCCGACCGGCGCGGCTGCATTGATGACCGAGGTTCCGTCGGGCGCCCGACGCAGTTCGATCTGTGAAACGCCCTCGGCACGCGCGCGCACCAGTTCCGGCCAGGCATCGGCTTCCGATCGTTCAGGCTCGATGTAGGGAGCGACCGGGTCGGCACCGACGATCGTGTCGACCAGCCGGTCGAGTCCGCGGGCCACATCCTCGCCGAACGCATCGTCCCTCGGGTCGTTGAAGGAGAACGGGAAGGGCGGAGTGTCGAGCGCGAAGCTGTCCGCCCACAGCCGACCTTCCGCATCGAACATGCGCAGCCGCATCTTCTGTTCGCGCCCGATCTGGATCAGCAGCGCTTCCTGCCGCTGCCGCGTTACTCCAGCCAGCGCTTCGGCGGTGATCTGCGCCTCGATCCGGGCGAGCTTGTAGCGTTCGGTCAGCAACTGCTTGCGGTAGGTATCGAGATAGAAAATGCCGCCACCCAGCAGCGCCAGCGGCAGGATGTTCATCACCAGAATGCGCCAGGTCAGGGACAATCCCCCGCTCCAGCGCAGCGTTGGCTGTTTTTCGCTCAACCGGTTCCAGCCCGCGCGCTCAACCATCGGAAAAACTGTATCCCGCGCCGTATAGTGTCTCGATCGAGGAAAAGTCCGGATCGACCGCGCGGAACTTGCGGCGCAAGCGCTTGATATGGCTATCGACCGTGCGGTCATCGACAAAGACATCGTCGGGATATGCCGCGTCCATCAACTGGTTGCGGCTCTTGATCACGCCGGGCCGCACTGCCAGCGCCTCGAGGATGAGGAATTCGGTTACTGTCAGGGAAACCGGCATTCCGCCCCACGTCACCTTGTGCCGCGCCGGATCGAGCCGCAGCAGGCCCCGTTCGAGGCTTGGCGGATCGGAAATTTCGGGTTCCCCACTCCCGTCAAGGATCTGGACGGGTGCCGATCGGCGCAGGATTGCGCGAATGCGCGCGATCAGCAGTCGCAGGCTGAACGGCTTGGCGATATAGTCGTCGGCACCAAGTCCCAGTCCCAACTCCTCGTCGCGCTCGTCATCCTTGCTGGTCAGGAAAATGACCGGAAGTTCGGATGTGGCGCGCAATCTGCGTAGCAGTTCGAGGCCATCCATCTTGGGCATCTTGATGTCGAATACCGCCAGGTCGGGCGGATTTTCAGTCAGCGCCCTCAACGCTGTCGCGCCATCGGAATAGAGGCGGGTCACGAACCCTTCGGCCTGGAGGGCGATGGAAACCGTGGTCAGGATGTTGCGGTCATCATCGACCAGCGCGACGACCACATCTTCGGGTCCGCTGGCACCCTCGCGTTCCGCATTGATCATGTCCGTTCCCTTTCGCGTGGGATGCCGCGACTGCCTAGCCGTTCTCGCGGCGTGAAACAACGCGGCCGTGGGGACGGGGGGACAGGCCCGGAATCGTGCCGCGGCGTTTGACGGGTCGGATTGACCTCACTATGGGACCGGCCAGGCGCCGTGCGCATTCGTATGCAGTTTCATGCAGACCAGTGCAGCTTGCGCTTTCAACCGGCCACTTTTCGCCGCCGGAACTATTGCAGGAGAACCGAGTGTCCGTTCCACCAGCCCGATCGCTATCAAGCCAGGGAATTGATACCAAAGCAGAAATTCATGCCAACCTCGGCACCTCGCAGCTTGTCGAGGAGGCGCTGAGGAACCGTGAAGGCGCGCTTTCCCGGCACGGCGCGCTGGTGGTGAAAACCGGCGCGCACACGGGCCGGTCGGCCAAGGACAAGTTCATCGTCCGCGATTCGGAAACCGAGGAAAGTGTGTGGTGGGGCAGGGTAAATGCTCCGATGACGCCCGAGCACTTCGCTGCGCTCAAGCAAGATTTCCTCGGCCATCTGGCTGGAGCCGACCGGCTCTATGTCGCCGACCTGTTCGGCGGCTCTCAAGAAGAGCATCGGGTCAACGTGCGGGTGGTCAACGAGCTGGCCTGGCACAATCTGTTCAGCCGGACCCTGCTGGTGCGGCCCACTGCCGACGATCTGGCTTCGTTCGTGCCCGAATATACCATTATCGATCTGCCAAGCTTCCGCGCCGATCCTGCGCGGCACGGGTGCCGCAGCGAGACGGTGATTGCGGTGAATTTGAGCGAAAAGCTGATCCTGATCGGCGGCACCGCCTATGCCGGCGAGATCAAGAAGAGCGTATTCGGCATTCTCAATTATCTTATGCCCACACGGGGCGTTATGCCGATGCACTGTTCCGCCAATATCGGGGCCGACGGCAGGACCGCGGTGTTCTTCGGCCTGTCGGGCACCGGCAAGACCACGCTTTCCGCCGATGCCAGCCGCACGCTGATCGGCGATGACGAGCATGGCTGGTCGGACACCGCCGTATTCAACTTCGAGGGCGGCTGTTACGCCAAGATGATCCGGCTGTCTGCCGAGGCGGAGCCGGAAATCTACGCCACCACGCGCCGGTTCGGGACGGTGCTGGAAAATGTCGTGATGGACCCTGAAACGCGCAACCTCGACCTCGACGATGCGACCCTGGCCGAGAATACCCGCGGTGCCTATCCAATCGATTATATCCCCAATGCCAGTACGGACAATCTTGGCCCGGTCCCCAGCAATGTCATCATGCTGACGGCCGATGCCTTTGGCGTGCTGCCGCCGATCGCGCGGCTCACCCCCGATCAGGCGATGTATCATTTCCTGTCGGGCTATACCGCCAAGGTTGCGGGCACCGAGATTGGCGTAACCGAGCCTGAGGCGACCTTCAGCACCTGCTTTGGCGCGCCCTTCATGCCGCGCCACCCCAGCGTCTATGGCAACCTGCTCAAGGAACGCATCGCCAGGGGCAATGTCGCCTGCTGGCTGGTCAACACGGGCTGGACCGGGGGCAAATACGGCGTGGGCAGCCGCATGCCGATCAAGGCAACGCGCGCCCTGCTCAATGCCGCGCTCGATGGTTCACTGGGCAACGCCGAGTTCCGCAAGGATCCCAATTTCGGCTTTGACGTGCCGGTGGCAGTGCCCAGCCTTGCACAGCTGGGCGTCGACGGCGGTATCCTCGACCCGCGGTCGACCTGGGCCGACAAGGGTGAATATGATCGCACTGCGCAAAGGCTGGCGCGGCTGTTCATCGAAAATTTCGCCGAATTTGAGAGTCATGTGGATGAAGGGGTGCGTCAGGCCGCGCCGCGGATTTCGGTCATCGCCTGAAATCCTCACCAGTTGGGAGAGAGGCCCCGCCTGTGCGCATGCGCGGAGCGGGGCCCGTTTCCACCGCGCCTGACCCTCAGCACCTATTTGTTGCGGTAATTGGGAAATTCCGGTCAGCCGCCAAGGGTTTCTTCCGGCCCTTCTTCGACCTCGGGCAAAGCAGGCACAACGATCTTATCAAGTCCGAACGGCTGCCCTTCGGGCGCATTGCGCAAGGCGGCGATGTATGCTTGCGCCTGGCGGGCCAGGCCGCCGCCATGTGGGTCGTTTGCAACCGACAACAGGCTGTTGACCGCAATGGCGATCTTGCCTTCCCAAGCCTGCATAAAGCCCACGCTCATCCATAGCCCCTGGTCGAACGGAGCGATCTGCGCCGCGCGCTCAAGGGCGTGGCGGGCGAGTTCGGGAGGCTCGACGCCCCGATCAACAAAGCTGCGGTAATAATACATCAATGGCAGAGGGTGATCGGGTTCGAGGCGATTGAGTTGGGTGAAGGGCGCGACGGCTTCGAGGAAGGCAGCATTCGTGTCCTCTGCATCGCCAGCAAGCTTGAACAACGCATAACCCTTCTGGATATAGGCATTCCCGGTTGCCGGATCGATCGCGAGCGCGCGATCGGCCGCGGCGATCGCCGCCGGGTAATTGCCGGCATCGTGTTCAGCTTCGGCCAAGGCGGCAAGTACGGCTGCATCCTGCGGGAATTGGGCAGCAATGCTGCGAGCCTCGACCACCAGCGTCTCGGCCTCCTCTCGCGACACCCCGCGCTGCGATTGGATAACGATGGGCATCATCGCGGCTTCACCCGGCGACAGCGTGCTCACCGTTACCGGGCTGGGACTGATGAGGTCGGGCCCGATGACGTAGGAGAACATCTTTCGCGACTTGAGATAGCGGTCTATCTCCTTGTCCAGGGTCGCGAGATCGCCGAACGCCTGCCGCGCGGCTTCAAGCGATGGCATGCCCTGCGCGACCCTGATCCAGTAGTCGGTAAGCTGCCCCTTCCTCTCTTCGGAGAAGATCAAATAATGATAGAGCGCCCAACTGCGACCGTAAAATGAGTCGTGCCGTTTCGATTTTCGCTTCTCGTAGAGTCCCTGGTCGAGCAATTCCTCGATCGTGACCTTGTCGGAAAATGCCAATTCACCCGAGTGATGCAGGGCAGGTCGCCCGATCGATACCGTTCCATCGTTCTTGAATTGTGCCGAAGCGAAAAACTCTGCTGCGCCTTCGCTCAACCATCGCGGCATCGCAAATCGCGATGTCGAAATCAGATAGTGGTGCGCGTACTCGTGGAGAAGGACCGTTGCGGAAAAATCGAGTTCGCCGCTCTTCATCGTGATATCGGGAATGAACGCGCGGGAACCTCCCGCCCGTGGCACATAGAAGCCGGCGATGAACCTGTTGTCGCCGCCCGCCAGCGCCTTCAGGTCGCGGACACTGCCGACCGCGAATATCGTCACCCTGTTCGAAGGGCTTGGCTTTTCGACTTTTCGCTGAATTACAAAGGCGATCGCTTCATGATAGCTTTCAAGCATCTCGGCAAAGCGCCTGACGTCTTTCTCACTGTCGTCAGCGTACACGACGAAGTGGTCGCTGGAAGCCTTGTACCATTCCGCTTGCGCAGGACTCGCCAGGCCGAGCGCTAACAATGGCGTGATCCAAAAACGCATACGACCCCCCAAAAATCCTGCTTACCCGAGCAGGGTACTGACTTCATTCTTCGAAGAAAAGGGGGCCGCTCCGATTTTCGCTGTCCCAAGGCAGGCCGGAATCGCTGCGGTCCGATCGGCACCGGAACGACCTTGGTTACGCCCGGCGCGAAAACATTCTAGAACCTGCCAATGACCGACCTCATCCTGGCCAACGAGCCAATGATCCGCATAGGATTTTTCACCGGCGTGCTGCTGGTCATGGCGCTGTGGGAAGCGGCCGCGCCGCGCCGACGACGCGAGATTCCGCGCCTGCTCCGCTGGAGCGGCAATCTCGGCATCGTGGTCATCGACACTCTGCTGGTGCGCCTGGTTTTCCCGGTTGTGGCAGTGGGGCTTGCGGTGGCGGCGCAGGAGCGCGGCTGGGGACTGTTCAATGTCATTGAAGCGCCCTTCTGGCTCGCTTTTGTGGTGTCGCTGCTGGCGCTCGATCTGGCGATCTACCTGCAACATGTGATGTTCCATGCGGTGCCCGCGCTGTGGCGGCTGCACCGGATGCACCATGCGGACCTTGAATTCGACGTGACGACGGGCCTGCGCTTCCATCCGGTGGAAATCCTGCTGTCGATGGGAATCAAGCTTGCTGTCGTCGCTGCACTCGGGCCGCCCGCTGTCGCAGTGCTAGTATTCGAGGTGCTGCTCAACGCCACTGCGATGTTCAACCATTCCAATGTCCGTATCCCCGTCGCCATCGACCGGGTCCTGCGGCTGATCGTGGTGACGCCTGACATGCACCGGGTGCACCATTCGATCCATCCCAGTGAGACGAACAGCAATTTCGGCTTCAATTCGCCGTGGTGGGACCGATTGCTCGGAACCTACCGGGCGCAGCCGCGCGATGGCCATGAGGGAATGACGATTGGCATCGAACAATTCCGCACCCGCCGGGATCTATGGCTGGACCGGATGTTGGTCCAGCCGCTGCGTGGGCCGGCCAGCGGATATCCGATCAATCGGGAAGGGAATGACCGGCCGTGACCGCGAGTTGATTTCGATCAATTTGCCTTCGCCATTCCATGCTATTAGAAACAGGGTGAGGTTGTCTCTGCGTCGGTGATGGAGGGTATCGTGAAGTCGATCCTGCTGCACATTAACGATGACCCGGGTCTGGAAGCCCGCTTCCAGGCGTCGCTCGACCTCGCACGAACATTCGACGGGCACATTACCTGCCTGCAAGCGATCACCTTCGACATCCTTGCTCCCGGCGATTTCTACGGCGCGGCGATTGCCGCGGCGATGACGATGATCAGGGAATCGGCCGAGGAACTTCGCGCTAAGCTGGAGGCCGAGCTGGCGAACGAAGATGTCGCGTGGGAGTGGGTTTTCCGTTATGGCATGGCCGAGCATTGCCTGCTCGAGCAATCGGCCATCAACGACGTGGTCGTGGTCGGTCCCAACGATCCGGCCGGAGGGCCGGGCCGTCCATCGCCGCTGGTCGGCGATCTGCTGTTGCGGGCGCGAACTCCGATCCTGGTCATTCCCGGGAATCACAAGCGCTTCGATTGTACCGGGCCTGCATTGGTCGCTTGGAACGGATCGACCGAATCCTGCATCGCACTGCGTGCGGGGCTACCGATGCTAAAGAGGGCGAGCGCGGTTCATCTGGTCACCGTAATCGGGGACAGCGAGCGAGAGCGCTTCGATCTGCCCAAGGTCCAGGGCGCGGAATACCTCAGCCGCCATGGCATCAAGTGCGAGCTGGCGGAGGTCGAAATGCGCGACTTCTCGGTGGCCGATGCGTTGTTCCTTGAGGCGCAGGCGCGCCAATGCGCCTACATCGTCATGGGTGCATTCGGTCATTCCCGCCTGGCCGAAATGCTGCTGGGCGGCGTGACCCGCCAGGCGTTGACCAATCCGCAAATCCCGATGTTGTTGGCCCACTGATCGTCGGTGAGGCGTGCGCCGACCGGGGCTCGTCACGTCCGGCGACGCAGCATCCCTTCTTGCGTCACGCTGGCGACGAGTTGCCCCTCGAGGTTGAAGATACGCCCGCGATTGAACCCGCGGCCACCGCCTGTCCAGGGTGAATCGGTCGCATAGAGCAGCCATTCGTCGGCGCGTGCGGGACGGTGGAACCAGATCGCATGGTCGAGGCTGGCCCCGACCAGCTCTCCGCGCATCCAGCTGAGGCCATGCGGCAGCGCGCTGGTGCCGAGCAGTGTGAAGTCGCTGGCATAGACAATCACGGCGCGGTGAAGCGCCGGATCATCGGGTAGCGGGGCGGCAGCGCGAAACCAGCCATGCGCCTTGGGCGGGCGCGGCTCGCTGTTCATCCAGTGCAACCGGTCGCAGGTGCGCATTTCGATGGGGCGAGGGCGCAGCATCAGCGCCCGCACCGCGCCGGTCAGCCCTGCCTTGTCCGCATATTCGCGGCGCAATTCGGTATCGCAGCGCAGTTCATCGGGGCCGGGAACATCGGGCATCGGGGCATCATCGTGCTCCAGTCCCGGTTCGGGAGCCTGAAAGCTGGCGGTGAGGTTGAGGATCGCCGCGCCGTCCTGCGCGGCCACCACGCGGCGATTGGCAAAACTGCGACCATCGAAATCGCGTGCGGTGGAATAGTGCGTGGGAACGCCTTCCTTACCGCTACGCAGGAAATAGGCGTGGAGCGAATGCGCCTCTTTGCCATCCTCTACCGTGGCCTGCGCGGCCTGGAGCGCCTGCGCGATCACCTGCCCGCCGAACATACGGCCAACGCCGTTCTTCTGTTGGGCCCCGACAAAGCTGTCCGGGCCGGTCCGCTCGACCGTCAGAAGTTCGACCAGATCGCCAACGAGCTGTTGCGGTGTGGGCTGGGAGGTAGGTTCATCGCTCATCATTCGCAGCCTTGCTGCCTCGCCCGTCCAACGTCAACGTGGCTGACGCTGCGGCAAGAAAAAACCCCGCCCGGATCGCTCCGGACGGGGTCGTTCAACCAACATGCAGGCGGGTTCAGCCGCCGTGCGCCAGCGCTGCAAGGAGCAGTAGCGCGACGATGTTGGTGATCTTGATCATCGGGTTGACGGCAGGGCCGGCAGTATCCTTGTAAGGATCGCCCACCGTGTCGCCCGTCACCGCGGCCTTGTGCGCTTCAGAGCCCTTGCCGCCGTGGTTGCCGTCCTCGATGTATTTCTTGGCATTGTCCCATGCACCGCCGCCAGCGGTCATGGAAAGCGCCACGAACAACCCGCCGACGATCACGCCCAGCAGCAGCGCCCCCAGCGCCGCGAAGCCGTTGGCCTGGCCCGCGATGGCTGTGATCGCGAAGTACACCGCGATTGGCGTCAGTACGGGCAGCAATGACGGGATGATCATTTCCTTGATCGCCGCCTTGGTGACGAGATCAACTGTGCGGGCATAGTTCGGGCGGCTGGTGCCAGCCATGATGCCCGGATCGTTGGCGAACTGGTCACGCACGTCCTTGACCACGTCACCCGCTGCGCGGCCGACGGCGGTCATCCCCATGGCGCCGAACAGATAGGGCAGCAATGCGCCCAGCAGCAGGCCGACGATGACATAGGGATTCTCGAGGCTGAAATCGACTTCGACATTCGGGAAATAGGCCCTGAGATCGGTCGTGTAGGCTGCGAACAGCACCAGCGCGGCAAGGCCCGCCGAACCGATGGCATAACCCTTGGTCACCGCCTTGGTGGTGTTGCCCACCGCGTCGAGCAGATCGGTCTTCTCGCGCACGCTGTCATCAAGGCCGGCCATCTCGGCAATGCCGCCGGCATTGTCCGTCACCGGGCCGTAGGCGTCGAGCGCCACGACCATGCCCGCCAGCGCCAGCATGGCGGTAGCGGCAAAGGCGATGCCGATGAGGCCCGCCAGCTGATAGGCGATGATGATGCCCGCCACGATCACCAGCGTAGGCAGTGCGGTCGCCTCGAGCGAAACGGCCAGGCCCTGGATCACATTGGTGCCGTGGCCGGTTTCCGACGCCTTGGCGATCGAGCGAACGGGGCGATAGTTGGTCCCGGTGTAATACTCGGTGATCCAGATGATCAGCCCGGTGATGACCAGACCCAGGAACGAGCAGTAGAATAGCACCCGGCCGGTGAATCCCGTCTCGCCGACCGGCACTTCCATGCCGCCCAGCGCGTAATCGATGGCGAACCAGATCAGCACTGCGGAAATCGCCGCGGTGATACCGAAGCCCTTGTACATCGCGCCCATGACGTTCTTGCCGCCGCCAAGACGGACGAAGTAGGTGCCCACGATAGAAGCGACGATGCACACACCGCCGATGAACAGTGGCAACGCCATGAGATTGCCCAGCGCGTCCCCCGCGCCGGTAACCAGCAGCGCGATCAGCACCATGGTTGCGCCCACGGTGACGACATAGGTTTCGAACAGGTCGGCGGCCATGCCGGCGCAGTCGCCCACGTTGTCGCCCACGTTGTCGGCGATCACGGCGGGGTTGCGCGGGTCGTCTTCGGGGATGCCCGCCTCGACCTTGCCCACAAGGTCGGCGCCCACGTCAGCCGCCTTGGTGAAGATACCGCCGCCCAGACGGGCGAAGATCGAGATCAGCGAGGCGCCGAAGGCCAGCGCCGTCAGCGCGATGATCACTTCGCGATCGTTGACGGCAAGACCCGCCACCGCAGTAAGGTAATGGAAGAACACCGCAATGGCGAGCAGCGCCAGCCCGGCCACCAGCAGGCCGGTTACCGCGCCTGCGCGGAAGGCCATGGTCAGGCCCTGCTGCAAGCCTTCGCTGGCCGCCTGCGCGGTGCGGACATTGGCGCGAACCGAGATGTTCATACCCGTATATCCGGCAACCCCCGACAGCACTGCACCGATCAGGAAGCCGATAGCCGAGGTCGTGCCAAGGAAGAGATAGACCAGCACAGCCACGACCAGGCCAACCATGGCGATGGTGCGATACTGGCGGCCCAGATAGGCCCTTGCGCCTTCCTGGATTGCGCCAGCGATTTCCTGCATCTTTTCATTCCCGGCGCTCGCGCCGAGTATCTGGCGGCTGGTAAAGAAGCCGTAGACGATGGCCAGCAATCCCAGTCCGATGGAAATAACAACAAGGTCCACGAAAAATCCCCCTTGAGTTCTTGTTTGGATACGTCCCCTTGCGGATGCGGGAACTGATAGCGCCGGTGGCTATAGGGCCTTGCGGGTTTGTGACAAGGGGCGAATCGGCAGATTTGCCGCGGGCAAATGCAATTCGTCAGCTATTACGGTGCTCATAGCCCAGAGGTGCGCCCACAGGCGGCGGAATTCCGTCGATGAGCAGCGGGTGATCGCCGCGCGGCATTACCTGGCCGATGACGCGCGTGGCAACCGGCAGGGCGGCATCGGGCGCCGCAGCCAGAAGCAGCGCATAATCGTCGCCCCAGCGCATCGCATCATCGAGGCGTTCCGGCGGGGCAATCGCGGCGATTGCAGTGCTGTCGAGCGCGAAGGTGCTGCCGCTCGCAATCGCCATGCGCTGGGCATCGAGCAACAGTCCGTCCGACACATCCATCATTGCATGGGCAAGCGGTGCCAGCGCTTGGCCTTCCTCGATCAGCGGGCGCGGCCGGCGATAGGCGGCGCTGTCCGCGCCGGTGGAATCGCGCATGGCCTCGAAACCGAGCATGGCCTCACCGATCCTGCCGCATAGATGGATCACGTCACCTGGTTTCGCCCCGCGTCGGTCAGGCACGGGGCTATGCGTCGCCCGGCCGATCGCCGTCAGACCAAAGGCGCGCGGGCCAGTTCCGGCAATCGTGTCGCCGCCCAGCAAGGGAACATCGAATTCGTGCAGTGCCTCGCGCAGCCCGGCAAGAAAGCGATCGTCACCTTCGCCCAGCATGTGCCCCAGCAGCACGCCCAGCGGCTCGGCACCTTTTGCAGCCAGATCGGACAGGTTCACCGCCACCAGTTTCCACGCCACATCGGCCATGTCGGCGTTAGGAAGGTAATGCGTACCCTCGGCCATCATGTCATGCGTGATGACAAGCGCTTCGCCGCCTACCTCCAGCACCGCTGCATCATCTTCCAGCCCGCGTGCGGCGGGGTGGCTCGCCAGGCTGCGCAACTGCGCGATGAAGTCAGCCTCGCCGCTCAGCGTGCATCCTTCCCGATTCCATCGAGAATGCCATTGACGAATTTCGCCTCGCGATCATCGAAGAACGCCTTGGCCACATCGACATATTCGCTGATCGCGCTGGCCAGTGGCACGTCGGCACGGGCGATCAGCTCGTATGTCCCGGCACGCAGGATCTGGAGCATGGTCTTGTCGAGCCGCGCCAGCGTCCAGCCTTCGGCCAGCCTGCCCGAAAGCAGCGTATCGATCTCCTCGCGCCGGGCGATCACCCCGCGCACCAGATCATCGAAAAACGCAACCTCGGCATCGGCAAATTTCGCCTCGTCGATTTCCATGCCCAGACGGTGCTGGTGAAACTCGTTGAGCAGTTTGGCGAGCACTGTGCCCTCCATCTGCTGCTGATAGAGCGCTTGTACCGCCGCGAGGCGGGCGGCGGAGCGTGCCAGGGAACGTTTGGGCGAGCGAGGCTTGGTCATTTGAGGCGTAGCTCCACTGATCGGGCGTGTGCTGGCAGGCCTTCGGCATGGGCCAGCGCCACGGCAGCGGGGCCGATTGCGCCAAGCGCTGCGTCATCGAGCGATATGAAGCTGGTCCGCTTCATGAAATCGAGCACCGAAAGCCCGCTGGCAAAACGCGCGCGGCGCCCGGTGGGCAGGACATGGTTGGGCCCCGCGACGTAATCTCCCACCGCTTCGGGTGTCATCCGGCCAAGGAACACGCTGCCCGCGTGGCGGATCGCATGCAGAAGGCTTTCGGGTTCGGCCACGGCAAGCTCGACATGTTCGGCGGCAAGGCGATTGGCGAGACCGGCGGCATGATCGAGATCGGGCACCACGATGATCACCCCATGCGCATCCCAGCTGGCGCGCGCTACTTCCTGCGTGGGCAGCGCCGACAGCTCGGCCTCCACCGAGCGTTCGACTGCGCCTGCGAATTCCGCGTCGTCCGTAATCAGGATCGCTTGCGCGCTGGGATCATGCTCGGCCTGGCTGAGCAGATCGGCGGCGATCCACTGCGGATCGTTGTTCGCATCGGCAATCACCAGAATCTCGCTCGGCCCTGCCACCATGTCTATCCCGACCACACCATAGAGCTGTCGCTTGGCCTCTGCGACCCAGGCATTACCGGGGCCGGTGATCACGTCGACAGGGCGGATACGCTGCGTGCCATAGGCGAGCGCGGCCACTGCCTGCGCGCCCCCTATGCGCCAGATTTCGTCGATCCCGGCAATGTGCGCCGCGGCAAGCACCAATGGGTTGATCTTGCCCTTGGGTGTCGGCGTGACGACCACCAATCGCTCCACACCCGCGACGCGTGCAGGGATAGCGTTCATCAGCAGCGATGACGGATAGGCCGCCCGCCCGCCGGGGACATAGAGGCCTGCGGCATCGACCGCGCGCCAGATTGCGCCCTGGCGCACGCCCGCATCGTCGGTGAAATCGCGGTCCTGCGGCAGCTGATCCTGATGATAGGCGCGGATGCGCTGCGCCGCCAGATCGAGCGCAGCGCGCAGATCAGGCGCGAGCGCATCATAGGCCTGCCTGCATTGTTCCGCGCCGATCGACCAATCGATATCCTGATCGAGGGCAAAGCCGTCAAAACGCTCTGAATATTCGGCCAGCGCCGCATCGCCGCGCGCCTTTACATCAGCAAGGATAGCGGCAACCTGCTGCGAGACATCGCCGTCGCTTTCACGCCGGTCGGCGACGATCGCGGCGAACCGTTCCTCGAAATCGGGGGCAGAGGCGGATAGCGTCCGCATCAGGCGGCTTTCTGGCCTGCCGCCACCGCACGAAAAGCCTCGACCAGTTCGGCAATGCGCGGATCGGTCTTGAGCGCGGCGCGATTGACGATCAACCGCGCGGACACATCGAGAATCCTGTCTGCCTCGACCAGCCCGTTTTCCGCCAGTGTGCGTCCGCTCGAAACAAGATCGACGATCTGGCGCGCCAGCCCCAGCGAAGGCGCAAGTTCCATCGCGCCGTTCAGCTTGACGCATTCGGCCTGGATGCCCTTGCCCTCGAAATGGCGGCGGGTGAGGTTGGGGTATTTGGTCGCGACGCGCAAATGGCTGGCGCCGCTGCCCATAGTCGCCGCATCGCGCTCGACCGCGACCGACAGGCGGCAGTGGCCGATATCGAGATCGACCGGCGCATAAAGGTCGGCATAGTCGAATTCCTCGATCACGTCCGATCCCACGATGCCGACCTGCGCCGCGCCATGCGCAACGAACGTCGCCACATCGAAGGCGCGCACGCGGATAATCCGCAGATCCCGGCGATTGGTGGCAAAGCTCAGCGCACGGCTGGCCTTGTCATGAAACGCATCCTCGGGCACCACGCCGACGCGCTCCATGATCGGCAGCGCCTCGTCGAGGATTCGCCCCTTGGGAACGGCAAAGGTCAGCGGGGTGGTCATAGGCGCGGCCCTTACGGCGGGACGGGCAAAAGGGCAAGGAGCGGCGGCAGTGGCGGAAGAGTACCAGTTCATCGATATCAACGCGAGCGGGCCGGGGATCGTGGCGGCGTCGTTTGACAATCAGGTGGCCTATTGCACGGCTTCAGGCGCCACAGTGACCGCGCGGATCGTGACGGCAGCGCGCGACCTGCTGGAGCGGAGGGAGCCGGGCGAATTGCTTGACCGCCTGCGCAGCTGGCCCGGCGCGCCTCTCGCCGATGCCTTGCCGCTGCGGCTGGCTGGCGGCATTCACGCCTTGCACCTCAAAGGCGTGGAACCAGCCCTGAAAGCGATCTACGACGACCTGACGGGGATTGATGACGCCGAAATCGTTGGCGCGGCAATCGCCCGGCACGAAGCGGAGTTGCTACCCTGGCTCGATGGCCCGCCGCAGACCAACGAAGCGGGCCGCTCCAGCAATTTCATCGCCGCGATGCTGTGGTTGGCCGACAAGGGGTTGCCTGCCCGGTTCGAGTGCCTCGAGATCGGTTCGAGCGCCGGGATCAACCTGATGCTGGATCGTTATCATTATGACCTTGGCGGCGTTCAGGTCGGGCCGGAGCCGGGCGCGATGCGCTTTGCGCCGAAGTGGCAAGGCGATCCGCCGCCGGATCGGTCGTTCGAGATCGTCTCCACCAAAGGCTGCGATGTCGCACCGGTCGATCTGACCGATCCCGATCAGGCGCTGCGCCTGAAAGCCTACATCTGGCCTGAACACAGTGTGCGGTTTGAGCGGATGGACGCTGCGATTGCCGAAGCCGTGAAGTCCCGGCCCGATCTTGTCCACATGAATGCAGCAGAGTTTGTCGAGGCCGAACTGGCCAAGCCGCAAGCGGCGGGCACCACGCGAATGCTGATGCATTCGATCGTTTGGCAGTATGTCCCCGACGATCAGCAGGCGCGGGTCACCGAGGCGATGGAAGCGGCCGGGGCGAATGCGACGCCGGAACGGCCGCTGGCCTGGGTCGCGCTCGAAGCCAATCGGGTACTGCACATTCACGAAATGGCCGTGCGATTCTGGCCGGGCGGGGCAGAGCCGGTGGTGGTCTCCCGGGCCCATCCGCATGGGGCGAGGGTGGAGTGGTTGGCCTGACCGCTCGCCTGATTAACCTGTCCGGGCGAAAAAATCCTCCATCGCCGCATTTACCGCATCGGGCGCTTCCCATGGGACGAAGTGGCCGCAGCCGGGCACTTCGATCAGGGTGAGATCGGTCACCACCTCGCCCAGCCCATCGAGATTCTCAGGCGGCAGGGCGAGATCGTCCATCGCCCAGATCACCAGTGTGGGAATGGTCAGCGCAGGCAATGCCGGGGGTGACCAGCCTTCGGGCGGCGCGAAGGGTGCGTCCATATCCGGCACGTCGATCGGGCTGGCGCGGTAGTAATTGAGCATTCCGAATGCGGCTTCGCGGTCCTGCCAGTCCAACAGAAGCGCATCGCGCTCCTCCTGCTCCATCTGTGAAGGGCGATCCCATTTGACCGCCTTGAGCAACAGGCCGGTCAGTCCATGTTCGCGCACCAATGCGTCATTGGCCGGATCGCGGAAGTCCCTGATATACTGACTGGCAGCGCGCTGCTGCGTATTGGTATAGAGCAGGCGCTGGAAGATCGCGGGATGCGGGGCGTTGGCGATCACCGCGCGATTAACCCGCGTTTGCTGCCCGCCGATCGCCACGCCCCAGGCAATCGCGCCGCCCCAGTCATGGCCGACAATCGTGAATGTTTCGATGCCCAGCGCGTCGGCAAGCTGGAAGACATCGCCGATCAGTTTGTCGGGTGTATAGGATGAAACTTCCTGCGGCTTTGACGAACCGCGATAGCCGCGCTGGTCGGGCGCGATGCAGCGGAACCGGCCGGAGAAATGGGCGATCTGGCGGCGCCAGGTGCGGTGGCTCTCGGGAAAGCCGTGGAGGAAGATTAGCGCAGGCGCCCCGTGCGGCCCTTCATCGACAACGTCGAGTTCGATGCCGTTGGCGAGTTTGACCCGCTTCTGCTCCATGCTCATCCTTCGCCTTCCATCTTCTCGATATATCCGGCGGCAACCATGGTCGCTACCTGGTCAAACAGCGCGTCGGGGGTGCGCCGCATTTCGCCCATGGCCAGCTCCATGCCCTCGGCGATGATGATCTCGCGCTCGCCCCGTTCCATCGCATCGATCATGGTCCGCGCAGCATCGGCGGGGTCGATGCCCTGCTCGATTGCCGTGTCGCTGCGCCCGCGCGGCGATCCGTCACCGGTCAGCGCATTGCGGCTGACATTGGTGGCGATCGATCCTGGATAGATCACATGCACCGCCACGCCCCTGTTCGACAGCTCGCCGCGCAGCGCATCGCCATAACCCGCCAGCCCGAACTTGGCGGCGCAATAGGCAGTGCGCATCGGCACACCGACTTTGCCCGCGATCGAGGAGATAAAGGCCAGCGCGCCGCTGCCGCGTTCTGCCATGTGCCCGATCATCGCCTGCGCGAAAGCGATTTGCGCGATGAGGTCGATTTCGATGATCTCGCGGTAAACTTCCATCGACGTCTTGAGCGCCTGGCTACGCTGGGACACGCCGGCATTTGCAATCGCGACATCGACATGCCCGTGCCACGCGATCGCCTTGCCCACGGCATCTGCCAGTGCCGCATCATCGCGCACATCGAAGGGCAGGATCAACGCCTCACCGCAATCACCGGCAACCTCTTTCAGCCGTGCTTCGTCGCGCCCCGAAAGGATCACCTGCGCCCCGCGCCGCGCATATTCGCGCGCCAGCGCCGCTCCAATCCCCGATGATGCGCCTGTGATCCAGGCTACTTTACCGGCTTGGCTCATCGGCCCGTTCCTCCCCCGAATCTGTTGTCGTGATCAGGGATGGCTGGCCGTATTGGGCGCCTGTGGCAAGGGAATCCATTCCTCATCATCCCCCGGAACCTTGGGGAAGCGGCCCGCGGCCCAGTCCTCCCGTGCCTGGCGGATGCGTTCCTGGCTGGAACTGACGAAGTTCCACCACACATGGCGCGGCGAGGTGAAGGCTTCGCCCCCCAGCAGCATCACCCGTGCGCCGTTGCCGGAGCGCAAGGTCATCGCCGCGCCCGGTTGCAGTACCGCGAGATCGTAGAGCGCGAGCGCGTGGCCATCGACGTCGGCCTCGCCCGAAACCAGCATCACCGCGCGTTCGTCAGCCATTGCTTCGATTGGCAGGCTGCCGCCCGGTGCCAACAGGATCTCGGCATAGATGGTGTGCGAATGCGTGGTTGTGGGCGCGTGCGCGCCCCAAAGCTCGCCCATGATCACAATGGCCCTCGCGCATCCGTCCTCGACCACGGGCAGACCGGTCTGGGCCTCGAACGCCGGGTCGATTTCCTCCTGTCCGTCGGGCAGCGCGAGCCAGGTCTGCATTCCGAAAAGCTTCGGCCCTGCGTCGCGCTCTGACTGCGGGCTGCGCTCTGAATGGACGATGCCGCGCCCCGCGGTCATCAGGTTGACCTGCCCCGGGCGGATCGTGGCAAAGGTGCCAAGGCTGTCGCGATGGTCGATCGCCCCGGCGTGATCGCCCGAAAACAGCCAGGTCACCGTGGCGAGGTTTATGTGCGGATGTGGCCGCACATCCATCCCAGTGCCGATGGCCAGCTGCGCAGGGCCGAACTGATCGACAAAGATGAACGGGCCAACCATGGTCCGCTCCTTGCCAGGAAGAACCCGGCGGACCTCGAACTGGCCCAGATCGTGTGTGACGGGATGAATGGTCTGCGCGATCATGTCGTCTCTGCCTCCTCGCATAAGGCCTTGAGCTGGTCGGCGCAGGCACCCCAGCCCTCTTCGAAACCCATGTCGACGTGTTGCTGCATCGCCTCACTGGTCCAGTGGCGGGCAACGGCGGTATAGCAGGTTCCATCGGAATCGGGTTCGATCGTCCAGATACCGATCATGAACGGGCCGGCTGGTTCAAGATCGCCGGTCACTGCGTCGGTAAAGGCGAAGCGCTTCCCCTCGTCCCAGGCCAGCACCATGCCGGAGTGGGGGTGCACCTCGCCATCGGGGCCATACATCGTGCAGTTGGATTGCCCGCCCGCGCGCGGCTCAAGCGTATCGAACACGGCGCGCCATGGCCTGGGGCACCACCATTCCTCAATGCGACCGGTCATGATTTCCCACACTCTTGCCGGCGGAGCGGCGATGCGGCGCGTTATGCTGAGTTCATTCGACACGGTCATTCTCCCGGTGCGCTGGCCCTGATCGCCAGTGCGTGGACCCGCTGGCCCGGAATATCGCCCAGCGCGGCGTTGACCATCCGCTGGCGCTCGACCCGGCTCTTGCCGGCAAATTTCGCGCTTTCGATCAGTACGGTGAAATGCGATTCGCCGCTGCCGTCGTCGCCCGCGTGGCCGTGGTGGCGCGCGCTGTCGTTGATGACTTCGAGGCGAACGGGGTCGAGTGCTGAGCGCAGCAGCGCTTCCATTTCCTGAGCGATGGTTCCGGTCATGGGCGGGGTTTGGGGCACTCGATCGATCTTGTCCATCATGCGCGCGGCCTACTATTGCACTTGCACTCAGGCGTCCTTCCACACGATCGGCTCGAACCCGCCGTAGATCAGGCGCTTGCCATCGAAGGGCATGTCGCTGCCATCCGGATTGCCGAATTCGGCCATGCGCGGATCGGCCATCATCTTGTCATGGCTGGTATCGGCGGCTTGCTTGCTGTCCCAGATTACCCAGGAGAAGACGATTTTCTCGCCCTCTTCGCACTTGACCGCGCGGCGGAAGTCGGTGGTCTTGCCGTCGGGCACATCGACTTCCCAACATTCGACCTGCGACTTTGCGCCGTAGTCCTTCGCGATCAACCAGAACTTTTCGGCCACTTCCTTGTAGGCGGTTTTCTTGCTCTCGGGCACGGCAAGAACGAATCCGTTCACATACATCGTCCCTCTCCTCTCGAGTCCAACATAGTCGATCCGTCGCGCGCGCACCAATTCGGCGCGACCGGTTGGCGGCATTCCAGCACCTTTTCACCGTGTTGCCGCCTGAGAGTATTTGCCCGCCACAGCGCTTGCGGCCGCCAGCCGGTTCAATCGAAGCGCCGATCAGCCGCGATAGATACGCGCCGCCAATACTTCGGTTGCTGCATCGAAGGTTGCAGGATTCATCGTGACCCTGGCCATTAGCTGTGCGCCTTGTAGCATTGCCAGTATCGAGGTGGCCTCGGCCTTCGGGTCGCCTCCCACGGATATGCTACGATCTCCGCGGCCGGTCACCAGGATTTCCTCGAGCGAGGCGATCACAAGATCATTGATCCGCTGGAGCGCGCTGCGAATCCTGTCATCGATGGCATGCACATCGCCGCTCATGGCCGCGCACAGGCAGAGCATTCCGCCGCTGCCGGCGCGTTCACGATACAAATCGATGATCGCGGCCAGCGCCTGCCCACCAGAGCGGCTCGATTGCCCGATCAGCTTCAGTCGCTGCACCAGCCGCTCGCCATATCGATCGAGGACGGCGAGCCCCATATCCTGCTTGGATGGGAAGTGGTGATGGATGCTCGCCTTCCTGATGCCTGCATCGCGCGCGATGTCGGCATAGCTGAAACCACCATAGCCGCGCGCGCACATGGCCTGCTCGGCCAGATTCAGTAGCAATTCCCGCATTTCACCCATGCCTACCAATTAGTAGGTTGAATCGTAGGTATCAAGCGCTATCAACGATCGACCTACTAGTCGGTAGGGCGATTCGAAACGAAGGATTCACTTGCTCATGATCAGGATTTACGATGCCGCGAACTTTCCCAATCCCAGACGGGTCAGGCTGGCCTTGAGGGAAAAGGGCGCGCTCGATCAGGTGGAATTCGTGCCTGTCGATGTGAAGGGCGGCGAATTGCGTACGCCGGCCATGCGCGCGATGAACCCGGATGCGACCGTACCATTCATGAAGCTGGAAGATGGAACGGTGATTGGCCGCTGCACTCCCATCATCGAATATATCGATTCGGTGTTCGAAGGACCGTCGCTGACTGGCGATACTGCACAGGAGCGGGCGCTGATACACGCGATGAATCTCCGCGTGGAGGAGGGGTTGCTTAACGCCGGGGCCGACTATTTCCACCATGCGACCGCAGGGCTTGGCCCGGAACTCGAAACCGACCAGGTGCCCGCGTGGGGCGAACGGCAGAAACGCCGACTGCAGGACAGCGCCCGTTATCTTGACGGTGTGCTCGACGGGCAGGCCTTTCTCGTGGGTGACAAATTCACCATGGTCGATATCACCGCGTACGTTGGACTGAACTTGGCCACCGCTCTCGGCCTGCTGCCCGAGGAAAAGCTTGAGCACCTGGAGCGCTGGAAAGCTTCGATGGCAGCGCGATTCGAGGATTGATCGGATGCAAATCAATGCGAATTTCGAGATTGCGGTCGGCGAACGGACCAGCGCACTGGAATGGCGGCCTTCGCCGATGCCCGGTGTCGAGCGCCGCATGCTCGATCGTATTGGCGGGGAGGTGGCGCGAGCCACCTCCATCGTTCGGTATGCGCCGGGGAGCCACTTTTCAGCGCACAGGCATGACGGCGGCGAGGAATTCATCGTGCTCGATGGAACATTCCAGGATGAGCATGGCGATTACCCTGCGGGAACCTATGTCCGCAATCCGGTCGGCACGCGGCACACTCCCCGTTCGGACAATGGATGCACCATATTCGTCAAACTGTGGCAGTTCGATCCGCAGGACCAGGCGCAATTTGCCATCGACCTCACAGCGGTCGGCCTTGGACCGGTTTCCGGCGCACCAGGTATCGAGCGTGCAACCCTGCATGAACGCAGCGACGAGCTGGTGCTGTTCGAACAATGGCAGCCCGGTGCGCAGCGCCACTTCGAGCCGCAGGGCGGGGCCGAACTGCTTGTTCTCGAAGGCTCGGTCAAATGGCAGAACGAGGAATTTGGCAGGCACGGCTGGATCCGTTTACCCCCGAATTGGCGCGGCTCGGTTCTGGCCGGACCGGAGGGGGCCAGGGTGTGGATCAAGGAGCGCCACCTTGCCGCAATACGGTTGCCTCTGACCTGAAATTCGTACCGGCAATGCGAAAGACCGGACGAATAAGCGCCACAGACCCGCTTGCAGCAGCTTGCCGAGCCGTATAGGCGTGCATCCATCATGGTTAGCCTGACGCAGACTGAGTACGACGGGACGGGCAAAACGCTCTTTCCCGAGCCTGACATTACGATCGACGTGCGCGACACGTTCGGGATCGATATCGACTGGCAGGTGCCCGCCTTCAGCCTGGCTGACGAGCGGGTGCCCGATCTCGACACCAATTATGTGTTCGATCCCGATACCACGCTGGCGATCCTGGCGGGCTTTGCTCACAACCGGCGGGTGATGGTGCAGGGCTATCACGGCACCGGTAAATCGACGCATATCGAACAGGTCGCAGCGAGGCTCAAATGGCCCAGCGTGCGCGTCAACCTCGATGCGCATATCAGCCGCATCGACCTTGTCGGGCGCGACGCGATCGTGCTGCGCGACGGACTTCAGGTGACCGAATTCAAGGAAGGCATCCTGCCCTGGGCGCTCCAGCATGCGGTGGCGCTGACCTTCGACGAATACGACGCGGGCCGCCCCGATGTGATGTTCGTGATCCAGCGCGTGCTCGAAACCGAAGGGCGGCTGACGCTGCTCGACCAGAACAAGGTCATCACGCCAAACAAGTATTTCCGCCTGTTCTCGACCACCAACACGGTCGGGCTGGGCGATACCAGCGGGCTTTATCACGGCACGCAGGCGATAAACCAGGCGCAGATGGACCGCTGGAACATCGTCGTGGCGCTCAACTACCTCGCCAACGAGGTCGAGGAAGAGATCGTCCGCGCCAAGAGCCCGGAAACCGACCCGGCGCTGGTCGCCAAGATGGTCAAGGTGGCCGACCTGACGCGGCAGGGCTTCATGAACGGCGACATTTCCACCGTGATGAGCCCGCGCACGGTGATCACCTGGGCGCAGAACGCACAGATCTTCAATTCCACCGGCTTTGCCTTCCGCCTCTCGTTCCTCAACAAATGCGACGAGGCAGAGCGGGTGCTGGTGGCCGAATATTACCAGCGCGTGTTCGGCGAGGACCTGCCCGAGAGTATCTCGAAGAAGGCGTGATCCTGGCCCGGCAATGCGCGCCAAGAATTGGCTCGCCATCGCTGTATTGATTGTCTAACACAGCATCATGTTTGACAGGTTCAGGCCCCGGCGAGGAGAACGCGATACTGCCGTCGAAGGAACGCAGCGCCGCCATGCCGGTTTCTATGCGACCGAAGACCCATGGGGCAGCGCGCTCGACGCGTTCGACGAGAAGTTCGAGTTTGGCGAATACGATTCTGCGCCCGCTCGCAAACGGGGCAACTGGCTTCGCCGGCTCTGGCGCAAGCGGCAGGGGGCTGCTGGCGTAATTGAGCCGGGCGCGCAAACGCGCTGGTGGCAACGCGATCACTGGCGCGGGCGCCGCAAGCGCTGGTGGGCGGTGCGGATCGTCGCAGCGATGCTGGCGATCTTCATCCTTCTCGTCGCCTGGCTGGCTGTCACGGCCCCGCTATCGAAATCGATCGAGCCTATCGCTCCGCCGCAGATAACGCTGCTGGCATCGGACGGCACACCGATTGCGCGCAGCGGCGCCGAGGTGGAAGCGCCGGTGGAGGTGGCAAAGCTGCCGCCGCATGTAATCAACGCGTTTCTCGCAATCGAGGACCGCCGCTTCTACAGCCATTGGGGCGTCGATCCGCGCGGATTGGCGCGCGCGGCGCTGTCCAACGTGACTGGCGGGCCGACGCAGGGCGGCAGCACGATCACCCAGCAACTGGCCAAGTTCACCTTCCTCACCCCCGAACAGACGCTGACGCGCAAGGCGCGCGAGATGCTGATCGCCTTCTGGCTCGAGGCTTGGCTGAGCAAGCAGGAAATCCTCGAACGCTATCTCTCGAACGCCTATTTCGGTGACAATCAGTATGGATTGCGCGCCGCATCGCTGCATTATTTCTACCGCCAACCGGAAAATCTCACGCCAGCGCAGGCCGCGATGCTGGCCGGACTGCTCAAGGCGCCGACGCGGTTGGCGCCGACGCGAAATTACCGGCTGGCGGAGGAGCGGATGCGCGTGGTGATCAGCGCGATGACCGATGCCGGCTATCTGGGCGCCGCCGAAGCAGGCGGCCTGCGCTC
>LOEX01000051.1 GCA_001516125.1 Sphingomonadales bacterium BRH_c42
GCTGGCGCTGGTGCGGCTTTACGGAGATGATCGTCCCGGCGCGCGCGGGCTGCGCAAGGCGGTGCTGCGTGCGGGTGCATTGCCGCCGGTGCGTCATGCGCTTAGCGCGATGCTGGTCGATCGTGCGCACCGCCGCCACATTCTTGCAGCCGGCTAACGAGGAGGATTTTCATCGCGGCGCGGACGCGCTAATCGCCGTGCATGATCCGCAAGTTGACCCGCCTGCTCGCCGCGCTGATCCTGATGTTCGTCGGGGTCAGCCTGATGCTGGTCCTGTTCTACAAATGGGCCCCCGTACCCATCACCGCGACCATGGTTCTGGATGGCGAGGTGTGGGAACGCGGCCTTGCCAAGGATTGGGAATCGCTCGACAATATCGATCGCAACATGGTTGCCGCCGTGATCGCGGGCGAGGATGGGAAATTCTGCCAGCACGACGGCTTCGATGCCGAAGCGATCGAGAAAGCGATCGCCAACAACGCCAGGGGCGGCCGGATCAAGGGCGGCTCCACCATCACGCAGCAGACCGCCAAGAACGTGTTCCTGTGGCAGGGTGGCGGCTATTTCCGCAAGGGGCTGGAGGCCTGGTTCGCGGTGCTGATCGAGAACATCTGGGGCAAGCGGCGGATCATGGAGGTTTATCTCAACGTCGCCGAAACGGGTATCGCGACCTATGGCGTGGAAGCCGGAGCGCAGCGTTATTTCAACCATTCCGCCGCCCGCCTGTCGCGCATGGAAGCAGCGCGCATGGCCGCCGCGCTGCCGCTGCCCAAGCAAAGATCGGTGATCAGCCCGGGCGGCTTCACCCGCCGCTATGGCAACATGATCGCCGCGCGGATGGGCGCGGTCCGGCGCGATGGGCTCGACGCCTGCATCTACGATTGAGCGCGATGAGGGATTACCGACCTACGGTGACGATCTGCGAGGCGGGATGGCGCGGTTCTGCTCTACAGCCCAACGATTGAACCGCGTTCATGCGATGCGAAAGTGACTCGGATCTAAGGCCAGATGGAGACGGCCTGGCGGGTCAAGTCGGTGCCGGCGGGGACCATCGCGAGCAATGTCACCAGATGCAGTCATCGATACGCTCAATATGCAAAATGTTGCACAACGTCTCATTGATGATGCAGAAAATCCAGACATTGACGTTAGAGATTGCAATTCATCCAATAATTTCAATTTGGGCAAAGCGCCGGATCACGGCGTGAATCAGACAAGGAAATGAAAGTGTATATGAGACCTAGCGTGCTTCTGCTCGCGCCTGCCACCCTTCTGATGTTTGCCGCCCCTGCAACAGCGGAGGAATTTGAAGGCCCGTTTGTCGGCGCTGCAGCTGGTTACGGCCGCGACGAGGTTGGCCCGCAACTCAACGACGGAAACGTGTTGCCTGATGAACTCACACGGGACGCCGCCTATTTCCAGCTGTTTGCCGGGTATGACAATGCGATCGCCCCCAAGGTGCGGGTCGGGGTCGAGGCCGCGTTCGGCCTGGGTGCGGATGACGAACTGCGACTGAGCGATGCCGCGGGATTGCTCACACTTGATCCTGAATACACTTTCGAATTCACTGGTCGTGTCGGATATCTCGTCAGCGACAAGGCACTCATCTATGCTCGCGGGGGATATCAGAACAGCCACATAGAGGTGAACCTGACTGAAGTTGGCGGTCTTACCGTTCGTGACAAGGGCGATGCCGACGGATGGCTGGCCGGAGGCGGCCTTGAATACTCATTCGGCGATGAGCTGCGCGGCCGGGTCGAATATCGTTATTCGGACCTCGGCCATGGTGGACCCAGCTGGGATCGTCACCAGATACTGGCGGGAGTCCTCTGGAACTTCTAGTATTGGAGCGGGGCAGGCGGACCGTCTGCCCCGTCCGTGTCCATGAAAACAGGGAGCCATCGCTTTGGACCTTTTGAGCGACATCCTCGACTCGCTTGCTCTGCAGGGGCAATTCTATTTCAGGACGTGCTTCAACAGTCCCTGGGCGATCGGTGTCCCGAACTACGCCTCGGCGATCCGGTTCCACTATGCGGTCCAAGGAGAGTGCTATGTGCGCGCCGGAGAGGATGAGCCGATCCGCCTGCGTCAGGGTGACCTTGTCCTGATCCCCGCGGGTGGTGCGCACGCCCTGTCAGATACGCCCGAACGCCGACCGGTCGGCCTTGAAACCGTGATGCAGGACAATGGCTACACCGGAACAGGTACATTTATCGTCGGTGAAGGGTGCGAACGCGCCGCCACCCAATTGATGTGCGGTCATTTCACCTTTGCGGAAGGCAGCAATCATCCGCTCCTGAGATCGCTGCCAAAGGTTATCCATCTGAGTGCTGGTATGCGCAGCGCCGCGTTCTGGCTGGATGAGGCGCTGCGCCTGATGGCGCGGCAGATGACCGACGAAAACCCCGGTTCACTCGCGGTCGTCAGGCGCATGTCGGAGATTATCTTCATCGAGACTATAAGAGCGTGTTCGGCGCAGTCCGAACAATTGAGCGGTCTGATGGAAGCGCTTGCTGACCCGAAAATTTCGCGCGCCATTCAGGCCATGCACCACGATATCGCAACGCAGTGGACGGTCGAGACATTGGCTGGCGAGGCGGCCATGTCACGCAGCCGTTTTGCAGCGCGCTTCCAGGAACTCGTCGGGTGTGGACCGCTCACCTATCTTGCCGAATGGCGCTTGCAGAAGGCCTGCGCGCTGCTGCGCGAAGGCCGCATCTCGGTGCAGGAAGTGGCAGGCCGAATCGGCTACCAGTCTCCCGCTGCTTTCACGCGCGCCTTCACCAACATGTTCGGTGAAACGCCAACCGCTTTTCGCCATCGTCTGGCCGCCTGACTTTGCAAATTGTCTCGGTGAGTTTGCCGTAAATCTCAATCAGTGACCGTTCCATTGCTCGATCGTCCAATCCGCTGCATCTCCCGTGCGTCAACCCCGCAAACAAGGAGACAGACATGCAACGGATTTCTGCAGTACCCCTCGACACCTCCGACGAAGCCGTAGCGGCGCTCTTCAGCGCCATTCGCGCCAAGATGGGCGGCGTGCCCAACATCATGCGCACGATGGCCCAGTCACCGGCCGCGCTTGAGGCCTATCTCGGCATCAGCGGCGCTCTTGCCAACGGTCGCTTTTCCGCACCTCAGCGCGAACTGATCTCGCTGGCTGCTGCGGGAGAGAACAGCTGCGATTACTGCGCTTCGGCGCACACCGCGCTCGGCAAGATGGCCGGACTCGAACACGCCGACATGCATCAGGTTGTGACGGGCGGTGATCTGGCGGGCAGCAATGGCGCCATCGTCACCATGGTTCGTAAGATTGTCAGCCGGCAGGGCGTGATCTCGGATGCCGAAATCGACGCCTTTTACCTGGCTGGCTTCGATGAGGGCCACCTCGTCGAACTTATCGCTGCCACGGCGATGAACATCTTCACCAACTACTTCAATCACATCGCCGCAACCGAGATCGATTTCCCGGTCGTCTCGACTAAGGCCGCCTGAGCGGAAAACCTCCGCCAACTACTCAAACATTATTGGAGAATACCTATGAAGAAGCCGATTATAGTCGCGCTCATCGCGGCTCAGCTTGTATCGTTTGCGACCCCAGCGTTGGCCGTGGAAGAGAACAATGTTTCCAACGGCCTGACTGCTGCCGGCTCGCCGCTCGGTCTGCACGGCGTCGACCCTGTCGCGTTTGTGACGCTCGGCAACCGCATCGAGGGCGCCGCGAAGTTCACTGCCGTTCATGACGGTGTGGCCTACTACTTCACTTCGCAGGAAAACCTCGACGCTTTCCAGGCCAATCCCGGCCGTTTCACGCCGCAGAATGGCGGCTACTGCACCTTCGGGGTTTCTGTGGGCAAGAAGTTCGACGGCGACCCGCGCTATGCCGCCGTGGTGAACGGAAAGCTCTATGTCTTTCTCAATGAAGACATCCTGAAAGCTTTCCAAAAGGATCAGGCCGGCACGATCAAGAAGGCCGAGACCAACTGGAAAGAGATCCGCAGTTTGGCCGCCGCGTCGCTCTGACGTGGTCGCCTGGATGGCGGCGGTCGTTTCGCCGGCCCCTGACCCCCCTCTACGGCTGTAACGGTCGTCGCCATCCCTATTACCAAAGGAGAATTGCTATGAACATTCTCGACCATATCAGCCTGGGCGTCACGTCGATCGACGACGCTCGGCGGTTCTACGATCCCGCGATGGAGGTTCTGGGCCTGTCATGTCTGGCCGCAAACAATGCGTTTGCCGCCTATGGCAAGGATGCTGTCCAGTTCCTGCTGATGGTGCCCACCGACGGCGCAGCCTATACGCAGGGCAATGGCACCCATGTGGCATTCCGCGCCGATAACCAGGCGACTGTCGAAGCCTTCCACACGGCGGCCATTACCGCGGGCGGCGTCTGTGCGGGCGCACCGGGGCCGCGCCCCGACTATCCGGCGAGTGATGTCTTTGCGGCCTTTGTGCGCGATCCGTTCGGGCACAAGCTCGAAGCGATCCACAACGGCTTTGCAGCGTGAGGGGCTGACACATGGAACAGGCCTATCATTTCCTCGCTCTGTCGGGCGTCTTCACCGTCCTGATGTGGGTTCCCTATATCCTGTCACGACTGTTTGTCTGGGGTGTCGGGGACTTCCTCAACAACTACCCCGAGGGGTTCCCGGCGAAAGAGCCCGAGCCACCGCTGTGGGCGCAGCGCGCCAAGCGCGCGCATCTCAACATGGTCGAAACCCTGCCGGCATTTGTTGCGGTCGTGGTCGCTGCGGCGATGTTGCCCGACCGGGTTGACGCAGTCCTTGTGGGGCAGTGTACCGCAGTGTTCTACTACGCACGCGTGGTTCACTATATCGTCTATGCGCTGGGCATTCCCTTCCTGCGCACGCCGACCTACCTTGTATCATGGGCGGCGATCCTGATTATCGGCTTTCAATTGACCTGATTTGCCGATGCACTTGGAAATAGGTGAACCCCGATGGCGGCAGATCTAGGCAATGGCGAACTGATCGGAGCGATCCGGAGATGTTCGCAGTGCCCGGATCTGCCGCTTGGCCCGCGTCCGATTCTGCAATGGCAGAGCGATGCGCCGATCCTTATCGCGGGGCAGGCCCCCGGGCGACTGACCCATGCCAAGGGCATCCCGTTTGACGATCCTTCCGGCGATCGTCTGCGCAACTGGCTGGGGGTGGACAAGCCAACATTCTACAATCCAGCGGCCTTTGCCATCGTACCTATGGCTTTTTGCTACCCAGGCACTGGCAAAAGCGGCGACCTGCCGCCGCCGCCGGTGTGTGCCGAATTGTGGCGTGAGCGCCTGTTGGCGCGGATGGACAAGCTCCAGCTCACCATCATTGTCGGTCAGTACGCGGTGGCATGGCATTTCTCCAACACGAGAGGAACTCTGACAGAGCGCGTTTGCCGCTGGCGCGAGACGTTACCGGAATCGGTGATTCTGCCGCATCCCAGCCCGCGCAACCGCATGTGGCTCACCCGCAACCCGTGGTTTGAAAAGGAACTGATCCCGCAGTTGCAAGCTCGAGTCAGGAAGGTGCTCTCGGTCGTGACGTGAGCGGGGCGAGACCGTATTACTGCTGAAGCAGGACGTCCCCAAGCGGTGCTGCTGCGCGACAGATAGAATTGCGTCTGCACGCGCGCCGACAACGGACCGTTCGCATAGACAGCGGATAGCTCTGGATGAGCTGCGCGTAGCCGATCAATGGAAGTCCCTCGATTTTGGTATGATCCTGACGTCACGGGGATGGCCGTGGCGGCGATCCGGTTGCGGATGGCCGGCTTCATCCCCGCGCAACGTGCGTGGGATAATGCCGTCCGGGTGCGCCAACTGGTCGAGCATCGCCGTCCGGTCGACAATGCGTACGGCCATCAGGTGGACGACGCCTTCCTTGCTACGCTGCACTTCACCCTCGATCTGCATCAGCCGCGCAGTCATGACCACGGCGCGCTGGCGTTCCATGTTGCGGGTCCACATCAGTGCATTGACCACGCCGGTTTCATCTTCGATCGTGATGAACACCGCATTGCCTTTGCCGGGACGCTGGCGGATGAGGACCACACCTGCCGTCCGCACCTTGCGGCCGCTGGGTGCGGCGTTGGTTTCGGAGCAGCTTAGAACGCCTTCGTTGGCGAGCGACGCGCGAAGAAACTGCATGGGGTGCGCCTTCAGCGATAGCCGCATCGTCTGGTAATCGGCGACTACTTCCTCGGCGAGCGGCATGGCGGGGAGCGTGGCGTCAAGTTCGCTACCCAGTTCGGCTGCTTCGGCAAAAGCGAACAGCGGCAGTTGACCAGACGGTGTGCGGCGCACTTCCCACAGCGCATCGCGCCGCCCGAGCGCGAGCGAGCCAAGCGTATCGGCATCGGCCAGCTTGCGCAGCGCCGCCTGCGGCAGCGATCCGCGGCGGGCGAGATTTTCTATCGATGTAATCGGACCGGACAGGCGAGCGTTCTGAATTGCAATTGCCCAATCCTGCCGGAACCCGTCAATCTGGCGAAAGCCCAGCCGCAGGGCGAGGTGAATGCCATCGGGCTCCAGGATGCTGTCCCATTCGCTGGCGTTGATATCGATTCCGCGCACATCCACGCCGTGGTCCTTCGCATCGCGCACAAGTTGGGCAGGTGCGTAAAAACCCATCGGCTGGGAGTTGAGCAACGCGCAGGTGAACAATGCCGGGTGGCGACATTTGAGCCATGACGAGACATAGGCCAGCCAGCCAAATGCCTGTGCATGGCTTTCGGGGAAGCCATATTCGCCGAAACCCTTGATCTGCTCAAAGCAGCGTTCGGCGAAGTCGCGATCATAACCGCGCGCCACCATGCCTTCGATCAGCTTGGTCTGGTAGCGATGGATGGTGCCATGGTTGCGGAAGGTGGCCATGGCGCGCCGCAGGCCGTCCGCCTCGGCCGGAGTGAAGGCGGCAGCTACGATCGCCAGCTTCATCGCCTGTTCCTGGAACAGCGGCACGCCCAACGTCTTTTCGAGCACATCGCGCATTTCATCGGGATCGTGTGGCGGCGCTGGTGATGGATATTCCACACCCTCCTCGCCATTGCGGCGGCGCAGATAGGGATGGACCATGCCGCCCTGGATCGGCCCTGGGCGGACGATGGCAACCTGTATGACGAGGTCATAGAGGCAGGCGGGTTTCATCCGCGGCAGCATGCTGATCTGGGCCCGGCTTTCGACCTGGAAGGCGCCGATACTGTCGCCTTTCCGCAGCATGGCATAAGTGGCGGGGTCCTCGATCGGCACGTTTTGCAGATCGTGATCACCCAGGCCGTGCTGCCGCAGCAAGTCGAAACTCTTGCGTATGCAGGTGAGCATACCCAGCGCCAGAACATCGACCTTCATCAGCCCCAGCGCATCGATATCATCCTTGTCCCATTCGATGAAGGTGCGATCGGGCATGGCGGCGTTGTGGATCGGCACCAGTTCGTCGAGCCGCCCCTCGGTGAGCACGAAGCCGCCAACATGTTGCGAAAGGTGCCGGGGAAAGGTGAGCAACCGTTCGGACAGCACCTTCAACCGCGCGATCTGAGGGTTGGCAGGATCGAACCCCGCCTCGTTCATCCGGGCATCGGGCACATCGTCGCCCCAATGGCCCCAGATCGTACCGGCCAGACGCGCGGTGACATCCTCGCTCAGGCCCAGTGCCTTGCCGACTTCGCGGATCGTGCTGCGCGGGCGGTAATGGATCACCGTAGCGGCAATCCCGGCGCGCTCGCGGCCATAGCGCCGGTAGATATACTGCATCACCTCTTCGCGTCGTTCATGCTCGAAATCGACATCGATATCGGGCGGTTCGCTCCGTTCCTCGGACAGGAAGCGTGAAAACAGCAGTTTGTTGGCCACCGGATCCACCGAAGTGATGCCGAGCAGGTAACAGACCACCGAGTTCGCGGCCGACCCGCGCCCCTGACACAGGATCGGCGGATCGAGGCTGCGGGCAAAGCGCACGATATCATGGATGGTCAGGAAGTAGCAGGCATAGTTCTTCAGCCGGATCAGCCGGAACTCCTCCGCGATCACCTTTGACAGCACTTCGGGCAAGCCATCTGGATGGCGGCGATGGGCCTCGCTCATCACCAGGTGCTCCAGCCACGTTTGCGGCTCCCATCCCGCAGGCACTGGCTCGTGCGGATATTCATATTTCAGATCGTCGAGAGTGAAAGTGATGCGGGAGAGCAGGTCGGCGGTCGCGGCGAGTGCTTGCGGGCAGGCGCGGAACAATCGCGCCATTTCTTCCGGGCCTTTCAGATGTCGCTCGGCATTGGCGAGCAACCGCCTGCCCGCGGTCTGCACCGTAACACCCTCACGAATACAGGTGATGATATCGTGGAGCACGCGCGCGTCGGAGCCGGCGTAAAGCGCGTCGTTAGTGGCGATAAGCGGCACGCGCGTTGCCGCACTCAATGTCCGCAAACCCGCCAGCCGCCGCGCATCAGCGCCAGCGCGATGCATGTGGGCGGCGAGCCAGACTGCGCCGGGCCGCGCCTCCTTCAGCTTTTCCAGCACCGTGCGGTCGCTGCCCACCGCGATCAGCAGCAGACCCTCGGCATGATCGAGCAAGTCAGGCAGATGCAGGATGCAATCGCCCTTGTCCGCGCGGCGGTTGCCCAGCGTCAGCAGCCGCGTGAGCCGTCCCCAGCCATGGCGCGTGGCGGGATAGGCGACGATGTCTGGGGTACTGTCGGCGAAGACCAGCCGTGCGCCGACAACCAGCCGAAAACCATTATCCGCTCCCCCCAGATCACGCCCCAATTCGCGCCCCAATTCGCGCCAGGCCATGTGGGCGCGAACCACCCCCGCCACGCTGTTGCGGTCAGCGATGCCGATAGCGGCCATGCCCAGCGCGTGGGCGCGCTGCACCATCTCTGCCGAGTGCGATGCGCCGCGCAAAAAGCTGTAGTTGGTGGCCGCTATCAATTCCGCAAAGGGAGGCAGGGCAATCATGCGAACAGCCCATGCAGGTACCAGCGCGGATCGGGCCTTTCCGCATAAAGCCCGTGGCGGAAAATCCAGAAGCGCCGCCCGCGCACATCCTCCACCCGGTAATAATCGCGGGTCAGACCGCCCTTGCCGGTCTGCTCGCCGCCCTTGCGCCGCCACCATTCGCCGGCGATCCGTTCCGGCCCTTCGTAAAGCCGCACTTCGTGGAGCTTGCACTGCCAGCGGAAGCGGTGCGGCGGGCCATCGGGGACCTCGGCAATCACTTCGACCGGTTGCGGCGGATCGAACAAAAGTAGCGGCCGCAGCGCAGGCTCACCCGGTGGCGGCTCTGGCCAGGGTGTGGGCGCGGCGCACTCGATCGCCGGCAATGCGAGTTGTGCCCGCTCGGGAATATGGCTGTCGCACGGGACCAGACGGCGGATCGCCCCCGGCCCCAACCGCACACTCAGCCGGTCGATCAGTTCGGTTACATCCTGTCCAGCACCCTCGCCGCCGCCTGGCACTGCGTCAAAGGCAGAATGCGCTGCGACCACAGGCTCTGTGCCGGGCACGGCAAGCAGTATCGAGTCATAACCGAAGCCGGGATCAAGCGGGTCAGCCAGCGCGCCGATCCGTTCATCGAAAAGGCGCAGCACGAGTGCCGGATCGCGCGTCGGTGCACCGGTCGCGATATCGAGCGTACGGGTGGCGCCGTCGCTGCGGCGTAGCTCCATCCGGAAGCGTCGCCCGCCGTGGCCAATCTCCTCGAGTGCCAGGGCAGCCTCGTGCATCAATTCCAGCAAAACCTTGGCGATCGTATCCTGATGCGTAACCGGATCGGCGAAGCGACGCTCGAAGTGTAAGGGTTGCTGCTGCTTTAGCGTCAGGATCGGCATCCGTTCCTCGCCCACCAGCCGTTCGATCGCGGCGACGGCCTCCATGCCGAAGCGGGCGGCGATCGTTGCCATCGGGCGGGCTGCCACGGCACCCACGGTCTTCAACCCGGCGCGCTGGAAGCCGCGGGTGGTTTCTTCGCCAAGATCAAGCGCGTTGACCGGCAGCGCCCGGATCGCTGCCGGTTCACTGGTGGCCGGCCAATCGGCATAGCGCGCCAGCGCCCGCGCTGCTTCCATCGTCGGGCCGCAGGCACCGCGTACCGCCATGCCCAGCGCCTTGAAGCGGTCCATTGCCAGATCGACCATCGCCCGTTCACCGCCAAACAAATGCGCCGATCCGGTAATGTCCAGGCCGATGCCATCGGGTGGCACGAGCACGATGCGCGGGGTATAGCGGAAACAATCCTGCCCCATCCGCTTGAGCCAGTGCCTGTCCGCCGCTTCATCCTGCTCGATGGCGACGAGCCCGGGGTGACAGGCGCGGGCATCGGCCAGCGTCATGCCCACGACAAGCCCGAGCCGAGCGCCAAGCGCGTCGATCGCAGTCAGCCGCAGGGCATTGCCAATTCTGGCAAACAGCACCATCGGCGCGTCAGGCGACCTGCGACATTGCTCCGCCCGCTCTATCTGCAACCGGTCCGCCGAAAGAAACGGGAACCACAGCGCCAGGTAGCGCCGTTTCCCTGAAAATGCATTGGTCACGGTCCCACTCCAGCCGCCAGCTCATCCCGGACGGACCGGACCGCTGGCGCAACAAGGTAATGTCGAAAGTCGGTATCCCCGGAGCGTTGGCGGCGAGCGCACGGGATGGTGCAGACGCCACAGACCAGCGGGTTTCCGCGGCGCTGGGCACCGGATCGGCCTCTATCCGCAGCAGCATCAGCGTAGTGCCGGATTTTTCCGCCGCCAAGGCAAGGCGGCGGCTGGCCGTCAGATCCAGTTCGGGCATGCGGCCCCAGCTTTCGGCGACCACCGTCCCCAGCGTAGGGCAGTGCAAGGCATCGACCGCAGCGCGCAAAAGCGTCAGGGCGTCGGGAACGATGCCCACCAGACCGCGGCCCGGAGTGCCGCCCAGCTCGGCCCAGCCGCTGGCTTGAAGAGAACCCCCTTGCCGGGCAGCGCGGCGGGAACGAAGCCACAACGATGTGCGCACCTGCCCCGTCATACCCGCCATAAGCGCCGCAGAAAATCCCGCCGCAGCGGCGGCATCGGCCACTTCGGCGGCGTAGATTTCATGAACAGCACCGTGAGCCAGACCGCCTGCCAGAGCTGCATCCAACGAGACGGCACCGCTCGCCCAGCGGCGTCTCTCCAGTGGTATTGCACGGTCACACAGGGCAGGAACGATTCGCATATGTTCCTATTATGTTCTATATGACGATAATATCAAGCCAGGCTTTCTGGGGAATGCGTGAACGAAGGCGTCTGGCTCCGAAGAGGCCGCGAACGCCCGCGCGAGCCCAGCAGGTCGAAGTGACCGAAGGCGAGGTCAGAAGCATGGGATCGAAGCCCCGGCTGCTAAAGACACTTGTGGCGGGCAGCGGCGTAAACCCAGTGCCCGCTCAGGGACTGAAGTGGCGGAGCGGGTGGGATTCGAACCCACGATAGGGGGTTGCCCTATACACACTTTCCAGGCGTGCGCCTTCGACCACTCGGCCACCGCTCCGCATGCCAGACCGTACAAGCCCCGATCAGGCAGGCCAGCGCCCCTAGCGGCTCGGGAAGTACTGCGCAAGGCCGGTTGATTATGGTAAGGAGCGACTCGCTGCGGTGCTGCGCGGACCGGCATTCCCTGCGAACACCGCTCGCGTAGCCCCTTTCCGCCCCCGAAAACGCGTGGAAAGGGGCTTTCGCTTTTGATAGCAAGGTGCCAATCTCCGGCAATGATCAAACCGTTGTTATCGCTGGTTGCCGCGCTGGCGCTCGCCCCGCCCCTTGCCGCGCAGGACGCCCCGCCCTCAAGCAGCGCAGCGGTGGGGCAGAAAGAGACTCCTGCCCCCTCGCCCGGCGAGATCGTTGCCGCAGCCGCTCCCGAAGATTGGGTACGCATCGCGCCCGAGGACCTGCTGGTGATGACGCTTGCGCCAGATAGCGAAGGCAACGCGCGCCAGGTGATGATCCAGCTGATGCCCGCGCCATTCTCGCAAGGCTGGGTCGAGAACATCCGGCTGCTGACGCGCAGCGGCTGGTATGACAATATCAGCGTCAACCGCGTGCAGGACAATTACGTCGTCCAATGGGGCGATCCGAATTACGACAACCCCGAAGCGACGGGTGAGGCCAAACCGCTGCCCGAGGGGCTGAAGGTGATGGGGGAGGAGGAGTACAAAGTAGATGCCGACATCTTGAGCGAGGCCGACTCTCAATATCCAGATGCGTCTGATGAAAAGAGCGCGATTCTAGCTGTAGCCGAAACCGAAATGGCAACGGTTGCAGCCGAAGTGGAACGCGTTTTTCAAGATCCGAACTCGACAGAGACTGAGCATGAAGCTGCGATAATGAAATTGCTCTTGGCGGCTGGCCTTGCCCCATCGGGCGAACCTAGCGAGAGAGAAAAGCTTGCAATGCTGTCCATCACAGCAACGCAAACGCCTGCTGCTCCCGAGGGATGGCATGAGCGCGACAGCTATGCCGCTTGGACCGAAATCTGGCGGGGCTGGCCCTTGGCAAATCGCGAGGTCGGCAAATGGGTCGACGAAGATGGAAATGAAGTAGCACGCCCAATGATGCCGAAGCACGAGGCCTATGGACTTGGTTACTATCACGATGTCTCGGAAAGCTGGTTTTGGCCCACTCATTGCTACGGCATGGTCGGGGTCGGGCGGAATCTCTCGCCCGATACCGGTTCGGGCGCGGAGTTGTACACTGTGATCGGCCATGCGCCGCGGCATCTCGATCGCAATATCGCGCTGGTAGGCCGCGTGATCGAGGGGATGGAGCACCTGTCCAGCCTGCCACGCGGCAAGGGCGATCTGGGCTTCTATGCCGATTTCGAGACCCACAAGCGTACCCCGATCCTGAGCGTGCGGGTGGCGAGTGACTTGCCCTCCGATGAGCGGCCCCAATTCCAGTATCTCTCGACCGAGAGCGAGAGCTTCGCCAAATATGCCGAGGCGCGCGCCAACCGCCGCGATGCATTCTTCATCACGCCCGCGGGCGGCGCGGATATCTGCAATATCCCGGTGCCGGTGCAGCGGATGGCGACCGGTGACTGAGCCGCTCCCCTCCCTCAAGGGAGGGGTCGGGGGTGGGTGTACGGCGTTTGTAGTGCGTCGAGCCCCCACCCCTTGCCCCTCCCCTTGGGGAGGGGAATAGTATGAGCGAAACCCTCACCCACACCGCCCCGCTTACCTGCTGGCAGGGCGACCGCGGGACATATCACCTACTCACCGTCACCGGCGAGGCGGCGGAACAGATCGCGATGCATGCACGGTTGCACCGGCTCGAATACGGGCGCCAGCGCGGCTTCGGCTCGGTCAAGGTCATGGCGCGGATCGGCGATACACGGTGGAAAAGCTCGGTCTTCCCGCAGCGCAAACCCACGCCCTCAAGTAGCGAAGCGGTAGGGCAACAAGAACGCGAATGGATTCTGCTCGTCAGCAAGAAGGTCATGCGCGCCGAGGACCTGGCCGAGGGCGATGCGGTAGGCCTGGAATTGGAACTGCTCTAAATCCTTGACTGTCGGCCCTAAATCCGCTCCGCCTGCGCCACCGCATCGCTGGCGCGAAGCGCGCTGAGGATGCGGGTGAGGTGCGCAAGATCCTGCACCTCCAGATCGATGTCGTAGCCCGAAAACGGCGGATCGTCCTGCGTGTGGCTCAAGGTTTTCACATTGGCGAGGTTGCGCGCGAACAGCCCGGCGATCTCGGCCAGCGTGCCGGGCCGGTCATACAGCGTCACGCGCAGCCGCCCGACCGCGCCCTGCGAGCGGCTGCCCCAGTTGAGATCGAGCCAGTCCGCGTCCTCGCCCTGCGCCAGATGGAAACAGTCGATCGCGTGGACTTCCACCCCCTCGCCCTTTTTCCTGAGGCCGACGATGCGGTCGCCGGGTAGCGGGTGGCAGCATTCCGCCAGCTTGAAGCCGACGCCCGGCGTCAGCCCGCGGATAGAGATCGACTTCTCACCTTTGGACCAATCGATGCTTTCGGCGGTCTCGGCGGTTGAGCCGGGGACCAGCGCCTCCATCACCTCGCGGTCGGAGATGCGCGCAGATCCGATCGCGAACATCAGATCGTCCTCTTCCTCCATCTCCAGCCGCCTCAACGCCTCGCGGATCGCCTTCTTGCCGATCTTCGCAGGCACGCGTGCGGCGATCCCGTCAAACAGCATGCGGCCGATCCCGGCCACCTCCTCATGCTCCTTCAGGCGCAGTGCGCGGCGGATCGCGGCGCGTGCCTTGCCGGTGACGACAAAGCCCAGCCACGACAATTGCGGTTCTGCATTCTTGCTCTTGATGATCTCGACCACGTCGCCGTTCTGCAGCGGGGTGCGCAGCGGCATGTGGCGGCCGTTGATCTTGGCCCCCACCGTCAGCGCGCCCAGATCGGTGTGCACGGCAAAGGCGAAATCGACCGCGGTCGCTCCCTTGGGCAGCTGGAACAGCGCACCCTTGGGCGTAAAGGCGAAGATACGGTCCTGATAGATCGCCAGCCGCGTGTGTTCGAGCAATTCCTCGGCATCGTGGCTGGCATCGACAATCTCGATCAGGTCGCGCAGCCAGCCGACCTGCCCGTCGGGCCGGTCGTCCTGCTTGTAGGCCCAATGCGCCGCCAGCCCGAATTCGTTGCGCCGGTGCATTTCGCGCGTGCGGATCTGCACCTCGACCCGCATCGAGTTCTCATACATCAGCGAGGTGTGCAGCGAGCGATAGCCGTTGACCTTCGGCGTGGAGATATAGTCCTTGAACTTGCCAGGCAGGAACTGCCAGGTCGTGTGCAGCACCCCCATCGCGCGATAGCAATCGGCCTCGTTCTCGCAGATCACGCGAAAGGCCATGATGTCGGTCACCTGTTCGAAGCTGACGTGGCGCTCGGCCATCTTCTTCCAGATCGAGTAGGGATGCTTCTCGCGGCCCGAAACCTCGACCTTGAGCCCGCTTTCAGCCAGCGCCTGCTTGATCTTGAGCGCGATCGCATCGACCTGCCCGCCGTCCTTGCTGCGCAGTTCCTCGAGCCGCCGTTCCAGCGTGGCGAAGGCTTCGGGCTCGAGCTGTTCGAAGGCGAGCAGCTGCATCTCGCGCATGTATTCGTACATGCCCACCCGTTCGGCCAGCGGGGCATAGATATCCATCGTCTCGCGCGCGATGCGCTGCCGCTTGGCCGGGCTCTTGATGTAATGGAGCGTGCGCATGTTGTGCAGCCGGTCGGCCAGCTTGACCAGCAGCACGCGGATATCCTCGCTCATCGCCAGCAGGAACTTGCGCAGGTTTTCCGCCGCGCGCTCATTCTCAGCCATCTGTTCGATCTTGCTCAGCTTGGTCACGCCATCGACCAGCCGGGCGATCTGGGGTCCGAAATTGGCCTCGATATCCTCGATGGTGGCCAGCGTGTCCTCGACCGTATCGTGGAGCAGCGCGGTGACGATGGTTTCCTGATCGAGCTTGAGATCGGTCATCAGCCCCGCGACCTCGACCGGATGACTGAAGTAAGGATCGCCGCTGGCACGCTGCTGCGATCCGTGCTTCTGCACGGTATAGACATAGGCACGGTTGAGCAGCGCCTCATCGGCGTCTGGATCGTATCCCAGGACCCGTTCGACAAGTTCGTACTGGCGCAGCATGGTAAAACGAATGTGCGGTGCCGCAGGGTTTATTGCAATGCAAAAAGACCGGGGATCACTCCCACACCGCTTCGGGCGGCAGGCTCATCAGGATCGCTTCGACATTGCCGCCGGTCTTCAGCCCGAACAGCGTGCCCCGGTCATATACGAGGTTGAATTCGGCATAGCGACCGCGCCATTCGAGCTGGCGGCGCTTGTCCGCCTCTCTCCATTCCATACCCATGCGGCGGCGTACCAGCCGCGGGAAGACATCGAGGAACGTTTCGCCAACGTCGCGGGTAAAGGCGAAATTACGCTCAAACGCGGGCTCGTCGCCGCATTCCATGTGATCGTAGAAGATTCCGCCAACCCCGCGGGCCACGCCGCGATGCGGGATAAAGAAATACTCGTCCGCCCATTTGCTGAAGCGTTCGTACCAGGTCGGGTTGTGCGCCATGCAGGTGGCGCGGAATGCGGCGTGGAATTCCTGCGTATCCTCCTCATACGGAATAGGCGGGTTGAGGTCGGCCCCGCCGCCGAACCATGCCGCCTGTGTGGTGAGGAAGCGCGTGTTCATGTGAACGGCGGGCACATGCGGATTGGCCATATGCGCCACCAGGCTGATCCCGGTGGCGGTAAAGCCGGGCGCATCGGCGCTCGCCCCGTTGATCGTGGCGGCGAATTCGGGCGCGAAACTGCCCTGCACGCTCGAGACATTGACACCGACCTTCTCGAACACCTTGCCCTTCATCAGCGCGCGGGTGCCGCCGCCGGGATCGGGATTGCCCGCTTCCTCGCGCGTCCAGCTCTGGTATTCGAACGCCGCGTCAGAACCCGCCTCGCGCTCGATTTCCTCGAACGCGGCGCAGATACGGGTGCGCAGGCTGTCGAACCATTCCTGCGCGCGCTGCGTGTGTGGTCGCCAATCAGTCATCCCGCTCCCTTGCCAAACTGCCCGTTTGGCGGCAAGGGGGAACCATGGTTCCCCTTTCGTTCGCGCTACCCTTTTGCGGAGAGGAGCTGGTCCTCACGCCCTCGCGCGCGCTCTATTGGCCGCGCGAGCGGGCGCTGCTGGTGGCCGATCTGCATCTGGAGAAGGGCAGCTTCTTTGCCTCCCACGGGCAGATGATCCCGCCCTATGACAGCCGCGAAACGCTCGCCCGGCTGGCGGGGGCATTGCGCGAAACCGGGGCACGGCGTGTCTATGCGCTGGGTGACAGCTTCCACGATACGGGCGGCGAGGACCGGTTGGAGCCGCATGCGGCGGGCATGTTAGATGCGCTGACCCGCGCTTCCGAATGGGTGTGGATCACCGGCAATCATGACGAGGGGTTGAGCGGCAAGCTTCGCGGTACTCTTGTGCGCGAACTGGAGATAGCGGGCATCACGCTGCGGCATGAAGCAAGCGCGGGCGAAGCGCGGCCCGAGATTTCCGGCCATTTCCACCCCAAGCTGCGGCTGCGCGTTCGCGAGCGGCATATCGTGCGCCCATGCGCGGTGGTTGCCGAGGGCGCGTCCGGGCATTCGGGCCGGATGATCCTGCCCGCTTTCGGCGCCTATACGGGGGGCATGGATGCGCGCGATCGGGCGATCCTCGATGCGCTGCAACCCGCGCGCGCGATCAGCGCGGTGTTGCCCGCAAAAGACAGGCTGATGCAATTCCCGCTGTGGCGCGCTGCGGCCTGATTGCACCCCCTAGCTTATCCCGATCATTGTCATTACATAGCGCGCACAGAATCAAGGCTGTTACAGGAGAAAACACATAGCCCGTCCACCCCGGCGAATGCTGGCCCCGCCTACCAAGAGCGGCCCACGCTACGATGAATTCATCCAATCTGACAAAGTGCGCGTGATCGACGAGAACGGCGAAAATCTCGGCGTCATGTACACAAAGGAAGCGATGGAGCAGGCCAACGAACTCGGCCTGAACCTCGTCGAAGTTTCTCCCAACGCCGATCCGCCGGTGGCCAAGTTCCTCGATGTCGGCAAATACCGCTACGAGGCGCAGAAAAAGGCCAATGCCGCGCGCAAGACCCAGAAGACGCAGGAGATCAAGGAGATCAAGATGCGTCCCAACATCGACACGCACGATTATGACGTGAAGATGCGTAATGTGACCAAGTTCCTCGAACATGGCGACAAGGTGAAGATCACGTTGCGATTTCGCGGGCGCGAAATGGCGCACCAGCACCTCGGCATGGATCTGCTCAGGAAGGTGCAGGAAGATGTCGAGGAAGTGGCCAAGGTCGAAGCCTTCCCGCGCCTCGAAGGGCGCCAGATGCTGATGGTGCTCGCACCGAAGTAGGCTCACAGCGCCGGGGGAGGGTCTGGCCACGATGACCGCAAAGCGTATCGGCCTCGGCATCGGGGCGCTGGTCCTCTCGGTCGGCGCTCTTGCTCCCGCACCCGCCGGAATGCCCGATGCTGCATGGCTGGTCGCGGGCCTCGTGGTGCTCATGGCTGCCTGGTGGATGACCGAGGCGGTGCCGCTGACCGCCACTGCGCTGATGCCCTTTGTGGTACTGCCGCTGGCGGGCGTATCGACCGCGGCAAAAACGGCCTCCAGCTATTACGCGCCGATCCTGTTCCTGCTGCTGGGCGGGGCTTTCCTGGCATTGGCGATAGAGCGCACGGGGATGCACCGGCGGCTATCGCTCACCATTCTCAGGCTGGTCGGTGCCAAGGGCGGGCAGGCGCGCCTGCTGCTCGCCTTCATGATCAGCGCGGCGCTGCTCTCGATGCTGATCTCCAACACCTCGACCACGCTCATCATGATGCCGATGGCGCTGGCGGTGCTGGCAGGAGGCGGCATGCGCGAAGGCGATACAGACGGCCTGTCGGGAGCCTTGCCGATGGGGATCGCCTTTGCCGCGAGCATCGGCGGGCTCGGCACGATCGTCGGATCGCCAACCAATGGCATCGCCGTGGCCCTGCTCGACAACATGATCGGGGTCAGGATCAGCTTTGCCCAATGGATGGCCTACGGCCTGCCGGTGGTGGTGCTGGGCATACCGATCGCAGCGCTGATCATTGCCAAGGTGCAGCGCGTGGCCGACCGCCCGTTCGACATCGCAGCTGCGCGCGCCGCGATTGACGATCATGCTCCATGGTCGGTCGCGGAAAAGCGCCTGCTGCCGGTCATCGCGATCACGTTCCTGTTGTGGATGACCCAGCTCCTGGTTGCGCCGCTGCTGCCCGAGGATAGCTGGACCGATGGCACGATCGCGGTGATTGCGGGCCTCGCGCTGTTCGTGCTACCCGACGGCACCGGGAGGCCGCTGCTGGTGTGGCAGGAGGCCGATCGCGCGCCGTGGGGCGTGATCATGATGTTTGGCGGCGGGCTGGCGCTGGCCGCAGGCATGCAGGCATCGGGCCTT